>CATYJA010000057.1:0-10551 GCA_958407545.1 uncultured Collinsella sp. | reverse complement strand
TCGAATCCGCCGGCAGCTCCCACAAACCAGAAACGACGCCGCTCTCACGACGCCGTCATAATCTTCTGGTGCCCCCGGGCGGATTCGAACCGTCGACACCCGCTTTAGGAGAGCGGTGCTCTATCCCCTGAGCTACGGAGGCATGCTGTACTAGTGTAGCAGATTTACTGCATCGCAATACGTCGCATGACTAGACTTCGAAGTTGCGGTGGAATAGTTCCTGTCTGAAGCATCTAAAGCCGTATTTAGGAACTATTTCACCGCAACTTATGAGGAGCTAGTTACCTTTGTGGAAGAGGTTTTTGATAACGGAGGGGATGCTCTTGGCGCCCTTGGCAGTCACATCGATAAAGTCGGGCGAACGCACGAGCTTATCCTCGTCGACGTACTTGCGGACAGCACGAAGCGTCTCTTTGTCGTCGCGCGTCGAAAACGTAAAGTGACCGTTGTCCTTGGTGAAGATGGCAAAACGCGTAATCTTCTTGGTGCCGCGCAAAACCTCGGCGGCAATATAGTCGACCTCGTCCCACGGGATTTGAATATAATCCTCGGGATTGCGCTCGTTATAGTACTCGAACGCCTTATTGCCCACCATCACGTTACCGTGGCTGGTAAGCCCCATCAGGCAGGTTGCCGGCGTTGCCAGATCGACCTTGCTGTTCTGAGATTGCGCCATACGCGCCTCGCCCTCCAATAAAAACAATCGGACCGCATCCAGTGTACCCACCGGGTGCGGTCCGTTTCAATGGCTCAAAAGCCCTTACCTAGCAACTCTCGGTCTTAAGCCGAAGCGTGCTTACATGAAGCCGCAGAAGCGACCGATGATGCCGACGGCGAAGAGAGCCAGGATGATGACGATCGGGCTAACCTTCTTCTTGAGGAGCTTGCAGACCAGCAGGGTCAGGCACACGGCGGCAAGGCCGGGGATGAGCTGATCGAGGTTACCCTGGAGCGTGGTGACCTTCATCTGATCAAGGGCGGTAGCACCGACGGAGTTGTACATCGTCAGCGCTTCCTTGATACCCTCGGAACCGGAGGGCAGGCTAGCCCAGTCGATAAAGGCGCCAGCAGACTGCTTGACCGTGGAGACGATCGGGGTGAAGGAAATGGACACCCAGCGCTCGACCAGGGCGCCGATGATGAACATACCCAGGATGGAAGCGCCCTCGGTGACCTTGCCCATCAGACCGCCGGAGAGGTCCTTGGCGATAGAGGAGCCGACCTTGTAGCCAAACTCCTGTGTGTACCACAGGAAAGCGTAACGGATGATGTTCCACGCGAAGAAGAACAGCAGCGGACCGACGATGCTGCCGGACATGGCCAGGGAAGCGCCCAGAGCGCCCAGAATCGGGCGAAGGGTGAACCAGAAGACGGGGTCACCGACGCCGGCGAGCGGGCCCATCATACCGACCTTGACGCCCTGGATGGCGACGTCATCGATCGGAGCACCGTTGGCGCGCTCCTCCTCGAGGGCGAGGGTAACGCCAATGACGGGGGCGGAAACATAGGGGTGGGTGTTATAGAACTCCAGGTGGCGCTTAAGAGCGGCAATCTGGTCATCCTTGCTGGTGTAGAGCTTCTTGATCGCAGGGATCATTGCGAAGCACCAGCCGCCGTTCTGCATACGCTCGTAGTTCCACGAGCCCTGAAGGAACTGATGACGGAAGCAAACCTTCTTACGGTCAGCCTTGGTGAGCTGAATCTTGTTCTCTGCCATATGTATCACTCCCCTCCTACTCGTAATCGTTCAGAATGTCGCCGAGCGGGTCGCCGGAGCCACCGCCCATGCCGCCACCCTGCTTGGCCAGATCCTTAAGGCCAAGGTAGATGAGGGCAAGGGAGATGCCGATGAGGCCAAGGGCGATCAGCGTGAGCTGAGGGATGGCAGCAAGGACAAAGCCGAGGATGAAGAACGGCCAGGTCTCCTTGGTGGCCATCATGTTGATGACCATGGCGTAACCGACGGAAGCGACCATGCCGCCGCCGACGGCCATGCCGCCGGACAGCCAGTCGGGCATAGCGTTAAGCGCGTTGGTAACAGCCTCGGCCGGGATGACGCACAGAAGTACTGCCGGGATGGCGATACGAAGGCCCTGCATGAGGATGGCAGCGTACTGCCAGCGCTCGATGCCGGAGAAGTCGCCCTTCTCGGCGCAACCGTCCATGGCGTGAGCGATAGCGGTAGCAATGGTACGGCAGATCATGGTCAGGAACAGACCAGCGACCGACAGCGGGACGGCGACGGCGATGGCCGCGGTAACGGCCTTGGCCGAATCAGTGGCGCCGCCGTTGAGGGCGAGCACCATGATGATCGAAGAAGCGACCGAGGCCAGAGCGGCGTCAGGCGCGACGGCGGCGCCGACGTTAGCCCAGCCAAGGGCCATCATCTGGAGCGAACCGCCCAGGAGGATGCCCTCCTGAAGGTGACCGGTTACGAGACCGATAAGCGTGCATGCCACGAGCGGCTGATGGAACTGGAACTCATCCAGAACGCCTTCCATACCGGCAAGCAACGCGACAATCGCAACAAGCAGAATAGTGATTGCAGACATGTATCGGACCCTCCTTTACTATGCTTGAGCGGCCAGTTCGGCCTTAGCTTTCTTCAACATGGCGTCGAGATCCTCGGAGGAATCCGAAGGAACCTTGCGGACCTCGAACTTGACGCCCTTGGCCTTGAGGGCCTCGAGAGTCTTAACGTCATCATCGCCCATAGCGACGGCGTTGGTGACGACGACCTTGCCCTTGGAGTGAGCCATGGAACCGATGTTGACTTCCTTGATGTCGACGCCGGCCTCGATGGCCTTGAGCAGATCCTGCGGGTTCTCGAAGAGCAGCATGGCCTTGGTGTCACCAAAGCGCGTGTCCTTGACGACCTCGGCCATCTTCTTGATGGGCACGACGTTGGCATGGACTCCCGGAGGGGCAGCCTGCTCGATCATGGTCTTGCGGAGCTCGTCGTGAGCAACGCCGTCGGAAACCACGATGATGCGGTTGGGGTTGATCTGCTTGGTCCACGTGGTGGCCACCTGACCATGCAGCAGACGGGTGTCGATACGGACGTGGGCAATCTTGATGTGCCCGTCGCCGATGACCGTTCCCGGAGGGATGGCGCCTGCAGGAGCAGCGGCGGCCGCAGCCGGCTTCTTCTCCTCGGGCTCCAGAGACTCGGGCTTGACACGCACGCCAGCCTTAGCCTCAGTCACGAGATGTTTTGCGATCGCATGTGCAGTGTTCTTTGCGTCAAAGCGCTGCGAATATGCCTCAATGAGCATAGGCAGGTTGACACCGGTGACGATAGCCCAGGAATCGTGGCCCTCGATGAGTCCGCTGATCTGGTTGAACGGCGTGCCGCCCCACAGATCAACGAGGAAGAGCACCTGCTCCTGGTCCTCGAAGGAAGCGACTGCTTCCTCGACCTTGGCACGGAAATCGTCGGGGCCCATGCTCGGCTCGAGCGAGACCACGGCAACAGACGGCTGATCGCCAAAGACCATCGAGCCCGTCTGCTTGATTCCAGCTGCCAAGTCCCCGTGGCTAGCAAGAACAATACTTACCATCACATAACCTCCTTTTTGTCTACGTATTTCCTACACGACATGAAAAGAGTATACCTGTTTGGATTGTGGAATTATAGCTAAATTCGCAAAAGGTTGGATTATTTGTTTAAACGTCTAAGTTTGTTACAAGTTGATTACGTTACTGCTTTTTGACTCATTACCCGCCAAGGCGTCGCTCATCAAGCCACGCATTTTACAGATACAAGCAGACTGTTCATTAATATCGATTTTAAGCAAGTGCGAATGCACTTGTACTGCCGCTACTTTGTTCAAACAGGTATGACTTGACTATTTGCGCGACTTATGATCTACGAAACCACTCAAAAAAGTTGCGGTGGAATAGTTCTTGTTTAAGAGCCAGAAGGCTGGATTTAGGAACTATTTCACCGCAACTTATAGGGGATCCTAGACGATGTGGAGGGGGTTGGCGGCGTCGACGGCGTCGGGGACGTCGGAAGGGCCGTCGGGGGCAGCGTCTGCCGGTTCCTCGTCGGGGGTCTCAATCTGCTTGATCATGACCTCTTGGCCCTGGAGCAGATAGGTATCGCCGCTACCGCAATGGGGGCAGGTCTTGCCGTGCTCGACTGTCGAATAGTCGCGGCCGCACGCCTCGCAATGCGTCACGGCCTCGACGGGCTCCACGATAAGCTCCGCACCCTCGGTGATGGGTTTTTTATCTGCCGCCCAGCGCCAAGCGTCGAGCAGCAAGTCGGGAACGACGCCCGAGACTTCGCCCAGCAGCAACGTCACGCTCGAAACGCGACGCACGCCATTGGCGCGCGCCACATTCTCAACATCGCGAATGATGTGATACACAATCCCTAATTCATGCAAGGTAGAAACCTTTCAACAACGGTTGATGCGATGCAAACTCAAAGCAAGGGGACGGCGAAATCTAGTCTGCGCCGTCCCCCTATCCGCCATGGTTACCTATTTACGACCGAACTTGATTTTAATTGCACGCTTGAGCGCGTACTTGCCAAGGCTTGGG
This sequence comes from uncultured Collinsella sp., assembly GCA_958407545.1. Lineage (GTDB taxonomy): Bacteria > Actinomycetota > Coriobacteriia > Coriobacteriales > Coriobacteriaceae > Collinsella. Next base: position 6,000 of record CATYJA010000057.1, on the reverse strand, counting down.
AGCTTTTGCTCGTATTTGACCATCGTGGAGCACTCGGGGCGGTCGCGATCCAGATGGATGGCGTCGAACGCGCACTTGGTGGTGCACAGGCCGCAGCCGATGCACTTGTTGGAGTCGACGATCGAGGCACCGCAACCCAGGCAACGGGCGGTCTCGGCGCGCACCTGCTCTTCGGTAAAGGTCTCGACGTACTCGCTAAACGGCGCGGCCTTCTCGCGCTCGCGGTCCACGTGGGCAACCTCGCGGCTCGCGTTGTCGTAGTTCTCGATCACAACATCGTCGCGGTCGAGCGCGGTGTAGCGGCGCTGGTTGCGGCCGATAGTGAGCGTGGATCCCGGCTGCACAAAGCGATGGATGGAGACAGCGGCCTCGTGACCGGCGGCGATGGCGTCGATAGCAAAGCTCGGACCGGTGTAGACATCGCCGCCCACAAAGATGTCGGGTTCGGCGGTCTGGTAGGTCTGGGGATCGGCAAGGGCACCCTGGCCGCGGCCAAGCTCCACCTTGGAGCCAGCCAGCAGGTCGCCCCACACAATGGACTGGCCAATCGACATGACGACACGGTCGGCATCGACACGGCGCAGATCGTTCTCGTCATACTCGGGCGCAAAACGGCCCTCGTCGTCAAAGACACGCGTGCAGCGCTTGAAGGTAATACCGCACACACGACCGGTCTCGTCCAGGTGAACCTCCTTGGGACCCCAGCCGCAGCTGATGTGTGCGCCGTCCTCGATGGCCTCGCGACGCTCTTCCTCGCTGGCGGGCATCTGCGCCTCGCTCTCCAGGCAGAACATCTCAACGTGCTCGGAGCCCAGGCGGCAGGCGTTGCGGGCCACGTCGATGGCCACGTTGCCGCCGCCCACCACGATGGTGCGGCCGGGCAGCGCGTCGATCTTGCCGCTGTTGACCTCGCGCAAGAAGTCGACGGCCACGGTCACATCCTCGGCGTCCTCGCCCGGAATACCGGCAAGGCGGCCGCCCTGGCAGCCAATAGCCACGTAGAAGGCCTTAAAGCCCTGCTCGCGCAGCTCGTCGAGTGTCACGTCGCGACCGACCTCCACGCCATAGCGGAACTCGGCGCCCATCAGGCGAATGATCTCGACCTCGGCCTCGATAACGTCCTTCTGCAGCTTAAAGCTGGGAATACCGTAGGTGAGCATACCGCCCGGGCGCTCGTTCTTCTCGAACACGACGGGCTTGTAGCCCTTCTCGGCCAGGTAGAAAGCACAGGACAGACCGGCCGGGCCGGCACCGATAATGGCGATCTTCTGGTCGAAGCCGCCGGCACGCGTCGGAGTCACCACAGGTGGGACATAGCGGGTCGCGGCGTCCAGATCGCGCTGGGCGATGAACTTCTTGACCTCGTCGATGGCCACGGCGGCGTCCACACGGCCGCGGGTGCAGGCATCCTCACAGCGGCGGTTGCACACACGGCCGCAGATAGCGGGCAGCGGGTTCTCGCGCTTAATGAGTGCTAGGGCCTCGTCATAGCGGCCCTGAGCCGCGAGCTTCAGATAGCCCTGAACGGCGACATGCGCGGGGCAGGCCGTCTTGCAGGGCGCGGTGCCGGACTTGTGCGTCTCGATGCGGTTGTCATTGCGGTAGTTGGGCGACCACTTGGTGTGGTCCCATTTGGTGGCATCGGGCAGCTCCTGGCGCGGATACTCGGGCACCTGTCCGCCGGCCTTTTTGCTGCAGAGCTTCTGGCCCAGCTTAGCGGCACCGGCCGGGCACACCTCAACGCAGCGACCGCAGGCCACGCACTTGTCCTTCTCGACCTTGGCGACATAGGCCGAGCGCGACAGGTTGGGCGTGTTGAACAGCTGCGAGGTGCGCAGGGCATAGCACACGTTGACGTTGCAGTTGCAGATGGCGAAGATCTTGTTCTCGCCGTCGATGTTGGTGATCTGGTGCACAAAGCCGTTGTCCTCGGCCTGGCGCAGGATGTCGTAGACCTCGTCGCGGGTCACGTAATGGCCGCGGTCGGTCTCGACCACGTAGTCGGCCATATCGCCCACGGCGATGCACCAATCGGCCGGGTCGTCGGCGCAGCCCTCGCCCATCACGCGACGGCTCGCGCGGCAGCTGCAGGTGCTGGCGGCATACTTACCCTCGTATTTGTCGAGCCAATGCTCGATATGCTCAATAGGCACCGACGTGCTCGCGGCATCGATGGCCTTCTCGACCGGAATGACGTGCATGCCGATACCGGCGCCTCCGGGCGGCACCATCGGCGTGGCCTTGGACAGCGGGCCCTTGGATGCCTGTTCAAAGAACTTAGCGTAGACCGGATGCTCCTCGAGCTGGCTCACGCGCATGTTGAGGAACTCGGCGGAACCCGGCACCAGCATGGGCAGCACCCATTGCTTGGCGCGCTCGGGATTTTCCCAGTTGTACTCGAGCAGGCCGGTGTAGCTCATATCGTCGAGCATCTTCTCGATCTGGGCCTCGGGCATGCCGGTGAGCTTGACCATCTCGGGCAGCGTATAGGGACGGCGCATCTTCATCTTGCAGAGCACTTCGGCCTGCTCGTCAGTCGCGGCCTCGGCAAACGACCAGTACTCGTAGCCCAGCAGCTCATCGCGATGCAGCAGACGGTTGGTGCAGTGCTCGCACAGCTTGACGATGGCCTCGCGCGGATGCTCCGGCAGCGGCGGCACGAACTCCGAACCGATGTCGGGCTCGGTGTAGCTAATCCCCGGTCCGTTGAGAATCATGGTTGTCCCTTCTCTTGCCACAGCCCGGCGAGACCGCGGCACCCCTCTTTTTTGCAGGCCGGGCATGCCCCCATGCCGTTCACCCGCCATTAGTTGACATTGTGTCAAAAATAGTATTGACGAACCGTCAACAATATTCAAGACTGTTAGGCGAACGGTCAGGCAAAAGAGGATGAAAGGCGGCAAAACATGAGCAACAACACAGCAGATACCTCTGTGGTCGATGCCGTCCCCGCATCCGATAGCGCGGCAAAGCGCTTGACGGGCGACGAACGCCGTCGCGAGATCCTCGCCGCCGTGCGCACCGTGAGCTCTGAGCTAGGCGTGTCGCATCTATCCGTCTCGGCCGTGACCAAGCGAGCCGGCTGCACGCGCTCGCTGTTCTACCACTACTTCGCCGACATGGACGCCGCCGTCACCGCCGTCATGGACGAGGCAATTGACGGTTTTATCTCCGAGCTCGAGCAGTGGAATGCCAACCGCATCGTCGGTGATATTGAGGGCGCGCTCGACACCGTCGCCCCGCTCTTTAAGCGCCTGGTCGCCAGCGGCCACGAGCTGCCGAGTACCCTGACCTCGAGCAGCGGCGCGCTCTACGGCGGCTTTCTGCACAACGTGGTTCAGCGCGTGGCTCAGTACATCTGCGACACCACCGTGGTTGATTTTGTCGCCCATCACGAGCTGCGCATCGACCATGTCTACGAAACGTTCTACACCCTCATCATGGGTCTTTTGATGTATATCCGCACGCACCCCGATGTGCCCGACGAGACGGTCAAGGAAATCATCGCCTCGACACTCCACATCGAGGGCTATACCGCCAAGTATCCGGAGCGCAAGCCCCAGAACTGACGACATTTGGCCAAACTGTCCGCAATCAGAAGAGGGGCCGCGGGCGTGTGAAAGGAGAGCAGCATGCTGTTCGATGTTTGGGGTAGCGATACCCTTATCCACTGGGCCGGCTGGGCCATGGTCTTTATTGGCCTGATCGTGCTCAACGAGGTCGGCCGCCGCACCAAGCTCGGCGCGGCCATCATCTTTGGCGTGGCTCCGCTGGCCATGACCATCTACTGCGTCGCCATCGCCGTCGGCGTTTCACAGGGTGCCGAGTGGGCGCTCACCAACCCCACCCATGTGTACCAGAACAGCTGGTTCCACTACGCCAAGGTGTACGCGGCGCTGGCCGGTTGCTGGGGCTTCATTGCCATTAAGTACCAGTGGGGCAAGATCGGCAAGGCGCATTGGTTCCGCGCGTGGCCGTTTGTGATCGTCGCCATCAACATCATGATCGCCGTCGTGTCTGACTTTGAGAGCGCCTATCACTTCTTTGTCCTGGGCGAGTCCACCTGGGTCACCTCCGAGGGCGCCACGCAGCTGGCCGGCTGGAACAACGTGTTCAACGGTATCGCGGGCATCATCAACATCTTCTGCATGACCGGTTGGTGGAGCGTCTACGCCTCCGAGGACAAGACCGACATGCTGTGGCCCGACATGACCTGGGTCTACATCATCGCCTACGATATCTGGAACTTCTGCTACACCTACAACTGCCTGCCCACCCACTCCTGGTTCTGCGGCTTTGCGCTGCTGCTGGCGCCCACCGTCGCCGCCTTTATCTGGAACAAGGGCGGCTGGATTCAGAACCGCGCCTTTACGCTGGCCATTTGGTGCATGTTTGCCCAGGTGTTCCCGTACTTCCAGGAGGAGTCCATCTTTGTGACGCACTCCACGCTCGATCCCGGCGCCGCCACCGCGGTCTCGGTCGCCGCGCTGGTCGCCAACGTCGCCGCGATCATCTACGTCGCCTACCGTGCCAAGAAGCTCGGCCGCAATCCCTACAAGCAGGATGTCTTTGAGGGCACCAGCGATTGGGAGAAGGCCACTGCCCGCCGCGCCAAGGTTGATTACGCGCACGCCGAGTAACGTGCCTGGCGCAGACATCGCTTGAGCGCGAAGCAGCATAGCCGGCTCCGCGCAACTCAACGCATTGCAGAGCCCCCGGAATGTGATTCGTTCGCGTTCCGGGGGCCTTTTGCTGCCGCGAGGATGCGGCCGAACGATGCGCTCAGGTTAAATCAAATCTTATATTTCATACGCGCTTTATATGGCTCCATTTTTGGGTACAGTGTTGAGCCGATATTGAGCTTGGGGGATATATGAAAGATGAGACGATGGGCCAAGAGGATGCGGCCCAAGATGCAGAAGCGTGTGCCGAGGCCCTGGAGAGCCTAGACCAGATCGCACTGGCCGAGATTGCGTTTGACGATTCGAGCGTTGATGTGCGGAATGAGCCGGAAATCGAGGCGCAGCCCGATGATCAGGATGCAAAAGACGATGGCGCCGCGCCCACCGAGGACGAGGCGGGGCACGAGGAATCCGAATGCGAGGCCGACGACCAGCCCGAATCCGACACGAGCGAGGAAACCATCTTGCTCGACAGCTTGCCGGCCGAAGATTCGCTGACCCGCGAGCTTCCCGGCCTGGGCTCCGCGCCTGCCGTGGACGAGACCATCGCCATGGGCGATATTCCCCTACCGTCCGTTCCTTCGGCACGCGAAGCCGAGGTTCGTCATCGTAAGATGCCGCCCAAGCGCCGCAACCTGATGGTTGCCGGCGTTGTGGCCGTCGCGCTCGTCGCCGGCGGCGCAGGCTATGCTGCCTGGAACGGATATCAGCAAGAGCAGGCTGCCGTGCTTGCCGCAAACGCCCATACCATGATGTCGGTGCAGATTGGCGTGCATGCCGCGGGCCTCGACTGCTCAACTGGCTCCAAGATTCCCGTGCAGGTGAGCGGACAAGATTCCGACGGTTCTTCCGTGAGCGAAACGCTCTACGTTGACGAGCACGGCCGCGGCATCAAACTGCTGCCCGGCGATTACACGCTCTCCATCGCTGCCTCCCCCATCGCGGCCGACGGCACCATCTATACCGTCCCGACCACCAAGACGCAGGTCACCGTTAAGAGCGATGGACAGGATTTAAGTGCCCAGGCCACCTTTAAGCTCAAGGTGCCTTCGGCCGACACGGTGACTGACGACCAGATCGATGCCGCCGCCAAGTATGCCGAGGAAGGCGGGGTGAACTCCGCCGCGGTCGCAAAGGTGCTCCAGCAGGCGGCAACCGCGCGCCGTGACGCCGCCGTCAACGCCGTGAGCTCCCGCGAGGCACAGGCGGCCCGCGACGCCGATGCTCGACATAAGGCAACGGACCTGTATCAGCTCGATATTCCCGTTGAGTGGTACGGCAAAGTCGCGACTTGGCAAAACGGCAGCACGCTGTGCAT
>CATYJA010000056.1:0-10877 GCA_958407545.1 uncultured Collinsella sp. | reverse complement strand
CGGAGGGCCCCCGTGGGCGGGAATCACGCACTCCATATTTTGTTCACAAATGAATTGATCCTTCAGTTGTTCCACTGAAGTCATGTCTGAAGCATCGGCTTCTGGTATTGGCGATGACCAGCTGGTTTATAGGTGTTGAGGCATCGGTCATCTCTGGTGCGCTACTTTACTCTAAAGACATCAGGTTTTGGTTTCCTGTCGGTAAAAGGCTGGTTTTGGCCGCCAGACGTCCTTATATATAGAGAAGATCTGGTTCGAACCCGTGCACCGGCAACAAAAAAGCGACCAACCGGAGTCGATCGCTTTCTATTCTATGGTGGGCCGTCAGGGGTTCAGTCTGCTCCGCAGGCGGCCGCTGCGGCGCTTTCGCGCCTTGCGCGCTGCGCTGGCAAACGCTTACGCGTTTACTCAGCTCCGCGCCCCGACGGGTTCGAACCCATGCCTTGGCAACAAAAAAGCGACCAACCGGAGTCGATCGCTTTCTATTCTATGGTGGGCCGTCAGGGGTTCGAACCCTGGACCTTGGGATTAAAAGTCCCCTGCTCTGCCAGCTGAGCTAACGGCCCGCGGGTGGCATTGTACCACGGTCTGGGACTATTCCCAACTCCATTGGCCGTTCTGGAAAATCACAACTTCGCGTCCATCGGGCGTAATGCCCACAATATCGATATCGTCCGTACCGATCATGAAGTCGACATGCGTGCTCGAAACGTTGACGCCATGCTCCAAGAGCTCCTCTTTGGACATATCATATCCACCCTCGATGCACTCCGGGAAGCCGACTCCCAGCGCAAGATGACAGCTGGCATTCTCGTCATAAAGCGTGTCGTAGAACAGGATGCCACTTTCGCGAATCGGCGTGTTCTTGGAAATGAGCGCGACCTCTCCCAGATGGGCAGCGCCCTCGTCAGTATCGATGATACTTGCGAGTGTCGCCTTGCCCACGCGGGCGTCGTAATCCACCACACGACCGTTCTCGAACTTGATCCAAAAATCGTCGACCTTGTTACCGTGATGGATAAGCGGCATTGCGGAATAGACGATTCCGTCAGCACGCATACGATCGGGCGAGGTGAAGACCTCCTCGGTGGGGATGTTGGGGAAGAAGGGATGACCGTCGGGAGTCTTACCCTTACCGCCGGCCCACTCATGCCCCTTCGTCATACCGATTACCAGATCGGTTCCATTCGAAGCGGTATAGCGCAGGCGGTCGAAACGATTTTCGTTCAGAAAGCGCAGGTTCTTTTCAAACGCTGCATCGTGAAGCTCCCAGTCGCTCTCCGGATCTTGGCCGTCAGCACGGGCGGTATGCAGAATCGCATTCCACAGCTTGTAGACTGCAACCTCATCCGGGTCATCCGAGAACACCTCGCGCGCCCAGGCAACAACCGGCGCACCGGCAATGCACCACGGGTTGATGTTGTAATCCAGTCCGCGGCGGAAAGTCTTGCACTGCGTGTTCCTTGCCTTGGATGCCGCGGCAGGCTTAGCGGGGTCAATACCCTTCAGAGCAGCGGGGTCGGCACCCTCGATAAAGATAAAGCAAGCACCGTCCTGAGCCAGAGAATCCAGCTGCATACGCTTCCACTCAGGCGTCTGCTCAAAATAGCTTTTCTCGACATGCTCGTACGTAAGCCTCGTCACGACGTCGTCAGCCCAGATGACCGTCACGTGGCCGGCACCGGCGTCATAAGCCTCCTCAACCACTACGCGCGCAAATGACGCGCACTCGACGGGAGACTGAACGACGACCTCCTGGCCGGGCTTAACGTTTACGCCTTTGCGGACAACGAGACGCGCATAATTTTTAATCTTGGGCTCAAGGGTCTTCATGCCCTCAAGAGCTTCCTCGACCGTTAGGGCAGCTCGGATCATGTGCCACTCCATCTATCTGTAGGACAGTAAAAAGGCGCGCCGCAAAAACGACGCGCCTTATATCTTAGCGATATCTATAGGTTGTAACGCTACTTCTTCTTAGAGGCCTTCTTGTCCCCCTCGGCAGCCGAACGCTCGATAACAGCGTTGAGCTTGTTATCGGACATGCCCTCGGCCTGCGTGCGATACATATTACGCAGAGGACGGATGCGCACGAAGTCGTAGATGAAGTCACCCAGAATGACGACATAGGACAAAACGATGCCGACCATCTGGACGGGGCCGGACACCATACCGGCGGGAGCGAAGTACAGCGAAGCCCAAATGGCCACGACGAGCACCATGCCGATAGCGAGCACGGCCCACCAGATGCGGCGGCGTTTGGTGTAGTCCTCATCCTGCTGGAGGAGGATATTCGACACCGTGTAGATGCGATCCTCCTTGGCGCGCTGCTTAGCCTTGCGTGCGCGCTTCTCCTCTTTAGAGAGGCCCTCGAGGCTCTCGCCCTTCTCGAGCTCCTTGCGGCGTGCCTTGGATGATGCCGGCACGACGCGAACAGAACTCGCTGCCTGACGAGCGGGCTTGGCGGATGCGGCGGACTTGCGCGCAACCCCGGTAACCTCGTGGGATTGCGTGCGCTTGTTCGTGGCGCTGCGGGTACTCACTTACGCGTTCTCCTTCATGCTTGTGAACTGGGAGCCCGTGATGATCTGGAAGGCCTCGCGATAGCGCTCGGACGTGCCATCGATGACCTCGGCGGGCAGGTGCGGGGTCTCCCCCGTCATATCCCAGTTGGCCTTGAGCCAATTGCGGACGAATTGCTTGTCGTAGCTAGGCTGGATCTTGCCCTCCTCGTAGCTGGCAGCAGGCCAGAAACGGCTGGAGTCGGGCGTGAGACACTCGTCAATCAGCGTGACCTTGCCATCAATAACACCAAACTCGAACTTGGTGTCGGCAATGATGATGCCACGGGTCGCGGCGTACTCGGCGGCAGCCTTGTAGATCTTGAGGGAAAGGTCGCGAATCTGCGCGGCGATGTCCTCACCCACGATCTCGCAGCAACGCTCAAACGAGATATTCTCGTCGTGGTCGCCGATCTCGGCCTTCGTGGACGGCGTGAACAGCGGCTCGGGAAGCTTTGAGGCCTCGGTCAGACCCTCGGGCAGCTGAATGCCGCAGACGGTGCCGTTCTCGTCATAGGTCTTCTTGCCCGAACCGGTCAGATAGCCGCGGACGATGCACTCGATAGGAATCGTCTGGGCCTTCTTAACCAGCATGGCGCGGCCAGCGAGGTAGTCACGATACTCAGCAAACTCCTCGGGGAAATCCGCCGGGTCGATGGAAACGAGATGGTTGGGGACGATGTCGGCAAACTTATCGAACCAGAATGCCGAGATGCGATTGAGCACCTCTCCCTTAAACGGAATCTCGTCGGGAAGAATGAAGTCGAACGCAGAAATGCGGTCGGTGGCGACCATCAGCAGGTTTTCACCGGCATCGTAAATATCACGAACCTTGCCACGGGAATCCGGACGACGCTCCATCGTTGTCACGTGAGTCACTCCTTACCTAAATACGACAGAAATGCGGGTTCTTTCCCGCACGTTTTCGCAAACTCGGAGCGGCAGGGACGCGGCCCCTCCTTCACCGAATAGCGAAAAGCTAGTGCTCCATTGTAGTAGATGCCGCGTCCGCCGTGTGCTCGCGGGGCAGATGAATTGTAAAAGTCGTACCCCTTCCAAGCTCCGACTCCACGGATATGTAGCCATGGTGACGCTCGACGATCTGCTTGGTCACGGCGAGGCCGACGCCCAGGCCGCCAGCTTCGCGGGCGCGGCTGGCATCGGCGCGCCAAAACCGCCCGAAAATGCGCGACAGATCGTCCTTGGCAATACCGATGCCGGTATCAGAAACGGCAATGCTGACGTGCCTGCGGTCACTGAGCACCGACACCACGACCCAACCGCCCTCGGGGGTGTAGCGCATGGCGTTGCTCATGAGGTTGATAACACATTGCGTGATCATGTCGGGATCGGCCTCGACGACATCGTCGTGACCCTGGGTCTCGTCCGCAAAACGCAGGCGCAGATCGCGGTCGACAAACAGGCGCTCCTGGGCATTGACGATGGAACGCACGAAAGGAACCATGTCCACCGGCTCAAGGTTGAGCGGAGCCGTGCTGTTTTCCATGCGCGACAGGTCGAGCATCTGCTGCACCAGACGAGCCAGGCGACGCGTCTCGGAAGCAACGGTCTCCAAATGCTCATCGTCGGTGGGATACACGCCATCCTGCATGGCCTCGACCGTTGCGAGCATGGCCATAAGCGGCGTGCGAAGCTCGTGTGCAACGTCTGAGGTCAGGCGCTTCTCGTGTTTCATATCCTTCTCGAGCGAAGTGGCCATCTCATCGAAGGTCTCACCCAGCTGATCGATCTCGTCATCACCGCGCAGTCCCGTGCGAGCCGACAGGTCGCCGTCACGGATTTGCTTTGCGGTACTGGTGATGCGATGAATCGGCTTGGTGAGCATGCGCGACACGAGCGATCCGATAACGACCGAAATGCAGATTGCAACAACCGCGGCGAGGGCCATGGCGTTAAAGGTCTTCTCCCTAAACGCAGAGTCCGCCTTGGTGAGCAGAGCGTCGGAGCCGATGGCCCACAGCTTTACCTGTCCGACATGCTCGCCGGAAGACGTTACAATCTCGACGTCAGCAACGCTATCGGAGTCGGTTGGAGCAGACGAGACCGGGCTATGCGATGCCCTCTTGCCGCTCGTGTCGTCGGTCATAGCCTGGTTTTCGCGTACATCGGCGGTAGCGCTTGCCGAGGGCCAAGAATCGTCATAAACGATCACGCCCTTTTTATTGACGACCTGCATGCCCAGATCGTCGGAAACCAAACTCGACGTTGCGACCGTGCGCAGTTCTCCCGCGGTCCAAGAGCCGTTTTCCTCATATGAGGTCGCCAACTTCTCGGCAGCGGAATTTGCGATTTCGACGATATTGGAGCGTGTGTAATCCGAAAAGACCGTGCCCCACACAACAGAGACAACGCCCACCAGCACCAATACCGTCATGAGCGATGTCAGAGCAAAAGCAAGTGCCATGCGCGAGGGATAGCTCATCGTTGGCCGTGAATCGGAACGAGGCGTGTTCCAACTAGCCTTGGAACCCGCCTCGCTCTCCTGCTTGTGCTTTTGTCCGATTTCAAAGCGCGCAGGTGTCATATGTGATTTCCCTATTTCTCGTCCGACTTATCGGTCTTGGCCGGAGCCTCGAAGCGATAGCCGACACCATGGACGGTGTAGAGCCACTTGGGCTTCTTGGGATCATCGCCCAACTTGGCGCGAAGATTCTTCACGTGGCTATCGATGGTGCGCTCATAGCCCTCAAAGTCATACCCGAGCACTTTCTCGACCAGCTCCATGCGGTTATACACACGGCCGGGATGGCGGGCAAGCGTGGTGAGCAGCTTAAACTCGGAAGCCGTCAGATCGACTTCCTTGCCCTCGACCAAGATCTTGTGGCCCGAGATATCGATGACCAGATCGCCGAAGTCGAGTACCTCGACGGCGGGCTCGTCGGCCTGATGGGCACGGCGGAACAGAGCGCGAACGCGGGCGACGAGCTCGCGCGGCGAGAACGGCTTAATCAGATAGTCGTCGGCGCCGAGCTCAAGACCGATAATACGGTCCTCGATCTCGCCCTTAGCCGTCAGCATGATGATGGGGACATCCGAGGTATCGCGAATGGTGCGGCAAACGCGCTCGCCGGGAATCTTGGGGAGCATAAGGTCGAGCACGACCAGGTCGAACTGATGCTTCTCGAACTCCTCGATCGCGGACTGGCCGTCGCCGACGCCCACAACCCAGTAGCCTTCGCGCTCGAGATAGGCAGCGACGGCGTCACGGATTGCCTTCTCATCCTCGACCAGCAGAATCTTCTTTGCATCTGAAGCCATAACACGGCCCCCCTGTCTCAATTAGCTAAGAACAAGCCCATTTTAACGCACCTGAGCCCGCCGGATGCCGCTATGACGCGGCAGCTCGGCGGGCGGTACTCACAATTACAACGCGTTTATTCCCCTGTTGGCGCCTTTTTAACCCCTCTAAGCTTAAAGAGAGAATAGGCGTGCAGTGACCGTCTCTGGTATACCCTGGCTGTTGCGCACCGTGGCGTACGTAAGGAATGAGTCCGATTTTCCCGCCGTAGCTGGATAATCGCCATACTCCAAAGCGCGGTCGGGCGACAGCAGCGAGCCATAGGTCTTGGCAGAGGTGTCGATCAGGAAATGCGACGCCTGTACCTTAACAAGGTATTTATTCTTCTTGCCAGCCGCACATGCGAGCGGCTCGCGTGACAGAAAGAGGTACGGCCCTCCCTCATTACCGATATACGTGCCCATATTGCCCAGGCTGCCCACGCCGCTATAGGCCGCCTCGATAGAAAACACGAAGGTATCGCCCATATACACGGCCTCGAAAGGCGAAACTGACGAAGGGAGGACCAGCTGGGCACGCTTGGTGTTGTTGCCGTCGGTCAGATCGATTGCCGTAATGCCGTAGTAGACGCCCTCGTCGTTGCGGACACGCGGCGAGATGGTCAAAATGCCGTCGCTCGCGCGCGGAGCCGATGCAAAGCGGCCCGTCGATTTCCAAATTGTCTCGGCCTTGGATTCATCAAGTGAGCGACGATAGCAAAACGAATCACTACTCGTTTTATTGCCGCCTGTCGAAGGCATTTTATACCAGATGACTGATGACCCGAACGCCGTAAACAGGGGCGGATCATAGTCCTTGCCGCCTCGATCGAGCTCAACCACATCGCCAGAGAGCGAAGCGCCCGACAGATTTTGAGCGTAGAGCTTCCACGATGAATTGGCAAAGTTCATCTCAACCCACGCGAATACGCCGTCGCCGGCGCGGACATCGTAGAATGCATATCCCGTGCCCTCGACAGGATCCTCGATTAATGTGGTAAGCGAGCCATCGCCCAGGTTGAGCACACCGAGCGTGTTGGCGTGCAATGCCGATGCGGGCGCCATCATCGCCGCGGCGTAATCGCCGTCGCAGTAGTACAGCAGCGTACCCAGAGGCAATGTCCATGAAGCCGTAGGCTCGAGGTCGATGTCAACAGCCTCGTACTCATCCGTGATCGAGACAATCTTTGAATCGTCCTTGATAACCTGCGGCTCACCGGCGGCATCGTCGCTGGTGCCCGTTTTTTTCGAGCATCCGGCAAGCACCGTGGCAGCGCCTGCGGCAGCACCGCCGAGCACAAAGCCACGACGCGATATTCCGTTCTTGATGTGATCGACGATACCCATTAGGCAATCTCGGCGCGAGCAGCCTCGATAGCGCGCGTAAGCTGATCGGCGCAAGAAGTCTTTTTCATACCGCAGGTATTACCGGCGAGAACCTCGATTACGCGATCGGCGGGAGCGCCCTCGACCAGCCTGGAGATAGCCTTGAGGTTGCCATCGCAGCCGCCGGTAAACTCGACGCCCAGCACCTTGCTGCCATCGTCAGAGAGATTGAGGTGAATATTGCGAGAGCATACACCCTGAGGCTTGTAGTCAAAACTAATCATTGAGATCCCCTCTCAGAAAGAAATTTCAGACGTCTATTATCCCCGCCTGGGCCGACTTATTATCGCAAGCACCGATTCAACATCCTACGATGCATAGACTGGTGGGGGCAAGATTAGCAGTCCGCACCCTGTGCGTGGACCATGTGCTTCTCCCGATACATATTGTGGTCGGCGACACGATAGACATCGGCCAGCGTATTTCCAGCCGTCTCGACGGTCGCCACGCCAATCGACGCGCTGATCGTCAGGGCCTCATCGCTTACCGCGGCAAGACCGAGACGAAGATCCCGTTCCAGCCCGAGCGCAGACTCGTTGTCAGTATGGGGGCAAACCAGCAAAAACTCGTCGCCGCCAACGCGCATCGGCAGGTAATCCGCACCAGCCACCCGCCGTAGCACGGACGCCGTCCGTCGCAGCAATTCATCCCCCATCTCGTGACCATAGATGTCGTTGGTCCGCTTGAGATAATTGCAGTCCAACATAATCACGCTCACAGGCAAGTCCTCGTTTACCAGGCTATCTCCGCGCGATTCAAGATAGTTGCGGTTGCGAAGCCCCGTCAGTTTATCTTGGTATGACAGCTCCTCGGCATGCTTGACCATCGATATGTTGTGCGTCGCCACGACGACCGACTCCAGTCGGCCCTGCTCATCGCGATGCTGGGGGACAACCTGTAGCGAGTACCAAGCGCCTCGACAATCTCGTACCTCGGCAGCCAAGTACGGTACGCCCTCCATACGTTCACGAAGCGTACTTATATCTACGAGCCCCACAACCGCTTCGCGGCTTTCGGGGCTCACGATATCCCGGCAGACTGTGTCCATAAAGTCATATGCCTCGTTGTGCTCGGCAAATATCTTCGCTATCGCCGGCGACATATTGATTCCCTCGATCTCGAGGGTATCGAGATGCAAAAGGAAAGTCGAATCGTAGATGGCGCTTATGGCATTGATAATGCCGAGCTGTTTATCCTTTTCGACCAAATTGCGGTGGTCAACGATATTTCGAGCCAACAGTACCACGACCCAAAACGCAAGGCACACCAAGACGCCGACGGCGACAAATGAAATCCTGTCAGACATGACCTCAGATTTGGGATACAGCGCAAAAAGGCGGTAGTCTTTATATGCCGCACGCACGGCATATAAGGTGGTCCCCCGATATTCGATACGTGTTATGCCCTCATCTTTCCAGTCAATTCCGCTATCGGCGAGAAGCCGGGCAAGGGTTGTATCGACGGTCGAATCGTTTGAGGAAACGATTTGCGCATCGCGCATCACAAGCACCGTTGGACTCTGATGGAACGTGTTGTTCACAAGGACGTCGGCGATCGCGTATGAATAGTCATCGGCGGGCTCAGCCGCAAGGGATCGATACCCCAACGCTACCCCATCACCGTATGGAACGGCACTCACGGCAAAGTCGACACCGCGGCGCTCGACAGCGGTCGAGTAGGAAACTTTGGAACCTCGATACATCGATGCGATCGACGAACAGGCTAGCTCCTCTCGCCACAGCATGAGTGGATCGCGGCCGTCGATATCGTAATGGGCGACCATATGACCATCGGCGTCCATGACCAACATTCCCGAAAGGCTCTCGGTATGGACATATTCCTCGACCAGATCGTCGTTGACTTCAAATCGATCAGGCGGCAAGAACGTCACAAACGACTCGAGCGCCGCATCCAAATTGTGCGTCGCCTCGGTTTTTCTTCCCTGTTCATATCGGTCATATTTTTCGCAGGCATTTTTTAAAAACACCATGGTTTCCTGGCCAAACCCAAGCGTTTTATCAAGGCAGCGATGCGTGCCAACCATATAGAGCAGACTCAGTAGGGCAACGCTGGCCACGATGCCGATGACCACTGCGGCTAAACTCTTTCGGCGAAAGCGGCGCTCGTCATTTGTCATGATTCCGCTCCTTGCCCGCCTGTCGTCGCTCCTGCCTTGTAATTGTCCACAATGTGTTCTATCGTGCCGTCTCGATCCATGTCGAACAGCGCGGTATCGAGGTTTTTGACGTACTCCCCCTCATAGCTATCATCAAACGCGACGCCCAGATCAACCGTCATAACGTTGTCGGCGAACACACGATAAACGTCAGGATACTGGGCAACGAGTCGATCAAGCGACTGAACGTCCGCCATCCAACAGTCGAC
Source organism: uncultured Collinsella sp. (assembly GCA_958407545.1). Taxonomy (GTDB): domain Bacteria; phylum Actinomycetota; class Coriobacteriia; order Coriobacteriales; family Coriobacteriaceae; genus Collinsella. The sequence continues at coordinate 1,251 of CATYJA010000056.1, read as the reverse complement.
ATACCCTTTGGCGAGGGCGGCTTTGCAGAGTTCGGTAGAACCATACGATTTGATTTGCACGTCCGGCGAGATTTCCAGATCCCCTGCGAGCAATCGGCGCTCGCTCACCGAGCCCGCAATCACCGCAATGGTCTTGCCTCCATCGAGATGCGCCAAGGACGTGATACCACTCGTTTTCTTGGCGGCGACCGAAACCGTCAGGGTCAAATACGGCTCAGTCCAGTAATACTTATCCTCGCGATAACAGGGAGAATAGTCGCACCACAGGCAATCGATATCGCCGTTTTTGAGTAGGCGATCGCGGTCATTCCAAGATATGTCGACAAACTGTGGCTTGAGCCCCGCGCGCTTGCAGGCCTCGCGGGCGATGTCGATATCTATACCGGCGTAATCGCCCGTGGTATCGACATACACATAGGGGTCGTTATCCGTAACGCCGATTTTGAGTACCGGGAGATCTTTGTCGGCTTCATTCGAGGAGGAAGAACTGCTTCGAACGGTAAACGTCAGGGCGGCCACACAGGCGGCAACAAGGAGCATGAGCGTAAACGAGACGATGGCAGCTCGCTTGATACGTTCGGGCACGCGCCTCCTTTCGTCAAAACAGCAGTCGAAGTTCATTTTATTACCAGGGGCTGACGCAACAATAAAAAAGCGCCTCGCCCAAGATGGGCAAGGCGCCAAAGGTTGAAATGCATCCGCAAGCGGTCGAATTAGGTTAACCCTACTCGAAGTTCAGCTGCTCCAGGCGGTCGAAGACCGTGTCGATGCGGGTGAGGAAGTCCCACGGATCAAAGATCTCGTCGAGCTTCTCCTGGCTGACGGTGCAGCGCGGATCGGCCTCGAGACGCTCCTTAAAGGTGGGGCCGGAGACACAATCCTGCACCTCGTGCCAGGTAGCCATGGCGTTTTCCTGCACGATAGCATAGGCATCCTCGCGGGTGATGCCCGTATCGACGAGGGCCAGCAGGACCTTGGAGGAGAAGATGAGGCCGCGAGTCTTGTTGAGGTTGGCCATCATGCGGGCCGGATACAGTTGCAGACCGTCGATAACGCGAATAAGGCACTGGAACATATGGTCAAGCGCGATGAAGCTATCGGCCTGGGCGACACGCTCGGCGGAAGAGTGCGAAATGTCGCGCTCGTGCCACAGGGCAACGTTGTCAAAGGCGACCTGAGCGTTGGACTTCACGACACGCGACAGGCCGCAGACCTTCTCCATGGTGATGGGGTTGCGCTTGTGCGGCATGG
>CATYJA010000055.1:0-10879 GCA_958407545.1 uncultured Collinsella sp. | reverse complement strand
GCAACACCGCATATGTTGACGATGACTTTTGTGCCAAGGCGTTCCCCGGGGACCATGTGCAGGTCGTAGCCGCGCAGGACGCGTACCGCGACGAGTCGTCGCCCCATTCCTCGTGGAAAGAGCTTCTGCAACACCTGGATCAGGCCTACGAGTTCGACCGCATGGTCTACCTTTCCAATTACCTTACCCCGCATACCGATACCGTGGGCGATATCGAGCTGTTGCGCTCGGTCTTTCGTGCGTGCGCGGGTCGCCGGGTCCAACTGCTGTATGTAGCGGGGCCCGCGGGTGCCGAGGGTGCCACCGACGCCGCGGGGCGAACGGGCAAGGGCATTATCGCCCGCGCAGCCAACGACCTGTGCCGCTACTACGCTGCTCGCGAGGGCGTTCAGACCAAGATCCTGCGCGTGCCCTTCCTGTACACTGCCTCCGCCGCGCTGGAAGATCCGTTTTTGGTGCCGTTGTTCGACGCGTGCTCAACCGGATCGGTCGCTCTGCAGGGCGCGCAGGATGCGGCGTTTCCCCTGCTGTGTGCCGAGGAGCTTGCGGTGCTGGTACGCCGTATCTTCGATAGCTGGGATGGTAACTTTGAGACGCTCGACGTAGCCGATACCTTCCATCACGCGGCGGGTGAGGTGGGCGACGCCCTCAGGGCGCTGTTCCCCGGCCTTGCCGTTGCCTATGGCGATTCTGCTGGCTACGCCCTGCCCGCCAGCGACGTCGCTCGCGTGCGCTATGGCTGGTTTCAGCGCTACGACTTGCTGCGCGATCTCTCGACCATTCAAGCTCGCTGGGGCGCTGGACGCATCAAAAAGATCAACCCGCTGCGCGCCGCCATCGACCGCATCCGGCTGCACACGCTGCCTATCAAATGCCTGGAGACGGGCGTTGCCTGGGTCCTGTTCGAGGTGCTGGAGCATCTGTTCTCCCAATCGGCCCAGCTCAACGTGCTTGATTATCGCCTGCTCTACGTGGTGCTGATCGGCACGCTGTATGGCTTGGACTTTGGCCTGGTTGCGGCGCTGCTGGCGTCGGTGGGTTTGGCCGCGAGCTACTTTACTCAGTACGGCTATACCTTCCAGGGCCTGTTCTACGAGCCGTCCAACTGGCTGCCGTTTATTGCGTACTTTGTGGTGGGTGCCGTGTGCGGCTATGTGCAGCTGCGCAACAGCGAAGCCATTAGGGCGGAGCGCGATCAAAACGAGCTCGTGCGCAACCGCAATACGTTCCTTACGCAGCTCTACCACGACTCGATCGAGGACAAGCGCGCGTACAGGCGCCAGATCGTGGGTCGCCACGACAGCTTTGGCAAGATCTTTGCCGTGACGCAGGAGCTCGACGTACTCAACCCACGCGACATCTATCGCAAGTGCTGCGAGCTTCTGGGCGAGATTCTCGAGAACGATTCGGTGGCGATCTACCATGTTTCGGGCGGGGCATTTGCACGCCTGGTGGCAGCAAGTCCCGCGATTGCCGAAGATGCCGCACGCTCGCTCACGCTTGAGCAGCTTGCACCTCTTTTGGGCGACGGGGGTCACTCGAACCTGTGGGTGAACCGCGAGCTGACGCCGGGACTTCCCATGTTTGGATACACGATCGAGCGCGACGGGGCACCCGCCGTGTTGATCTTTGTGCGTAGTGCGGCCGAAAACCAAGTGACTCTCTATTATCAAAACCTGTTCCGCATCTTGTGCGGCCTGGTCGAAAGTGCGCTGGGCCGTGCTTTTGACTATGAGGCGGTGGCGCAGGATAAACGCTGCGTTGACGGTACTTGCGTGCTCAAGCAGGCTGCCTTTGGCCAAGAGCTCGCGGCGGAGCAAGCGCTGGCAGATAGCAAGATGGGGAGTTTTTTGCTCCTGCGCGTGGTACCGGGCGTGGAGCCTGTCGGCGAGCTGGTGGGCGCAATTGGGTCGGCAATCCGCGAGAGCGACGCGGCGGGCTTGGTCGACGGCGACGTGCTCTATCTGCTTATGCGCCAGGCAAAGGCGTGCGATCTGCCCATTATCCGCGAGCGCCTGAGCGCCAAGCAGATTGCGGTGGAGCCCGTCGACGGCGAGGACATCGTGGCGCTGCTGCAGCACATCTCTTACACCGGTGACGGCGAGGGGAGTGTCGCTTGATCTCGCTTGTCGTTGCTGCCGTCTTGCTGCTGATTCATGCGCTGGTTTGCCTGATGCTGTGGACGCTCATGAAGCTGGGCCTGCTGCCGGTGCGCGGGCACATGCTGGCTGTGATAGTGCTGGTGCCGCTGTGGGGCCCGTTGCTGGTGGTCCTGCTATCTGTCCGCAGCGCGGTGTTTTGCGAGGGGCTAAAAGAGTCTGCGCTGGAGTCGCTGCGCTTCAACGACGACCTGCATCGCAGCATCTTGGTGCACGACCGTGACGCCGATGCAGGCGTGGTCCCGCTCGAGGAGGCGCTCATCGTCAACGACCCGGCATACCGGCGTCGCCTAATGCTCTCCATGCTCACCGAGGAGCCTGACGCGTACCTGGCTCAGCTGCAGGCGGCTAAGCTTAACGACGACGTTGAGGTGGCGCACTATGCCGCGACGGCGGTGGCGCAGATCTCCAAGGAGTCCGACCTTAAACTGCAGCAGCTGGAGCGTGCCTTTAAGACGGACCCGAGCGCGCAAAACCTCAACGAATACTGCGATTTTCTTGGTGAATACTTGGGCTCGGGCTTGGCTGAGGGGCGCGTGGCTCAGATTCAGCGTCAACAGTACGCGCGCCTGCTTGCGCGTCGCTGCGAGCGCGAGGATACCCTTGAGCTGCGCATTCGATACGCGACGGCGCTGGCCGATGTCGGACAGATTGACGAGGCGCAGGCCGTGACCGACCAGTTGGTTCTCGACGTGCCCGAGGAGCAGGAGGTTTGGATGCTTTGCCTGCGCCTGGCCGTGATGCGCCGCGACGGTGACGAGGTTCACCGTGTGATCGATGCGATTGACAAGCAACATGTGTATTTGAGCGCCGACAACCGCGAAAAGTTGGCGTTTTGGCGCGACGGGGAGGAGGCCAGATGAGCGTGGTGCAACATATCCGCGACCGTGCAGGCCGCTTTCGTTGGATGGGACTCCTCGTGGTGTGGGCGGTCTTTATTGCCATGGCCGCCGTGCTGCTGGTGGAGCGTGCCGGCGTGCAGTACAGCGCTGGACAGCACAAGCTGGGTATGCTCGCCGCCACCGACGCTACGCCTGCAAGCTCGGCAATTTTTGGCCAAAAGCCCACATGCCTGGTCATTACCGACTCGGACCAAGATAGCGTCGACGACGTTAAAGGCCAGTTCGACCAGATTTTGCTGGACATGAAGATCGCCCATCGCGATGTTGATATTGCCACCGACGGTGCGGACGCGATCCCATCGCTCACGTCGTTTGATCGCGTGATTGTGCTTATGCCCTCGCTTGACGGACTGGGTACGCATCTGACCGATCTGATGAGTTGGGTGAGTGCGGGCGGCTCACTCATGCTGGGCATGACGCCAGATAACTCGAACTACCTGCAGGCTATTGCTTCCAAGCTTGGGATCGAATCGGCCGGATATGACTATGCGACAGCTGAAAGTATCGTTCCGAGCGAGGATTTTATGTTGGGCGGAGGAGAGCGCTATGAGTTCTCGGATCCCTTTGATTCGTCGCTCTCGGTTTCATTGCGCGAAACGGCGCACGTATGGGCAAGGACCGGTGACACGGGCACGCCGCTCATTTGGTCTAACGATTGCGGCAGTGGTCACACCGTGGTGTGCAACATTGGCATCTACGACAAGGTCATGCGTGGGTTCTATGCTTCGGCCATAAGCTTGCTGGGTGAAGCCACGGCCTATCCGGTCATCAACAGCGCCGTGTTCTATTTGGACGACTTTCCCAGCCCTGTGCCCTCGGGCGACGGCACCTACATCAAGCGCGACTACGGGCTTTCCGTCGCCGATTTTTATGCCAAGGTCTGGTGGCCCGATCTGCAAAAGCTCGCGCAAAAATACGGCATTCGCTATACCGGCGTGATGATCGAAAACTACGAGGACGCGGTCAACCAGACCGAGCCCGCGCGCCAACCCGATACCACGCAGTTCCGCTATTTTGGCGGCATGCTGCTGCAGATGGGCGGAGAGCTGGGCTTTCACGGCTACAACCATCAGCCTCTGGCGCTCTGGGATACCGACTATGGCACGCTGTACGACTACAAGACGTGGAAGAACAAGGAGACGCTCGTCGCTTCGCTCAACGAGCTTATCGCCTTCCAGGACGAGGTGCTGCCCAACGCGCGCGGCTCGGTCTACGTGCCGCCGTCGAATATCCTTTCGGCCCGTGCGCGCCAGCTTATTGGCACCGATGTTCCGCGCATTAAGACCATCGCCAGTACGTATTTTGAGGGTGGCACCGACTTGCCCTACGTGCAGGAGTTTGGCGTGGCGAGCGATGGCATTGTGGAGCAGCCGCGTATTGTTTCGGGCGGCATGGTCGACGATTCCTATATGCGTCTGGCCGCCGTGTCCGAGCTCAACATGCACTACGTGAGCACGCACTTTATGCATCCGGACGACCTACTGGATCCCGATCGCGGTGCTAAGGAGGGCTGGGAGGTCTACAAGGGCGGCCTGACCGACTACCTGGAGTGGCTTACCAAGTCTGCGCCCGACCTGCGGCGCCAGACCGGTTCGGAATGCTCCGGTGCTATCCAGCGCTTTTCGTCCGTGACGGTGAGCGTGGATACCAGCGCGGATGCCTGGACGCTCAGCCTGGGCAATTTCCACGATGAGGCGTGGCTCATGTTCCGCGCCAACAACGGCGAGCCGGGTGCGGTGACGGGTGGCGAGATTACGCATCTGACAGGCGACCTGTACCTGGTCAAAGCCACGGACAAGACGGTGACCATTGCGCGCAAGGAGGGTAGCGACAAATGAGAATCTGCTTGGTACTCGAGGGTTGCTACCCCTATGTGCACGGCGGCGTGTCTACCTGGATGCACGGCTACATTACGGCTATGCCCGAGCACGAGTTTGTGCTGTGGGTGATCGGCGCGCATGCTGCCGACCGTGGCAAGTTTGTCTACGAGCTGCCCGGCAACGTGGTCGAGGTGCACGAGGTGTTCCTGGACGATGCCCTGCGGCTTTCGGGCGAGCAGCACGAAGCCAGTTTTAACGACCGCGAGCGCGAGGCGCTACGCCGTCTGGTGTCGCTCTCCAATCCGGACTGGGACGTGCTGTTCGATATCTTTCAGCGCCGTCGCGTGCATCCGCTCTCGTTTTTGCAGAGCCGAACGTTTATGGACATCTTCCGCGACGTGTGCCTTGCCGAGTACCCCTACACGCCCTTTGCCGACGCATTCCACACCATGCGCTCTATGCTGTTGCCGGTGCTCTACCTGCTGGGCAGCGAGGTGCCGGTTGCCGATGTGTACCACGCTATCTCGACCGGCTACGGCGGCCTGCTCGCCTGTCTGGGCTCAAGCGTTCACCATGCGCCGGTGCTGCTCACCGAGCACGGCATCTATACCCGCGAGCGCGAGGAAGAGATCATTCGCGCCGATTGGGTGGTGCCGTCATTTAAGGACCGCTGGATTCGCTTTTTCTACCTGCTTTCGGAGGAGATCTACCGCCGCGCCTTCCGCGTGACGAGTTTGTTCCATAACGCCCGCAAGACGCAGATTGATATGGGCTGTGATGCGGACAAATGCTTGGTTATCCCCAACGGCATCCAGTTCGATCGCTTTAAGGATATTCCCTTAAAGCCCGATGATGGCTGGGTGGATATTGGCGCAGTGGTGCGCTTGGCGCCCATCAAGGACGTCAAGACCATGATCTATGCCTTCTTTGAGCTGCACGAGCGCCTGCCTAAGGTGCGCCTGCACATCATGGGCGGCGTGGACGACGAGGAGTATAGCGCCGAGTGCCACGCGCTGGTCGAAACCCTGGGCGTGCGCGACCTGATCTTTACCGGTCGCGTCAACGTGGTCGAGTACATGGAAAAGCTCGACTTTACCATTTTGACGAGCATCTCCGAGGGCCAGCCGCTCAGCGTGCTGGAGTCGCTTGCAGCGCGCCGTCCCTGCGTGACGACCGAGGTGGGCTGCTGCCGCGAGCTACTCGAAGGCGCCCCGGGCGACGACTTTGGCGTGGCGGGTTTTGTGACGCCGCCTATGTATCGCAAGGGCTTGGCCGATGCCATGGAACGCATGTGCACAAGCCGCGCCCGCCGTATCGAGATGGGGGAGCGCGGCCAGCGCCGCGTTGCCACGTACTTTTTGCACGAGCAGATGCTCACCAACTATCGCGCACTGTACGACGAGACGGCGTGTGCGTTTAACCTGCCCAGAGAGGGGGAGTAGCCGGTGGCCGGAATTGGTTTTGAGCTCAAGCGCCTGTTTAGGCGCAAGGGCCTGTTTGCCACGATGCGCGCTTACGGCTACGCCGGCATTGTGTGCACGGGCCCGATGCTGCTGGGCGTGCTGCTCCAGGTGGGTATCTTGGTGCTGTGCGGTCTGTGGGGTGTGGGCCGTGCCAACCAGGATCTGCTGGTGTGCATGGTGACCTACACACTGCTGGCCTCGCTTTTGCTCACGAGTTTTTTCTCCATGCCGGTCACGCGCTTTTTGGCTGATATGTTGTTTGCCGAGCGCGAGGATGAGATCCTGCCTTCGTTTTGGGGCTCCAACGCCATCATGCTCGTTGCGGGCACGGTGCTCTACGGCGTCTTTTTGCTGTTCTCGGGCGCTACGCTGCTGCAGGGGCTGCTGTGCCTGTGGCTGTTCAACATTATGATCGTCAACTGGAACGGCATGAGTTACCTCACGGCCATCAAGGATTACCGCGGCATCCTGTGCAGCTTTGCGGCCGCCATTGGCGTGACGTGCCTGTGCGCCCTGGCCGCGCTGGCGCTGGGACTGCCGCCGGTCGAGGGGCTGTTGGCGTCAATTGCCCTGGGCTACGGCGTCATGCTCGTCTGGGACGTGGTACTGCTGTACCGGTATTTTCCTCAGAGCGACCGCAGCCCCTGGCCCTTTTTGCAGTGGCTCGATCAGTTTATGCCGCTGGCGCTCACGGGTCTGTTAACCAATCTGGGACTCTTTGCGCACCTGGTGATTATTTGGGCCGGTCCCATTGGCGTGCAGGTCAAGGGCTTGTTTTATGGCGCGCCCTACTACGATGTGCCGGCGCTCATCGCGTTTTTGACGATCCTGGTCACGACCGTCAACTTTGTGGTCTCGGTCGAGGTCAATTTCTATCCGCGCTATCGCGACTACTACAGCCTGTTCAACGACGGCGGCGTGGTGGGCGACATTGTGGTGGCAGAGGAGGGGATGCTCTCCACGCTCAACAGCGAACTGCGCTTTTGCGCGCTCAAACAGTTGTTTGTGACCGCGGCGGTCATCTCGCTCGAGACCACGGTGCTCTCGGCCCTGCCGCTGGGCTTTAACAACCTGATGCATGGGTATTTTCGCACGCTGTGCGTGGGCTATGGCCTGTATGCCGTGGGCAATACGGTGATGCTCATCTTGCTTTACTTTACCGACTACAAGGGGGCCGTGTTGGCCTCGGGGTTGTTTGCCGGTGTGGCCGGGCTGGCGACTGCCGTGTCGTTGCTTTTGCCGCAGCAGTTTTACGGCTTTGGCTTTTTGTTGGGTGCGGCGGTGTTTTTTATCGTGGCGCTGCTGCGGCTCGATACCTATACCGCCAACTTGCCGTATCGTATCCTGAGCCAGCAGCCCATTGTGGCGACCGACAAGACGGGCTGGTTTACCGAACTTGGCCGGGTGCTCGACCGTGTTGAGCAATGCTACGAGGACAAGCGCGCGGGCGGTGAGCCGCGCAGTGCGTTTGAACGTATGGTGGTTCGCCTGTATCAAAAACATTGGGGAGGTTCTGATGATCGATAAGTTGATGTCTCGCCGCTGCCTGATCGAGGCGGCTGCCGGCGCGCTGTTGCTTTCGGGCTGTTCGTCTCAGGACGAATCCTCGACTAAAAAGGTCAAAAAGCAGGACAAGATTAAAAAGGCCGATTCCTCGGACGGTACCAAGCATCTGCGCGATAAAGATGAGCTGTACGAGGTCTACGACGACTCGGGCATTGTGACCATGTACCTGACGGTCTCGCGCGGCAACAGCTCTGAGAACACCGACCACAGCTGGGCCGAGATCAACACGTACTCGGTGTATGACTATGCCGATATGGGTGTGACGCGCTATCAGGTTATGGGCCTGCTGCGGGCGGGCGACGAAGACGGCCCGGTGGCCGGCGAGGTTGGCTATGGCGAGGAAGCGCCCAATGCTACCGTGCAGGTGCGAGGTCAGACATCGAGCAACAACTCGCAAAAGAATTACAAGGTGGAGCTCAAAAAGGGCAAGGGTACCTGGCGCCAACAGCGCGCGATTGCTCTCAACAAGCACATGGGCGAGGGTATGCGTTTTCGCAACAAGATGGCCTACGACCTTATCCGTGGGATTCCCCAGATGATGGGCCTGCGCACGCAGTTTGTGCATCTGTGGGTGTGCGACCAGACCGAAAAGTCCAACGACACCTTTGAGGACTACGGCCTGTTTACGCAGGTGGAGCAGCTCAACAAGACGGCGCTTAAGGCGCACGGCTTGGATAAGAGCGGGCATCTGTACAAGGTGAACAGCTTCGATTTCCATCGCTACGAGGACACCATTAAGCTTGCCGATGATCCCGGCTACAACCAGGCAAACTTTGAGGGCATGCTCGAGATTAAGGGCGATTCGGACCACACCAAGCTCATCGAGATGCTCGATGCGCTCAACGACGAATCGCAAAAGATCGATAACGTGCTCGACACCTACTTTGATACCGAGAATTTGGTCTATTGGCTGGCGTTTCAGATCCTGACGGGCAACTGCGATACGCAAAACCGTAACTGCTATCTGTACAGCCCGCTCAACTCAAATACCTGGTACTTTCTAGATTGGGATAACGACGGCATGCTGCGTAAGCTTGAGCTTTCTCTTACCGGGTTTTCGGACTACGCGAGCTGGGAGCGCGGTGCAAGCAACTACTGGGGCAACGTGTTGTTTAACCGCGCGTTGCGCAGTAAGTCGTTCCGCAGCGAACTCGACCGTGCCGTCAAGGACTTGCGCTCGTATTTGACCGAGACTCGCCTGACCAAGATGATCAAGCACTACCGCGAGGTGACCGAATCCCTGGTCTTTGCTTCGCCCGATATCGACCATCTGCCTGTCACCAAGGACCAATACGAGCAGATCGCCGCGGCGATTCCCTCCGAGATCGAGGAGAACTACAAGAGCTTTCGCGAGAGTTTTAAAAAGCCCATGCCGTTCTACATCGGCGTGCCGCAGATCGATAACGGTAAGCTGCGTATTAACTGGGATGCGTCCTACGACTTTGAGGCGCGCGACATTCGCTACACCGTGGAGCTTGCGCGTGACTATGCCATAAGCGACGTGGTCTTTAAGGCCGAGGACGTGCTGCTTCCCGAGGTGACCTGTGATGCGCCCGATACCGGCCAGTATTTTGTGCGCGTGCGTGCCACCAACTCCGACGGCTATACGCAAGATGCGTTTGACTACTATGTGACCGACGACGGCAAGCACTACGGCATGAAGTGTTTTTACGTGCAAGACGGCGGTAAGGTCGTGGAGGACACGTATGAGGAGGGCTAGCGCGCTGCTTGAGCGCTTGGCGGCCCCGCCTGTGCGTGCCACGCAGGAGCGTTACCGCCACGAGCTCAAATATCTCATTAACGAGGGCGAGCACGCTGCGCTTGCCTGTCGCATTGCGCCGGTTTTTAAGCTGGACAAGCATGCGCGGGCAGGCGGTTACACCATTCGCAGCCTGTACTTTGACGACTACTGCAACTCGGCCTACGAGGAAAAAGACGCCGGCATTCTCATGCGCAAAAAGTATCGCGTGCGCATCTATAACGGCAGCGACAAGGTGATTAAGCTCGAGCGCAAAAAGAAGTACGGCAGCTGGATCTACAAGGAGGACGCGCCGCTCACGCGTGGCGAGTTTGAGCAGATTCTGGCTGGCGACTACGACTTTTTGCTGAGGAGTCCTTATCCGCTCTGTCGCGAGTTCTACATCGAGTGCGTCTGCAATATGATGCGCCCGCGGACCATCGTGGACTACGAGCGCGAGCCGTGGGTGATGGATGAGGGCACCGTGCGCATTACGTTTGACATGAACGTGCGTGCCGCGGTGGGAAGCTTCAATATCTTTGACGCGACGTTGCCCGCGCTGCCGGTCCTGGAGCCCGGCAAGCTGGTGATGGAGGTCAAGTTTACGGAGTTTTGCCCGCAACTGGTGCGCGATATGGTGCCGCCGGGTGCGGCCGAGCTTACGGCGGTCTCCAAGTACTGCCTGTGTTACGAAAAGACCGCCTACCTGCGCGGTTTTAACTACTGGGAATCGGATTTTGAGGACCGAGGGGATATTTAGACCATGAGCACCAGGGACTTTTTTAAGAACTCCGTCTTGGAGGCGTTTCGCCAGGTCGACCCTGCCAAGATTGGCCTTTCGCTGCTCGTGGCGCTCGCCATGGGCATCCTGATCTATTACGTGTACAAGCGCTTTTTTACCGGCGTGGTGTATTCGCGCAGCTTTGCCGTGACACTCGTGGGCATGTGCGTGCTTACCTGCATGGTCACGCTCGCGATTTCGACCAACGTGGTCATCTCGCTCGGTATGGTCGGTGCTCTGTCAATCGTCCGCTATCGTACGGCGGTTAAGGACCCGCTCGACCTGCTGTATCTTTTTTGGGCCATTACCACGGGCATTACGGCGGGAGCCGGCATGTATGCGCTCGTGGCGCTCACGGCGATGGTGATCGTGGTGATGATTGCCGGCTTTGCGAGCCACCAGGACAAGGCGCGCGTGTACATGATGGTCATCCACTACACGGGCCAGACC
>CATYJA010000054.1:0-11107 GCA_958407545.1 uncultured Collinsella sp. | reverse complement strand
ACTGCGGGAGCGAGCCATCAGCTCAATGTGTTCGGCTGAGATCGGAAATCAACCTGCCTAATGATATAGGTAAGCGATGGCGGTGCCGGTGTGGACTTGGATCTTGGCCGTACCCCTGACGACGTTGCTGATGCCCGTGTCGGCTAACAAGCCCAGGGGGCTGTAATCTAACTCCCATTCTAGGCCGCGTTCGCTTACCTCGGTGTTGGGGGCTATGGCGATGATGGAGAACGTCTTGCCTTCGGCGGCTTCGATGGTCCACGATTCGCCTGCACGAAGGAAGCGGGCGACCACCTTGTCCTCGGCAATCCAGACAGGAGTGTCCCCGTAGCCCGCGAGAAGCCCCAGTACGGAAAGCGCCATGTCGGGACGGCCGCCGGTGGCGCAGGTCGCAACCACTTCGGCACCCGGCCAGCGACGGCGGACGGAATCGAGCGCCAGTGCCAGATCGGTATAGTCCTTGTACGGGTCATGGCGCTCAACTTCAAAGTCGGTGGCGGCATCGACCAACGCGCGACCCGCGTCGCTCACCGTGTCGGCATCCCCCACATACACGTCGCAGCCCAGGCCGGCACCCAGCAGCGCGTCGAGTCCGCGGTCCACGGCGATAACGTGGTCGCACTCCCCCGCTAGCCTACGCAACAAATCCGCGCTCGCTACCACGGGCGAGCCGCAGACTACAAGTACCTTGCAAGCCACAGCCCTCGCCTATCCCTCAAACGAAAGCACATGGGCCAGGTCAAGCTCCTCGTAGCTATCGATAAAGATATCGCAGTTGGCGCGCACATCGTCGCGCTTCATACGGCCATGCGGGTCAAAAATACCCACACGCTTAAAGCCGGCGACCCCAGAGCTCTTAAGGCCAAAGACCGCGTCCTCAAACACCCAAGCGCGCTCAAACTTGCACTCGTGGCGCTCCTCCAAGCGGCGCAGGGCCAGCTCGTACACATCGGGGAACTGCTTGGAGCGTCCTGCCTCACCCGTCGTAGTAACAAACTCCATGTAAGCGTCGAGCCCCGCACCTGCGAGCGCAGACTGCACCAGCTCGGCCGGAGTGGACGTAGCCACGCACATGGCAATACCCGCCGCCTTCGCCTGCTCCAAAAATGCCAGGAGCCCGTCGCGCGGCGGCACCTTGGAGTATCCATCAATCAGAATATTGCTCAGCTCGCGATACAGCTCCTCGCCATTCGTACCAATGCCCCACGTGTCGTGGTAGGCCTGGCACTCATCCTCCAGCGACAAATGCTCAAACTGGGCAAAATCGTCGACCGTCACGTCGACACCGTGGCGGTGCAATAACTCGGGCTGGGCATAGGCCCAAACGGGGGTGCTATTAACCAGTGTGCCGTCGCAATCGAAAATAAAAGCAACCTTGGGAGCGGCGGTATGGGACATAAACGAACCTTTCAATGTCAAATGGTAAACAACCTGCTAAAAACGTTTTACCAAACATCAGGATAACAATTTTGAAACCCTAATTGGTAAAACTGTCAAGAGTTTTACCACGGCAATTCTGCCAGTGGTATAAACATGTCGCTTACCGATTAAACGCCCCCGCAAATCCGCTTTCGTCCATAAAACTAACGCACAGGTGTTATGGTGGTTTCTGCCGAAAGTTCCACCGAGCACGCGAGGTGGAACGAATCACAGAAACTTCGCCGTCCCTTCGATTCGTGCAGCCTTGGACCTTTCGCATCTAGTCACCAAGGCAACACGCTGCCGCGTCATGATGGGATCAAACGTGAGCGATACAAAGCTAAAGCCAGCAACCAAAAAGCCCGCTACCCGTAAAGCCGCCCCGCACGCGCCGGAGCTCACTAAGGACGATGTCTACCTGTTTGGCATCGGTACGTGGGAGCGCAGCTGGGAAAAGATGGGCGCGCATCCCGACACGCAGAACCGTACGCGTGGCTGGCGCTTTTGCGTTTGGGCGCCCGATGTAAAAAGCGTCCATGTCATTGGTGAATTTAACGACTGGGATGAGCAAGCCAACCCGCTGGTGCCCGTGCATACGAGCGCTATTTGGGAAGGCTTTATTCCTGGCGCCGAGCAGGGCCAGCTCTATAAATATCTCATCGAGACCAACGAGGGCGAGAAGCTCTACAAAGCCGATCCGTATGCCTTTAAGGCCGAGTGCCCTCCGGGTACCGCCAGCGTGCTGTGGACCCTCGATGGCTACAAGTGGAACGACGCCGCGTGGCTCAAGCGCCGCGCCGGTCACTATCACATGTCGCAGCCGCTCAACATCTACGAGGTGCATATTGGCTCATGGAAGCGGCACGGCGACGCGCCGCAGGGCGAACCCGACGAGTACGGAAACTACCCCGGCCCTATGGATCCCTTCCCCGCGCAGCGCGGCGAGTTTTACACCTACGACGACCTGTCGGTGGAGCTCGTGGACTACGTGCACGACATGGGCTACACGCATATCGAGGTCATGCCGCTGATGGAGCATCCTTTCGACGGCTCCTGGGGCTACCAAACGACCGGCTACTATGCAGCCACGTCACGCTACGGCAACCCGCAGCAGCTCATGCACTTTATTGATGCATGCCATGAGGCGGGCATCGGCGTGATCATGGACTGGGTGCCCGGCGGTTTTTGCGCCGACTCCCACGGTCTTGCCACCTTTAACGGCCACATGCTGTTTGAGCACGAGATTCACCCCAACTGGGGCACGCACAAGTTTGACTTCGCCCGTGGTGAGGTCCGCTCATTCCTGGTCTCCAACGTGCTGTACTGGCTCGAAAACTTCCACGTGGACGGCATTCGCATGGACGGCGTGTCCAGCATGCTGTACCTCAACTTTGGCATCGACGATCCCGGCCAAAAGAAGTTCAACAAGTACGGTACCGAGGAGGATCTGGACGCCAGCGCGTTTATCCGTCAGGTCAACTGCGCCGTTGAGGCGCACTACCCCGACGTGATGATGATGGCCGAGGAATCCACCGCGTGGCCGCTCGTGACCTATCCGCCGCAGGACGGCGGCCTGGGCTTCCACTACAAGTGGGACATGGGCTGGATGAACGACACCCTGCACTACATGCAGACCGATTTTCCGTGGCGCCCCGGCAACCACGGCCTGCTCACGTTCTCCATCATGTACGCCTTTACCGAGAATTTCATCTGCCCGCTGAGCCATGACGAGGTCGTGCACGGCAAGTGTTCGCTCATCGGCCGCATGCCGGGCGACTGGTGGCGCCAGTTTGCCGGCCTGCGCACGCTGGCCTTCTACCAGATGACGCACCCCGGTGCCAAGCTCAACTTTATGGGCAACGAGATCGGCCAGTTTATTGAGTGGCGCTACTACGAGTCCATTCAGTGGTTCCTGACCGAGGAGTATGAGACTCACCGTCACCATCAGGCGTTTATCAAGGCGCTCAACCACCTGTACACCGCCGAGCCCGCCTTGTACGAGCGCGGCTACACCGACGATGGCTTTACCTGGATCGACGCGGACAACTCCAAGCAGTCCATCGTGAGCTTTGTGCGTCAGGGCGAGGACGTCGATGACGACCTGGTGATCCTAATCAACTTTGACCCGGCAAGCTACGAGAGCTTCCGCGTGGGCGTGCCACGCGAGGGTGACTGGGAGGTCATCTTCGATTCCGACCGTCCCGAGTTCGGTGGCAGCGGATACGCCGGTGAGGAGCCCTACACCTGCTCGAGCGAGCCCTATCCCTGGAACGGTCAGATGGACTCCATTGAGATTAAGGTGCCCGGCCTGGCAGGCGTGGTGCTTAAGCGCCGCGGTCCCAGCAGCTATAAGCCGCCGGTGGTCGAGGAGCCCAAGAAGGCGACGCGTAAGCGCACGTCCTCGGTAAAGCCCAAGGTCGCGGCTGCTAAGAAGGCTCCGGCTAAGGCGAAGGCTGCCAAGTCTGCCGCCAAGGCTCCGGCCAAGTCCAGCACGGCCAAAAGGGCAGCCACCAAAAAGGCTGCTCCCAAAGCCAAGGCAGCTGCTGTTAAGGTTCCCGCCAAGAAAGCGTAACAAAGACGTTACCAGTGTAATCACCCGCCCCGCGGGGGCGTAGGATACAAGTCATAACCGTTCCGGGAGAAACATCCCCGGGGGAAAGGAACGTATGAATAAGATCTTCGACAACAAGCAGGAGTTTACCGAGCTCTATCGCGATGCCGTCATGAGCATTAGCGGCAAGAGCGTCGAGGCCGCCAGCGACCTCGACCGCTTTAATGCCCTGGCCAAGCTCGTGGCCGAGAAGGCACGCACCGTTGCCACCAAGAGTGACGCCCGCGCCACCGCCGAGGGCAAAAAGCGCGTGTACTACTTCTCGATCGAGTTTTTGATCGGCCGCCTGCTCGACAACTACCTGCTCAACTTTGGCGTGCGCGACATGGTCGCCGAGGCGCTCGACGACATGGGCTTTGACCTGTCCGTCATCGAGAACCAGGAGCCCGATCCGGCGCTAGGCAACGGTGGCCTGGGCCGTCTGGCCGCATGCTTCCTGGATTCCATGGCAGCCGAGGGCATTGCCGGCTACGGCAACGGCATGCGCTACCGCTACGGCCTGTTTAAGCAGGAGATCGTCAACGGCAGCCAGGTCGAGGCCACCGACGAGTGGCTCACCCACGGCTATCCCTGGGAGGTCCGCCGTCAGGACAAGGCCGTGACCATCAAGTTTGGTGGCCGCGTCGAGGGCTTTGAGGAGAACGGCCGCACGTTCTACCGCACGGTGGACACGCAGGACATCCTGGCCGTCCCTTATGACATCCCCGTCGTGGGCTATGCCGGCGAGACCGTCAACAAGCTGCGCGTCTGGGCCGCCGAGCCAGTCGAGGAGCACTTCGATCTGGAGGCCTTCAACCGCGGCGACTATGCCCTGGCCGATGCCGAGCGCGCCGAGGCCGAGGCCATCAGCGCCATCCTCTACCCCAACGACGCCGGCGAGCACGGCCGTCTGTTGCGCCTGAAGCAGGAGTACCTGTTTGTCTCGGCCGGCATCTACAGCCTGCTCGACACCTTTGAGAAGGAGCACGGCGCTAACTGGGAGCTGCTGCCGCAGTTTGTGGCCATCCATACCAACGATACCCACCCCGCCATGTGCGGCCCCGAGCTCATGCGCATCCTGATCGATGAGAAGAAGCTCGAGTGGGACGACGCTTGGAACATCGTGACGCAGGTCGTGAGCTACACCAATCACACCATTCTGCCCGAGGCTCTGGAGAAGTGGCCCATCGGCACGTTCTCCAAGCTCCTCCCCCGCGTGTACCAGATCATCGACGAGATCAGCCGTCGTTGGCATGAGTCGTTTGACACCACGCAGGAGGGCTGGCAGGAGCGTCTGCGCCAGACCGCCATTCTGTGGGACGGCGAGATTCGCATGGCCAACCTCTCCGTGATCTGCAGCCACAGCGTCAACGGCGTGGCCAAGATCCACTCCGACATCATCAAGAACATCGTGCTCAAGGACTTCTATGCCCTCACGCCCGAGAAGTTCAACAACAAGACCAACGGCATCTCGCACCGTCGCTTCTTTGCCGAGGCCAACCCCACCTACGCCAAGCTCGTGACCGAGGCCATTGGCGATGGCTGGCTTAAGGACGCCTTTGAGCTGGAGAAACTCAAGGAGTTCCAGAACGACACCGAGTTCCTGAAGGCCGTGGGCGCCTCCAAGCGCGCCAACAAGGAGCGTCTGGCCGCCTACGTTAAGTCCGAGACCGGTCTGGTTATCGACCCCAACACCGTCTTCGATGTTCAGGTAAAGCGCTTCCACGCCTACAAGCGCCAGCTCATGAACATCATGAAGGTGATGGACATCTACAACCGTCGCATCGCCGATCCCAACTTCCACGTGACGCCGACGACCTTCATCTTTAGCGGCAAGGCGGCCTCGAGCTATACCTTCGCCAAGGAGGCCATCCGCCTCATCAACTCCGTCGCCGAGGTCATCAACAACGACCCGCGCGTCAACGAGGTCATGAAGGTCTGCTTTATCCCCAACTTCCGCGTGAGCAACGCCCAGCTCATCTACCCCGCCGCCGAGATCTCTGAGCAGATTTCGACCGCCGGCAAGGAGGCCTCTGGCACGTCCAACATGAAGCTCATGATGAACGGCGCCATTACGCTGGGCACCCTCGACGGCGCTAACATCGAGATCGCCGACCTGGCCGGCCGCGAGAACGAGGCCATCTTTGGCCTAACCGCTCCCGAGGTCGAGCAGCTCTGGGCATCCAACAGCTACTTTGCGTGGGATACCCTCAACGGCGACCGCGAGCGCCTGGGCCGCGTGATGGACGAGCTCAAGGACAACACCTTTGCGGGTCTTTCGGGCAACTTCGAGAGCATCTACAACGAGCTCATGAACAACAACGATCCCGACCTGGTCATGGCCGACTTCCGCAGCTACGTGGATGCATGGGAGAAGCTCACGGGCAGCTACAGCGACCAGGAGACCTGGAACCGCAAGGCGCTGCTCAACACCGCCTCCTCGGGTTGGTTCTCGAGCGACCGCACCATTCGCGAGTACCGCGACGAGATTTGGCACGCGTAAACGCGCGCGAGCTCCCTTATGCCAGCACGGCATTATTCGGTGGGCGCGACCAGGCGCCGCGCCCGTCGCTAATGGGTTTAGGAACATCGATGACAGAAGGAGAAATCGATGAGTAAGAAAGAATGCATCGCGATGCTCCTCGCAGGAGGACAGGGCAGCCGATTGGGGGCACTCACCCAAAAGATCGCTAAGCCGGCGGTTAGCTTTGGTGGCAAGTTCCGCATTATCGACTTTTCGCTGTCCAACTGCTCCAACTCGGGCATCGACACGGTGGGCGTTCTGACGCAGTATCGCCCGTACCTGCTGCATGCATATGTGGGCTCCGGCGAGGCATGGGATCTGGACAGCCGCGACGGCGGCGTGTCGATCCTGCCGCCGTACGAGACGCAGACCGGCGGCGCCTGGTATGCGGGCACGGCCGACGCCATTACGCAGAACCTCGACTACATCAAGGCCAACGATCCCAAGTACGTCCTGATTCTTTCGGGCGATCACCTGTATCGCATGGACTACCGAAAGATGCTCAAGACGCACATTGAGAACAACGCCGACCTCACGGTGAGCGTTATGCCCGTGCCGTGGGAAGAGGCCAGCCGTTTTGGCATCCTGACCACCAATCCCGAGGACGGCCGCATCACCAAGTTTACCGAGAAGCCCGATAAGCCCGATTCGAACCTCGCTTCCATGGGCATCTACATCTTCTCGGCCGACGTGCTGATCGAGGCGCTCGAGGAGGACGCTCTGGACCAGCGCTCGAGCCACGACTTTGGCAAGGACATCATCCCCAAGCTGCTCGGCGAGGGCAAGCGTCTGTACAGCTACGAGTTCCACGGCTTTTGGAAGGACGTCGGCACCATCGCCAGCTTCCACGAGACCTCGATGGACCTGCTGGGCAACAGCCCCGAGTTCGATCTGTTCGACAAGCACTTCCCCATCATGTCCAACATCACCACGCGTCCGCCGCACTACATTGGCCCGGACGGCCGCCTGGACGACTGCCTGGTCTCCAACGGCTGCAAGATCTACGGCACCGCTCGCCACTCGATCCTTTCGACCGACGTCATCATCGAGGAGCGCGCCGTGGTCGAGGACTCCGTGCTGCTGCCGGGTGCGCACGTTAAGAGCGGTGCGCACATCTGCCGCGCTATTTTGGGCGAGAACTCCACGGTCGAAGAGGGCGTGAAGCTCGGCTCTGTCGATACCACCAAGGATACGGCCGTCGTTGGAAATGACGTCGTTATCGGGAAGGGGGAATGATCCGATGATCAATCGCAAGGCCATCGGTTATATCACCGCTAATTACTCTTCGACCTACGGCAGCGTGCTGCTCAAGGACCGCCCCATTGCGTCCGTTCCGTTTTTGGGCCGCTACCGCCTGATCGACTTTCCGCTGTCCAACATGATGAATGCCGGCATCAAGACCGTCGGCGTCGTCATGCCGGGCAACTACCGCTCGCTGATCGACCACGTGGGCTCGGGCAAGGACTGGGGCCTGGACCGCAAGAAGGGCGGCCTGTTCATGGTGCCCGGCAACGCGTATGGCACCACCAAGGGCGGCATGCGTTTCTTGCTGCGCGACATCATCTCCAACAAGACGCTGTTCCAGCGCTCGGACAAGCCCTATGTCGTGATGATGGGCACCAACATCATCTTCAACATGGACCTCAATACCATCATCGACGCGCACGAGAACTCCGGTGCCCAGATGACCGTGGTGTACTGCAAGGCCACGCACAACGTCGATGACGAGACCAAGCTGCAGATCAACGAGAACGGCCGCCTGACGGGCGTGAGCGCCGGCGTCGTGTACGGCGACAACGCCTCTATGGACTGCTGCATCGTCAACCGCGAGACGCTGCTCGAGATCATCGACCACTACCAGGCCGCCGACTATCTGGACCTGCTTGAGGCACTCCAGGGCGACTTTGGCAACATCGACGTGTGCAGCTACGAGTACAAGGGTGAGGTCGTGGGCGTGTTTAGCGAGAAGTCGCTGTATCGCCGCAGCATGGACCTGCTCGACCAGACCGTGGCCGACCAGCTCTTCGACCCCGAGCGCCCGATCCTGACCAAGGCTCACGACGTGCCGCCTTCGCGCTACGCGACCGGCAGCCACGCCTGCAACTCGATCATCTCGGCCGGCTGCATCATCAAGGGCACCGTACGCAACTCGATCCTGTCGCGCGGCGTTGTGGTTGAGGAAGGCGCCTCGGTAACCAACTCGATCATCAACCAGAGCTGCATCATCAAGAGCGGCGCCCGCGTTGAGAACGCCATCCTGGACAAGAACAACGTGGTTCCCACCAACACCGAGCTTCGCGGCACGCCCGAGAACATCCTGGTGCTGGGCAAGGCCCCGTTAACTTCCGACACCACCATCGTACGTTAACGTTGGCACCGCAACATCGCTCGTAACAGGTAGAATAGCCGCCCGGTTCGCGCCAGGCGGCTATTCTCGAATTGCAACATGGGAGACAATATGGCAGATTCCAGCAAAAAGATGCAGATCGTGTTTGCCTCGGCCGAGTGCGCGCCGTTTGTAAAGACCGGTGGCCTGGGCGACGTCGCGGGCTCGCTGCCTGCGGCGCTTGTGCGCGCCGGCGCCGAAGTTATCGTGATGGTGCCCAAGTACGCCACCATCAAGGACGAGTACAAGGCGCAGATGGAGCACTTCTCCGACTTTTACGTGAGCCTGGGCTGGCGCAATGAGTACTGCGGACTCGAGAAGCTCGAGCACGACGGCGTCACCTATATGTTCATCGACAACGAGCGCTACTTTGCACGCGACTATCCGTACGGTTTCTTTGACGACGGCGAGCGCTTTGCGTTCTTCTCCAAGGCCATCACCGAGAGCCTGCAGCACCTGCCGGCCGGCTTTGAGTGCGACATCCTGCACTGCAACGACTGGCAGACGGCGCTGGCGCCCGTGTTTTTGCGCGAGTTCTACCAGGGCCTGCCGCTGTACGACCGAGTCAAGACCGTGTTCTCGATCCACAACGTGGCGTTCCAGGGCCAGTTTAGCGACACCGTGATGGAGGATATCCTGGGTGTGGCACATATTCCGGCGGCCGCCTCGCAGCTGCGTTGCGACGCTTGCAGCATCAACTACATGCTGGGCGCGCTGCGCTATGCCGACGCCATCACTACGGTAAGTCCTACCTATGCCAACGAGATCCAGACGCCCGAATTTGGCGAGGGCCTGGACGGCGTTCTGCGCGAGCGTTCGTACGCGCTGCAGGGCATTTTGAATGGCATTGACGTCGCGGGCTTTGACCCGGCGACCGACAAGCGCATTGCCGCCAACTACACCGTCGAGGACCGTTCCGGCAAGGCCGTGTGCAAGGCCAAGCTGCAGGAAGAGCTGGGGCTCGAGGTTCGCGACGACCGTCCGCTTATGGTCATGGTCACGCGTCTGACGCGCCAGAAAGGCATGGACCTGGTCATGTACGCGCTCGACCGCATCCTGGCCGGCGGCGTGCAGGTGGCGGTGCTGGGCACCGGCGACCGCGACTACGAGGACGGACTGCGCTACTTCCAGGACAAGTACCCCGGCACCATGGCCGCGCGCATCGAGTTTGATCCGGCGCTGTCACAGCGCATGTATGCTGCCGCCGACATGTTCCTGATGCCTTCGAAGTTTGAGCCCTGCGGCCTGTCGCAGATTATCGCCATGCGCTACGGCACCCTGCCGATTGTTCGCGAGACCGGTGGTCTGAAGGACACTGTGATCCCGTACAACGAGTTTACCGGCGAGGGCACGGGCTTCTCGTTTAGCAACTTTAACGGCGACGAGATGGGCGACGCCGTGTTCCGCGCGGCACGCCTGTTCTGGGATAACCGCGACGCCTGGAACCAGCTGGTCACGCAGGCCATGAGCCAGGACTTTAGCTGGACGCGCTCGGCCGACAAGTATCTGGACCTGTACTTCTTTATGCATCCGGAGATTGAGAGGCCGGCGGCTGTTGTCGACGAGCCTGAGACTGTTGCTGAACCGGTGGCCGCTGAGGAGCCCAAGGCCGAGGAGAAGCCGGTTGAGGCTGAGCCCGAGGTGAAGGTCGAGGCTACTCCCGAGCCCGAGCCCGAGCCCGAGCCCAAGGTGAAGCCTGCTGCGAAGCCTGCGGCAAAGAAGACCACGACTCGTAAGACGACGGCCAAGAAGGCCACAGCGACCAAGGCGGCGGCAACCAAGAACACCGCTACCAAGGCGACGACCACGCGCAAGCGCACCACCGCAGCTGCCAAGAAGGCCGCCGAGGCCGAGGCCGCTCCCGAGGTAAAGGCTGAAGCCGCCGTCGAGGCCAAGCCCGCCGTCAAGGCACCGGCCAAGACCACTGCCAAGAAGACGACCGCGACCGCCAAGAAGGCGGCGGCCGCAAAGTCGACGACGACCAAGGCTGCTGCTCCTAAGGCAGAGGCTAAGGTCGAGGACAAGCCCGCAGTAAAGGCCAAGCCTGCGCCGAAGACCGCTGAGGTCAAGACCGCTCCGAAGGCTACGGCAAAGACCGAGCCCGCCAAGGCGGCCCCGGTCTCCCCCGCCGCTAAGACTGAGGAAAAGGCTCCGACCAAGAAGACCTCCGTCCGTAAGGCAACGGCCA
>CATYJA010000053.1:0-11150 GCA_958407545.1 uncultured Collinsella sp. | reverse complement strand
CGCCCTCTTCCTTTCAACTGACACACTAGATAAACCGTTGGAAGGATACGCCGCTTACCGAAAAACGCCACCGTCCACCGACTCGTTAACACAACGTTCATATTTGACCCACAACAAAACGGTCGCGATCCCGCTTGGGACCGCGACCGCTACAGTCGTAAGGCGAGAAGCGCCAAATGCGCCACCGGGATAGACCCCATCCAAAACGCGCGAAGCGCACCATCTTTTTTCCAGCCAGTAATCCGCCGAAGACCGGACATCGCAGGGCCCGCCATTAGTTTACTTTTAGGCACACTCCGCAGGACGCAAGAAGCCCTCGCCGCACTCCGCATTAGGCGCGAAGCGCACCTTATTCTCATCAGCTTAATCCCTGAAGACCGAGGACGAAGGGGCCCGATGGGTTTCCCTCTGAATGCATTCCGCAGCACGAAGCCCCCTTATCCACAGCTCCGAAGGAGCAGGATAAGGGGGCTTCAAGTGCGAGGACGCATTCAGGGGGAAACCCATCGGGTCCCGGTGAGAGCCACAGGGCTATCGATTACCCCGTGTTCTGCAAACCTGCCGAGACGCCGGTCACAGTCGAAAGAATCAGGCTCATGTACTCGGCCTTCTTCTCCTCGGCCATCTCGTCCTGGTTCATACGCACCTCGCGGAGGGCGCGGACCTGGGCGATGGACAGGGCGTCGACGTAGGGGTTACGTACACGGACGGCGCAGCCGAGCACGCGACGGCGCTGCAGCGGCCACTCGTCACCGACGATGGCAAGGACCCACTTACGCGTGAGCTGCATCTCGGTGAAGACCTTCTCGGACAGATCCTGGCGGTCGCCCAGGTGCAGATACATCTTGGCGATGCGCTGGTCGGTCTTGGCGATCGACATCTCGATGTTGTCGATAAAGGTGCGGAAGAACGGCCACTCCTGGTAGGCAGCCTTGAGCTGGTCAAGATCGCCAAGCTGCTCGCAGGCGGTGCCCAGACCGTACCAAGCGGCCAGATTGATGCGCGCCTGGCTCCAGCTGAAGATCCACGGGATGGTACGCAGGTCATCGAGCGACTTGGCGCCCAGACCGCGCTTGGCGGGACGCGAGCCGATCGGCAGCAGACCGACCTCGGTCAGCGGCGTCACGGTCGAGAACCACGGTGTAAAGTCCTCGGTGTTCAGCAGGTCCAGATAGCGTTCGTGGCTTGCGGTGTTGAGCTTCTCGGCCATATCCCAGAACTTCTGCGTGGTCTCGGTGTTGGTCTTCTCGACACTCGGGGCCGACTGCAAAAGCGTTGCGGCGGCAACGGACTCAACATGGCGCTGAGCCAGCGTGCGGTTGCCGTAACGGGCAAAGATGACTTCGCCCTGCTCGGTAAGCTTAAAGAAGCAGTTGACCGAACCCTTGGGCTGCGCCAGCACGGCCTTGTTGGCCGGGCCGCCGCCACGGCCCACGGCACCGCCGCGACCGTGCATGAGCACCAGGTCGATATCGTTCTTCTCTGCCCACTTGGCGATGCGCTCCTGCGCGGAGTGCAGCGCGAGCATGGCCGTGGTAGGACCGGCATCCTTGGAAGAGTCGGAATAGCCCAGCATGACCTCCATGCGGCGGTTGGTCTGGGCAAGGCGCTTTTGCACCACGGGCAGCGTAAGCATCTGATCGAGCACGTCGACGCAGCCCTCGAGGTCCTCGAGCTGCTCGAACAACGGGATCACGTCGAGCTCGGGGACATCCTCCTCGTGTGCAAAGGACAGGTGCGCCAGCTCAAAGACGTCGGCCACATGCTGGGCGCTCTTGGTAAACGAGATGATGTAGCGGTGCGCCATCTTCTTGCCGTAGCGCTTTTGGATGGAGCCGATAGCGCGGAAGGTATCGATGACCTCGCGCGTCATGGGCTGCAGGTCGCCATGGATACCGTTCTCGTGGATATCCTTGAGGGCGCGGGCATGCACCACGGAGTGCTGACGGAACTCCATCTCGACCATATGGAAGCCGAAGGACTCGACCTGCCAGATGATGGTTTGGACCGGGCCGTAGGCAGCACGGACGGCACCGCAGGCGGCCAGCGAACGCTGGACGACGCGCAGGTCATCCAGGAACTCGTCGGCGCTGTGGTACATGGTGTCGGTGATACGACGGACGGTGGCGTTCAGGCGGTCGGCCATGACGAGCATGACGGCGCGATGCGGCTCGTGCTCGGAGATCAGCTCGGCGCGGGCCGTGTAACGAGGGCTCATCTCGACCTGATGGTTCCACAGGTTAATGAGCTCGGCCGACGGCTTGCTGTAGGTAGCCTCGAGCGTGAGGTTGCGGCCGATGTGGCGGCACTTGTCCTCGAGCTTGAGCACCATGTGCGTAAAGTACTTGGCGGCGACCTCACGGCTCACCTTGGCGGTGACGTTGGGGTTACCGTCGCGGTCGGAACCGATCCAGCTGCCGGGATGGAAGAACGCCGGGCACAGCGGCGGCACGGTACCGGCCTTGTCGCCCAGCACCCAATCGTCAAAACGACGATAGATAACGGGGATAACGTCGAACAGCGTGTTATCGAAGATGTCGATGATGGTATCGGCTTCCTCGACCGGCGTGGGCTTCTTGAGCGCGATGGGACTCGTACGCACCAGGGCGTCGATCTCCTGCAGCATATGGCGCTCGTTCTCCACCAGGTCGGAGCCGCCCAGACGCGGACGCTCCTCCAGCAGATTGGAGATACGGCGGATCTTGCCCTCGACGGCCTTACGACGGGCCTCGGTGGGATGTGCGGTAAAGACAGGGTGGAACTCGAGCTTGTCGAGCAGCTCGTTGGCACCCTCGACACCCAGCTCATTCACCAGCTGGTGATAGGCAACGGTAAGCTCGTTGGCAGGATCGACCTCGGTATCGGTCGATGCGCCGGCCTCGCGCTCGCGCAGCTGCGCCACACGGTAGTTCTCCTCCGACAGGTTTGCCAGATGGAAAAAGCTCGTAAAGGCGCGAACGATGACCTGCTGCTTATCGAGCGGCAGGCTGTCGATCAAATCGACGACCTCACGAAATGCCACGGCAGTGGGCTCGTCGGCGGTGGGCACGCCCTGCTCGTCGACGGCTTCGTCGGCAGCGCAGGTACCGGGGTTGCCGGCATTGACCACAATCTCGGCCGACAGGATCTTGTCGAACAGGTCCGCGATCTCAGGATCATACTCGCTAAGCACACGACGCTCCAGGCGCAGGAACAGCGCCAGATTGTCGCGCAGCTCCTCGGGGATCTCGATCTCGGCGAGACGCTCCCTGGACTCGGCATTCGAGCCGATTCGGTTAACGAGGCGGTTGACCACGGCAGCGACGCGCGCCGCGGCTTCGGGTACAGACTGGTTGCTTAGGTTCTCAGCCACGTTTCCTCCCATTCCTCCTTCTATGCACGTAACATGCGGTATTCATTATAGGCGCTTGAGAAATACTTTCGACACTGATTGCGCTTTACCACACAAAAGTATTTTCTGCATTGCAAGGGTTTTTGCCCTAAATGGTCGTATTTCTCGGTGGACGGCATACACAAACGGGGGCATTCCGCATAAAAGCGAAACACCCCCGTAACAATCGCTCTCCATGAGCAGGGCACATTAGCAGGCCCGCAGCTCAAAAAGATGCGCTACAGGCGCTCGCGAACCGCCTCGACCACGTTGGCCAGATCGACCAGTACCTCGTCATGGCTCTCCATGTCGCGCACCTTGACCTTGCCAGCGGCAAGCTCGTCGCCGCCCAGGACTAGGATGAGCTTAGCGCCCACCTTGTCGGCCTGCTTAAACTGGGCCTTGAGCGAACGGCCCTGATAGTCGGCCTCGGTCACAATCCCTGCGGCGCGAAGCTCCTGCGTAATGGCAAAGACGTTCTGGCGCAGCTCCTTGCCGGCATTGGCGACGTAGACGCACGGGACCTCCTCGGCACCCAGGTCGCTGCCAAAGGCCTGCAGGGCCAGCAGGGCGCGCTCAAAACCAACGGCAAAGCCGACGCCCGCCGTGGGCTTGCCACCCTCGAGCTCGACCAGGCCGTCATAGCGGCCGCCGCCACCGATGGAGCCGACGCCGGCGCCAGGGGCCTCGACCTCAAAGACAGTACGGGTGTAGTAGTCCAGGCCGCGCACCAAGGTGGGATCCTCGACATACTCGATACCGGCGGCATCCAGATAGCGCTTGACCTGCTCGTAGTGCTCGCGGCACTCGTCGCACAGGTTGTCACCCATCAGCGGAGCCTCGGCCATGATCTCGCGGCAGTGGTCGTTCTTGCAGTCGAAGGCGCGCAGCGGGTTAAGCTCGGCGCGCTCGCGGCACTCGTCGCACATCTCGTCTGCGTGATCGAGGATAAACTGCTTAACCTGCTCGCGGTAAGCCGGACGGCACTGGGCGTCACCCATCGAGTTGATGAGCAGACGAAGCTTGGAAAGATCGAAGCCCAGGCGCTTGTAGAACTCCATGAGCATGATGATGCACTCGGCGTCTGCCGCCGGATCGGGAGCGCCGAGCCACTCGATGCCCACCTGGTGGAACTGGCGCAGGCGGCCCTTCTGGGGACGCTCGCCGCGGAACATGGCCTCGGCGTAGTAAGCCTTAAACGGCGTGGAGCCCTGGGGCACCAGATTGTTCTCGACGACGGCGCGCACCACGCCGGCCGTGCCCTCGGGGCGAAGTGCCAGGCGCTGCTTGGGCTTGAGCTTGGTGTCGGTGCCCTCAGCAAAGACGCGCTCCAGGTTGGCACCGCTGAACACGCGGAACATCTCCTTGCGCACGACGTCGGTCGACTGGCCGATACCGTGGACAAACACGTCCACCTGCTCGATCGCGGGCGTCTCGATGGGTTTAAAACCAAACGGCTCGAACACGCCGGCCGCAATCTGCTGCATCTTTTGCCAGGCGCGCATCTCGGCGCCGATAAGGTCGCGGGTTCCCTCCGCCTTCTGTGCCTGCATGGGCAAACACCTTTCTTTTGTATCGCGTCATAGGTAACGGTCATTATACGGCACAAACACAAACCGCGGCGGCGCGTCTGACCGAACGAGGGTATGGGGACTCGTTCGGCCAGACGCGCCGCCGCTGTATGTGATCCCTTTTCCTCCGTCCCCAAGGGATCACGTGGTCCGAAGGGGACGGAGGAAAACGGATCATTCGTAGGCCCGTGGCCGCCCTGGAAACCGAATGATGGTACGAGCATCCATTCGGCTTCCAGGGCAGCCACAGACAGAACGGAGCGAACAGAAAAGAGCGACGGACGTCTACTCCCCCGCCACGCTCGCGCGCAGCTTGGCGGCGATGGGCTCGGATGCCAGCAGGAACACGAGCATAACCACGGAGCACGCCAGGCACACGATCCAGGTGCTCGCAAAGGAGCCCGTGGCATCGAACAGCACGCCCGAGACAATGGCACCTACGGTGCCGCCGACCATCTCGAGCGAGGTGATGGTTCCCGTGACCTTGCCAAGGTCGGCCATGCCAAACTGCTTGGAAGCCGCGATCGTGGGCGTGATGGTGCCCATGCACGTTCCGATACCAAAGCTCACAGCGGCGACTATAGGACCGAGGTCCGTCGTCGGGAAGCACAGCGCCACGCAGGCGATAATGCACGCAACGGAGCCAAGGATATTGCCAAAGCGCAGGCCAAAGCGGTCGTAGATCGCACCGAGCGAAATCTTTGCAATAACGACGGTAACCATATAGACCGAAAGCACGGTACCCGCCCACATGGGATCGTGGCCGCCCGTGACGATCTTGGCACCGTTGACGGTAACACTCGTCATGTTGGTAACCTGGTTGGGCAGGATGGCGCCATTGACCAAGCCCATGAAGAGGAAGGCAACGACGAGCAGCCAAAACGCCGGGCTCTTCTTGATACGAGACCAGCCGACGCTAACCTCGGGCGCCGTGTGCTCGTCCTTGTCGCCAGCCGTCGAGACGGACGGATCGCCCGGGTTCTCGCCGAGCGGCTTAAGGCCGATCTCGGAAGGCTTGGTGCGGAAGGAATAGGCCGTGATGGGCAGCGCCGCCACCATGCAGATAGCCGCGAGCACCAGGAAGGCGGAACGCCAGCCAACGCTCACGATAAGCGAGCTCACGATGGGAGACAGAATAGCGCCGCCAAAGCCCGAGCCCGAAAGTGCGATGGAGATGGCAAGGCCTCGCTTGGCCGTAAACCAGTTGGCGGTCACTAGGCTGATAAGCAGGCGGGTCGAGGCCACAGCGAAGCAGCCCGAAACGGCAAAGAGCACGTAGACCTGCCACAGCTCACCGACAAAGCTCATGCCAGCAAGCACCGCCGAGGTAGCGATAACGGTGAGCGAGCCCAATACGCGGCCACTCACCTTATCGGCAACATGACCGATAACGAGCGAACCCACGACGCTCACCACGGTGGAGATGGCATTGGAGACGTTGTACTGCGCAAGGGAAATACCCAGGTCGCTGACGATCAGCGGCTGGAACAGGCTCATGCAATTGACAAAAATCGTGTAACGCGTGGCCATGATCACGAAGCCGGAGGCAACCACGAGTCAGCCGGGGAAGAACTTACGCTGCTGGGGCATACTGCTCCTTTTAGACAAACGAATAGCCTGCGCCGGGTGCCGGTAGTGCCCAAGATTGCCTTGAAAGACAAGGGCATAGGCCTTACGGCCATGCCCGCAGGCTTGAAAGGCAAGGTTGGGTGCTACCGGTGGTCGGCGATATAGCCCAAAGCGACGGCGGTATAGGCCGCGGCACCGAGCGGCAGCTCGGCATCGTTAAAACGTGCCTTGGGATGGTGCTGGGCAAAGTGTTCGTCCGTGTCGGTTACGGCCGCGCCCACGGTAAAGTACGCACTCGGAATCTCGCTCGAGATAAGCGCGAAGTCCTCACTCGCCATGGCATGGAAAAGCGGCAAGAAAGCCGCCTTGGGCAGCACTGCGCCCACGTAGCCAAGCGACGCCTGAGTCATATCGCTGTCGAGTACAAGCGGCGGAACATCCGAAAGTGTCTCGATGGTCGCCGGCGTACGATAGGTCGTGGCAACGCCGTTAACGACCTCCGCGATGCGGGTCTTTAGGTGAGCCATGAGCTCAACATCAAAGCCGCGCAGCGTTCCCTCGAGCACGCAGGTGTCGGGGATGACGTTGGCCGCCAAGCCGCCAGCAAACTTACCAACGGTAAGTGCGACTTCCTTGGCCGCCGGCACCTCGCGGGAGATAAGCTCCTGGAGCGCCAGATGCACATGCACGCCTGCCGTGATGGGGTCGATGCAGATCTCGGGGCTCGAGCCATGGCCGCCCTTGCCCTGGAGCGTGATACGGAAACCGTACACGCCCGAGAGCGCCGGGCTGCCGTAGAGCACCAGGCCAAGCGGCGACTGGCTGTTGACATGCATGGCAAAGGCCGCCTGAGGGCGCGGGTTCTGCAGCAGACCGTCGGCGATAGCGGCGCGGGCACCCTCAAAGGTTTCCTCGCCCGGCTGGAACAGCAACTTAACCGTGGCATTGGCGTCGACAAGCTCAGCCTCGCGGGCCTTGAGCAAACGGGCCGCACCAAGCAGGGCCGTCGCATGCATATCGTGGCCACAAGCGTGCATGCAGCCGTTGGTAGAAGAGAAAGGCTCGCCCGATTCCTCGGCAACGGGCAGGGCATCCATGTCGCCACGCAGCATAATGACCGTTCCGGCCTGTTCGTCCGTACAGACGCCATTGCCCTGGGCCGCGGTGGCACCGGCACCGACAAGGCCCACAACACAGGAACCATCGACGAGCGTGGCAAACGGGATGTCCATCTCGGCCAGGCGCGCTTGGATATACGCAGAGGTCTGCGGGAGGTCGTTACCAAGTTCGGGCGTCCGATGCAGATCGTGACGCCATGCGGCAAGCTCATCGGCAAAAGTTTGAGCCTCTTTGACCAGACTGTCGCCAATGGCGGCTTGCGCCGCCGCGGTGGCCTTGGGCGCTGATTGCGGTTGAAGATCGGACAGTGCTGGTGCCATAGATGCCCTCCAGTAACGTTTTTGCAGCAAGCACTTTGATAGCGTAAAGTGCAAGGTACTACTTTAAGGGTGGCGCATAAAAAATGCCGCCCCGGGAGGCGGCGCAACAAATTGTTTACAATTGCGGACGCGGCTTTCGACGCAAAAAATCGAAATGCGTCTCGCTCAAGATAATCGAAAGAAAGATGAGCGCGAAGCCGGCGAGCAGGCGCGAGGTGAGCGCCTCCCCCATCAGCAGCACCGAGAACAGCACACCCGAAGGCGACTCCATCGAAAGGAGCAGCGAGCCCGTCGAGGCTGGGACGTGCGCCAATCCAACGTTTTGGATGAGCAGCGCCACGCACGTGCAGCCCACCGAGAGGAAAACAGCCACACCGATAAATTCCGGCGTCCATGCAGAGAGGGGCGTCTGAGTCTCGAATAGCAGCGACGTGATTAAACTCAAAACGCCATTGCCCACAAACATCCAAAACGTGATGACGTTGATGTCCATCTTGCGGCCGTACTTGGCGGTCACCGACATCTGGATGGCAAAGAAGACCGCGCCGCCCAGCGTAATGGCATCACCGATGTTGAACTCGACGCTATCGAGCGCCACCAAGCCAATGCCCGCCAAGCACAGCAGCGCCGCGCCCAGGTTATAGCGGGTGAGTTTTTCGCCGCTCAGAAAATAGCTCGCGAACGGCACAACGATGCAATACGTGCCCGTCAAAAAAGCATTCTTGCCCGCCGTGGTGTGCGCCAGACCGACTGTCTGCAGGGCGTAGGCGGCCCACATAAGTGCGCCCATGCCAAGTCCGACGATAAGGTTGCGGGCGTTGAGGTGCGCGATGATGCGCTTGTGGAAGATGAAAAACATGACCAACGCCGCAGGCAGAAAGCGCACGTAGAGCAGTTCGAACACCGGAATGGTGTCGAGCGCGTCCTTCATGGTCGTAAAGGAGTAGCCCCAGACGACTGCCACCGAAAGCAGCAGAACCTTCCAGAACAGCGGAGAGCGTGCACCGGCGCCCCGGGGAATACCGCCCGCGCCCAAATCCTCACGGGCCACAGGGCTATCGGGCATGTTTTCGATTTCGCTGGCAGCGTATTGGGCCATGGAACATCCTCACACTCAATCTGGGCGTGGTGTCCGCACGCGTATGGCTGCGTGCCGCCTCATGGTCAAATAAAAACGGGGCGCACCGGACCCCCGGCACGCCCCGCTACTGTAGCAACAACCAGCGTTGCATCGCAATCCAGCCCACTAAAGTACCGACTTGGATAACCTCGATGTTCCGACGGCGTTTACGTTGCTGTATTAAATCAATTTGGTTGATTCCAGCTTTTCGATGATCCAGTCGTTGGCTTTGATGACCGGGCGGCGGAAGACGACGCCCAGTGCCAGCGACGGAATCAGATAGCTCGCCAGAATGCCTAGCTCAATCCAGTACTCCATGTGGTACGCACCGGCCATGGCGGCATGCATGGCGTTGATGCCGTGGGTGAACGGCAGGAACGGATAGATCGCCTGGAACACGGGGCCGGTCATCTCGATGGGGAACGTGCCGCCCGAACCGCCGACCTGCATGACCAGCAGCACGACGGCGAGCGCCTTGCCGATATCGCCAAACGAAACCGTAAGCGTGTAGACGATATTGGAGAACACGAGACTCGCGACCCAGCCCGCCAGCACAAACTGCAGCGGGTCGTCGCACTGGATGCCAAAGAACAGGATGTCGCCCGCACACACGAGCGTTGCCTGCAGCAGGGCCAGACCGCCAAAGAACAGGTAGCGGCCCAGGTAGATCTCGTGCAGGCGCACGGGGATGAGCTCGTTGATAAGCTCATCGTCGACCGAGACCTTCATCATGGCCGCCAGCACGATCGAGCCGACCCAGAGCGACAGAATCGTGTAGAACGGTGCCATGGCCGAACCGTAGTTGCGAATCGGATAGACCGGCTTGCGATCGAGCGCGACGGGGCCGGAAAGCGACGCGGCCAGACCCTCGGGATCATTGCCGATCATCGTCTTGATCGTAGCGAGGTCATCCGACATCAAGGCGCCGTCGAGCTCGTCCTTAAACGCACTGATCTTGTCCGACGCCTCGCCCAGCTGATCAGAAGCCTTGTTGACCAGCTTTGCAGCCTTGGAGAGGCCCTTTGCCAGCGAACCGGATGCGTCGGTCAGGCCGTCTACGGCGCTATCCAGATCGCCCGAGATACCATCGAGCGAGTCTAGAATGCCCGAGACGGTCTTCTTGAGCTCCTTGGCCTTAACCGAGAACGTGGAATCGTAATCGGATTTGGCGCCCGCGATGCCGGCCTTGGCATCCGCGATTGCCTGATCGACCTCGGCACGCGACTTATTAACCTCTGCCATGCTGTCAGAGAGAGACTTCGCGGTGGCCGTCAAGTCCTTGGCGTTGTTGCGATACTCCACAGCAATCCTGCTCAGCGATGTTGCCACAGACTTGAGGCTGTCCTGGAGTTTTTCGTCAGTCACCTGATCGGCAAAGCTGCGGAGCTGGTCGGCCGTGGCGTCGATATCGTCGGCACGCGTGTTGAGCGCCGCCGCGGCATCGTTGAGCTGGGACACTGTAAGGTCGACATGTTGATTCGCGGCATCAAATGCCTTCGCAAGCTCGGCGGACACGTTGTCAAACGAGCCCGCGCTTCCGTCAATCGCGGCATTGATGGCGTCGTTGGCGTCCTTCAGCGCTTCCTTGGAATCGCTAATACCGCTCTTGACATGCTCCATCAGCTGCTTCGTTGACTCATCGACCGTGCCCGTCTGCTTGAGCATGCCGCTCGCCGACGTCAGCGAATCGGACGTGGAGCTCAAAATGCCCGCCAGCGACGAAGCATTTGCCCGAACGTCTCGCAGGTCCTCAATCGAATCGCCGAGCGTCGAGGACAGGTTGGCGATAAAGTTACCCACCTGGTCGGTGCTCATGTAATCGAGCAGGCTGGACACCGTCTTAAGACCGATCGTCGTAATGGTCTCGGTAAAAGTTTTGTTAACCTGGCTCTGGACGGCGCTCGAACCCTTCTCGGTCACGATCTGCGCAATGGCGTTGGCCTTCTGATTCTCGTAGAACTCGATATCGGCATGCTTCACGTCGGTCGAGAAAAGCGTCATCATGTCAGCGCTAAACGTTTTGGGGATAACGACGGCAGCATAGTACGCGCCCGACTTAACGCCCTCGATAGCCTTTTCGC
>CATYJA010000052.1:0-11540 GCA_958407545.1 uncultured Collinsella sp. | reverse complement strand
CCTAGGTTTACAGCTGACAAGACAGCTGTAAACCTAGGTGTAAAGTTGAAATAAAAATTCAATCATGTGGCAGGTCCATATTCGAACTGGCAAGCTGAGGATAGCTGAGCTCTCGATGGCGCAGGAGGCATCTTTCGCCACCGCAATACCGCTTGGCGCGAGTTGCACGCTGTGGGGCGCAAACGGTCCGCACCCCCACAAGCGGTCCGCACCCAATGTGGCAAAATCGAACTACTAAGGGGGCCGAATGCTCAAGATTATTGCCTGCGACGATGATGTCGCTTTTCTAGATAGACTGCACCGGATGATCGACCGTTGGTCGACCGAGACGGGCACGGCGGTCGATGTTGCGCTCGTCACACGCGGCGAGGACCTGCTGGCCCGCCATGCCGCATCGCGCGCCGACATCATTCTGCTCGACATGATCATGCCGCTCGTCAACGGCATGGACACCGCACGCGAACTGCGCCAGGCCGACACCGCCGTGCGCCTGGTGTTCCTCACCTCGTCGCCCGAGTTCGCGCTGGAATCCTACGAGGTCCGCGCCTTCGACTATCTGCTCAAGCCCGTGACTTACGAACGCCTGGCGCAGTTACTCGACGAGCTTTCGAGCATGCGCCCGGCGGCAACCGACGAGCTCGTGATCAAAACTTCCTTTGGCTACCACGCCCTGCGCCTGTCCGACATCGAATATGCCGAGGCGCGCAACAAGCACGTGGTCTTCCACCTGCGCGACGGACGCGATATCGAGGCACTCGAGTCGTTCCGCAGCGTCGAGGACCGCTTGGAGCAAAACGCAGTCTTCTTTAAATGCCACCGCAGCTACCAGGTCAACCTGCGCAATATCGATCACTTTGACCGCACGGACATCGTCATGCGCTCGGGCGCGTGCATCCCGCTTTCGCGCAGTTGCAAGCAGGGATTCCAAGACGCCTACTTTGCGGCGCGCTTTGAGGGTGGGAGACACTGATGGTCTCCTCGGTCGAAATGGTCCTTTGGGCAATCCACCACGCCACGACGCTGCTCTTTGGCGTCTTTGCCTCGGCGGCGCTGTGCGGTATCGAGATCAACCGGCGTCATGCGCTTGAACTGGTGCTGGTCGGTGCCGTAACCGGATGCGCATTTGGCCTCGCCAATGCCGTCGGCGGAGAGCTTTTCGCCCGCCAGGTATATCCGCTCGTCGTGCATCTGCCGCTCGTCATCTATTTGTGTGCGCGCTACCGCCTGAGCCCGCTGCTTGCCGCGCTCGGCATTACGAGTGCTTATCTGAGCTGCCAGTTCAGCAATTGGATGGGCATCGCCGCCTTTGCCGCAACCGATTCGCAGATCGCGTACTATCTGGCGCGCATCGCGACCACACTCGCCGTCTTTGCCGTCCTGTTGCATTGGGCCGGCGACATCGGTCCACGCTTGGCGATTAAAAGCACCACCGAGCTGGGCATCCTTTTAATCCTGCCGCTCGTCTATTACGTCTTTGACTATGCCACCAACGTCTACACCACGCTGTTCCACTCGGGCTCGGTGGTAACGGTTGAGTTTTTGGCATTTGCGCTCTGTGCCTTCTATCTTATGTTTCTTGCCGTTTACCTGCGCGAATACGAAGAAAAGGAAACCGCCGAGCGAGAGCGCTGGATGCTCGAAACCCGCGACAGCGCCGCCATCAAAGAGCTCGAGGCTTGGCGTCAATCTGGGCGCGAGCTGTCGATTCTTCGCCACGATATGCGCCACTTCCTACGCGGCCTGGCCGCTTTAATTGAGGAGGGCCACACCGACGAGGCGCTCAAACGCATCGATGAACTCTGCGAAGCCGGCGATCGCACCGCCGTACGCCGCTTCTGCGCCAACGAGACCGTAAACATCGCGCTTTCGTCATTTAACTCGGA
The DNA here is from genome assembly GCA_958407545.1 of uncultured Collinsella sp. Lineage (GTDB taxonomy): Bacteria > Actinomycetota > Coriobacteriia > Coriobacteriales > Coriobacteriaceae > Collinsella. The sequence goes on along the minus strand of CATYJA010000052.1, from coordinate 9,657 downwards.
TATCAATAGAAACGGCATTACCGCCAACCTGCGCGCCGCCGTACCCGAAACCATCCACGTAGGTGACGCCGACCTGTTTAGCGTGCTCTCAAATGCCTTGGAAAACGCTATCACCGCCGCGAGCGCCGCGCCCCAGGGAAAGCGATTCGTCGACTTTGACCTGCGATTAGAGGACGGCCAGCTGCTGCTGTTAGTTTCCAACACGTTTGACCGCGCGCCGCGCATGGTCGACGGCATGCCCGTGACCCGGCATGCGGGCCACGGCTTTGGCACCAAGAGCATCAAACTTGCCGTGGAGCGCATGAACGGCAACTGTCAGTTCCGCATTAACGGCGATCGGTTTGAGCTGCGCGCTGTGATGTAGAAGTGCGGCGCCGATCTCGCGGCGTGTCTTGCCCGCCAGGCAATCGCTCACCGGCGCCAATCCGCTACAGCGGAGCGGCCGCCGGGGTCAGCTGCTTGATGTATGCCCACATGCGCTGCTTGGCGGCTTTGTCAGTGAGCGCCGCCTCAAAACCGTCGAGCGCGAGCACGCGGCGACCCTGCACATGGGCGACCAAGCCGGGCTTGAGCATGGCGGTGTCGAAGTCATCGATCGCCACGAGCATATCGGCGTAGGTCTCGCGCATGGCGTCAGCCGCGTTGTTGTCGAGCAGTAGCACCGCCTCGGGGTCCAAAGCCTCAAGCGCCTCACGGAACAGCTCGCACGGCAGAGTCTCGCCCACCGCGACCGCTCCGTCACCCACGCCGGCGACGCTTGCCAGCACGCAAAAATCCTCGGGCGCGTAGCCGATGGCCCCAAGCGCCTTGCGCAACGCCGCGCCATCCGGGCCGGCGGCAAGCTCGCCACCCGAACGCTCGGCCTCGTCCAAATCGCCTTTGACCAGCACGATCGGCGAGCACGCGTTGCCCGCGATACGCACGCCACGAACCGCAAGCGATGTGAGCTCCTGCTCGGCCGCCTGGGCGATGGCTTCTTTTTTCTGGCTTTGTGACGTGGACATGCGCTCTCCAATCGTTTGCGTGCCCACCATTATATAAAAGAGCTACCCGCGAGTGGTTGCTTTGCGGGCGGCTGGGTATAAGCACGGTCGTACTGAGTTTTACGCGGCCGAGCCGCGTCGCATTATGGAGGTCACCATGGCTGACATTAATCAGATTACCCCCGAGAACTTCGATTCCATCGTTAACGACAGCCTGCCCGTGCTGGTCGATTTTTGGGCACCGTGGTGCGGGCCCTGTCGATCCCTCTCGCCCATCGTTGACGAGGTTGCCGATGAGCTGGCGGGCAAGCTTGCCGTTGCCAAATGCAACGTCGACGACAACCAGGACCTGGCCATGAAGTATGGCGTCATGAGCATCCCCACGCTGGTTGTGTTTAAGAACGGCGAGGAGATTGACCGATCGGTTGGCGCTCTGCCCAAGGCGAGGCTGCAGGCGCTGCTGGAGAAGCATCTGTAATACGCTTGTTACATGTTGCCGTCTGCCTGCCGTCCATGAGCGCTTTTGCACCGCTCGCCGGACTTCTGGATGCACCGAGTGCAACCACGGATAGTATGGTAGTCACAAACAGCCCCCAGTGAACGGGTGCGGGTCGCACAGACTCGCACCCGTTTTCTTATGCAGCTGCGCACAGAGCGGGCGTAGTAAAATCTGAACCACTGAACTGCCCCATACAAAAGGAGATTTTCCATGCATGACGTCGGAATGAACATGAGCCAGCTTGCCATGAGCGTCAAGCAGGTCGACGACACCATCGAGCTCGCTCACGAGTGGAGCCATCAGCTGCTGCATGCGACCGAGAATTTTGACATGGAGCGCATCGGCGCCAAGCTCGAGGCCGCCATGGCCGCGCTCCACGAGGCCCACGACGCACTCGAGGGCTACGAGGAAGCCATCGAGGCCGACCACAACTCCGTCGGCTCCGTGAAGCTGGTGTAAGGTGGCCGAACACGAGCACTGCTGCGGGTACGAGCACGAGCATCCGCACGGGGCGGACGGTGACGCGGGCTGCCACTGTAGTGGCTCCGGCTCCGAGCTGGTCCGTTTTTCGGTTACCGCACCCGACGACCTGCTGCGCCGTTTTGACGAGCAGATCGCGCGCCGCGGCGACGTGGCCAACCGCTCCGAGGCCGTGCGCGATTTGATTCGCGCCTCGATCGCCAAAGAGCAGATGCGCACGCCCGATGAGCACGTTATCGGGTCGCTCACCATGATCTACGACCATCACACCGGCGATCTGACGCGCCGTCTGGACGAAGTGCAGCACGACTACACCGACGAGATCGTATCGACCATGCACGTGCATCTGGATCACCACAACTGTTTGGAGATTCTGGCGCTCAAGGGTCGCGGCGAGCGCGTCTACGAACTAGCCGACCGCCTGCTGGGCCTGCGCGGCGTTAAGCACGGCGAGCTCACCTGCGCCGCCACCAAGCAGAGTCTGGGGCTATAGCGGGATTTCCCGCAGCGCACCTGCCAAAAAGGGACAGGTTTGTTTTGGCAGGTTTAGAAGTTTTACCTACCAAAATAAACCTGTCCCTTTTTGGTCGGTTTTGATGAGGGGTGTCGCATGCGGCATGCGCATATTCATGTGACGGGCATTGTGCAGGGCGTTGGCATGCGACCGTTTGTGTATCGCGAGGCCATGGCACATGGCATTTGTGGATGGGTGCTCAATGCGGGCGACGGCGTGCATATCGAGGCGCACGCTCCGGCCGATGCGCTCGATGCTTTTGTTGCCGCGCTTTCTGAGCATGCGCCTGCGGCAGCCCGCGTAGAGCATGTCGAGGTTGTGGACTTGGCAGCCAACGGTTGGGATGCCGCCAACGAACAGGGCTTTCGCATCGTAGCATCGCAGGACCAGACCGCGCACACGACGCTCGTCTCGCCCGATATCGCCACCTGCAACGATTGCTTGCGCGAATTGTTCGATCCCGCCGACCGACGCTATCACTACCCCTTTATCAACTGCACCAACTGCGGCCCACGCTTTACCATCATCCGCTCGCTGCCTTACGATCGAGCGGCCACCTCGATGGATTGTTTTCCCATGTGTCCCAAGTGCGCCGCGGAGTATGCCGACCCACTCGACCGGCGTTTTCACGCGCAACCCGATGCCTGCTTTGATTGCGGGCCGCATATTACGTGGCGCGAGGCTGTAAACGGCAATGCGTGCGGGAATTCGTCCGCGACACCGACCGTCGGCACCACACGCGAGGCCAGCGACGCTATCATCGAGCGCTGCGTTGAGCTGCTGGCCAGCGGTGGCATCGTCGCCATCAAGGGCCTGGGCGGATTCCACCTGGCCTGCGATGCTGCCAACGAACAAGCGGTGCGCGAGCTGCGCCGTCGCAAGCGTCGCAGCAACAAGCCACTTGCCGTCATGGTTCGCAGTCTTGCCGATGCCGGGCGCCTGTGTCATATCGACGATGCTGAACGCGATCTGCTCGCTGGCAGTATCCGCCCCATTGTGCTGCTGCGCCGGCGCACTGTTGGCGAGGGCAACGGCGGTTCCCCCGACATCCTCGCTCTCGCGCCATCTGTCGCGCACGACCTTCCTGAGCTCGGCGTCATGCTCCCCTATACGCCGCTTCAACATCTGTTGCTTGCCGCGGCAGAAGCCTGCGGTATGCACGCGCTCGTCATGACCAGCGGAAACCTGAGCGAAGAACCCATCGAGACCGACGACGACCTTGCCTGGGAACACCTCGTTGCCGCCGGCATCGCCGACGCGCTGCTCGGTAACGACCGCGCGATCCTCTCGCGCTACGACGACTCTGTAGTGCGCGTGGTCGACGGCGCCATTATGCCCGTTCGCCGCGCTCGCGGATATGCACCCCAGCCGCTGCCGTTGCCGGCGCTCGACGGCGCTCCGTCCTGCGTGCTCGCCTGCGGGCCACAACAAAAGGCCACGATTGCGCTCACGCGTGAAGGGACGAACGGCGAGGCGACCTGTTTTGTGTCGCAGCATATCGGCGATGTTGAAAACGGCGGGACCTTCGATGCCTGGAACGCCGCGCGCACACGCTTGGAAGATCTCTTTGACTTGGCGCCCGCCGCCTTGGCCTGCGATTTACACCCCAGCTATCTATCGGGCCAGTGGGCGCGCGAGCAGACGCGAAAATGCAATCTGCCGCTCGTCGAGGTGCAGCACCATCATGCGCATATCGCGAGCGTAATGGCCGAGGCCATCGCCGCGGGCCAGCTTACAACCGACGCGCGCGTCCTTGGCATCGCCTTTGACGGCACCGGCGCCGGCACCGATGGGACCATTTGGGGCGGCGAGTTTCTTGTTGCCAGCCTTGGCGGCTTTGAGCGCACCGCGCATTTGCGCACCTGGGCGCTCCCCGGTGGGGCGGCCTCCGTGCGCGACGCCCGCCGCAACGCCTTTGCCCTGCTCAGTGAGCTCGGCCTGCTCGAGCACCCAGGTGCCGCTCGGCTTTTGGACAGCCTCGACGAGCAAACGCGCAGCGTGACAGCCACCATGATCGAGCGCGGCATCAACAGCCCGCGTACCAGCAGCATGGGGCGTCTCTTTGATGCCGCGGCAGCAATTCTGGACATCTGCGACAAGGCAACCTACGAGGGCGAACCCGCCATAGAACTCGAAGCCGCCGCCTGGCGCGCGCTCGACAACGAAATCGCCCATTTTCCCGACGACAACGCCGGCTATTTCGCATCTGGCCCATCGTGGCTGGACGGCCCCTATGTTCTGGACCAGAAAGCGCTCTTTGAGGCACTTTTGGGAGGAATTGAAGCCGGAGCGCCCGCCGACAGGCTCGCACTCGATTTCCATGTCGCCGCCGCGCGCTCCTCGGCGCGCATCGCCAGCGATATCTGCGTGCACGAGGGCATCGACACCGTCGCGCTCTCGGGCGGCGTGTTCATGAACCGACTTCTGCTTCAGCTTCTCACCCGCGAGCTCAAAAGCGCAGGCTTTACTGTCCTTGTCCCCCACACCGTACCCGTCAATGACGGTTGCATCGCCTACGGTCAGGCGGCAGTCGCACGCACTCGTCTTGCGCAGATTGCATCGCAGTAGCTCGCCCTCACACGCCGCTGTGCCCAACCGTCTCACAGGCGTAACGCGTTTGCCCGCGAACCCCGCGAGCGCTACCATCAACTGATGGATTATTAAGCGCCCATCCAGCGCAAAGCGTATAAAAGAGGAACATTATGTGCCTTGCCGTTCCCGGTAAAGTAGTCAAACGCGACGATGACCTCAAGGCCACCGTCGACATGATGGGCATCGAGCGCCCTGTTTCGCTGAGACTCGTGCCGACGGCGCAGGTAGGAGACTATGTTCTCGTGCACGCCGGCTTTGGCATCCAGATTGTCGACGAGCAGGAAGCGCAAGAGACGCTCGAGCTTGTTAATGCCATGTCCGAGCTGGTCGAAGAAGACCAGCTTGCCACCAACCCGGCCGAGGCATACTAGTGGCGGCCGAGCAGCCGGCGCGCTCCGGTATCGATTTCTCGGCATTCCGCGATCCCAAGCTGGCTCGCGAGCTCATCGAGCGCATTCATGAGCTTGTCGGCGACCGCGCCATCAACCTTATGGAAGTCTGCGGCACGCATACCGTGAGCATCGGGCGCTATGGCTTTCGCTCCATTATGCCGGCCGGGCTCAAGCTGCTGAGCGGCCCGGGCTGCCCCGTCTGCGTCACCGCCAACCGCGACATCGACCACGCAATCGCGCTCGCCAACATAGACGGAGCCATCATCACCACCTTTGGCGACATGATGCGCGTGCCCGGATCATCCACCTCGCTCGCTGCGCAAAAGGCGGCAGGACGCGACATCCGCATCGTCTATTCCCCGCTCGACGCGCTCGACATTGCCGAGCAAAACCCCGATCGCCCGGTCATTTTTATGGGCGTGGGCTTTGAGACTACGACGCCCACCATCGCCGCCGCCATCTTGGAGGCCGAGGCGCGCGGGCTTTTGAATTTCTCGGTCTATTGCGCCCACAAGACCACGCCGCCGGCGTTGCGCGCCATCGCCAACGACCCCGAGACCGCCATCGACGGCTTTATCCTGCCGGGCCACGTCGCCACCATCACGGGCTTGGCCCCCTTTGGCTTTTTGGTCGACGAGTTTAAGACTCCAGGCGTGGTAACGGGATTTGAGCCGGTCGACATCTTGCAGGGTATCTGCATGCTGGTCCAGATGGTTGTTGAGGGGCAACCCGCGATCGACAACGCATACCGTCGCGGCGTCAATGCCGACGGCAATCCTGTGGCGCGCCAGCTGGTCGAGCAGGTATTTGAGCCGTGCGATACCACATGGCGCGGGCTGGGGCCGATTGCCAACTCGGGCCTTTCCATCCGCCCCGAGTTCTCGCGCTTTGATGCCCGCGTTCGCTTTGACGTGCCCGTTGAGCCGACGGTTGAGCCGCGCGGGTGCCGCTGCGGCGACGTGCTGCGCGGGGCCATTACGCCGAGCAGCTGCCCCCTGTTCGGCCACGCTTGTACGCCCGAGCATCCCGTCGGCCCCTGCATGGTGAGCTCCGAGGGCAGCTGCGCAGCATATTTCCGCTACCGAGGCTAATAGGTTCCGCCGTTCTAACGAACGGCGAACCAGTCGACGCTGCGCCTCACCCATATAATTCCACCCACGATTGGAGTTTTCGATATGTCCCATAGCGTTACCGATAGCACCGTCCTGCTGGGTCACGGCTCCGGCGGCCAGATGATGAAACGCATCATCGATGAGGTCTTTTTAGATGCCTTTGGTTCGCCCGAGCTGCTCGAAGGCAACGATGCCGGCGTCGCCGCGCTGCCCGCGAGCGGGCGCATCGCCATGTCGACCGACAGCTTTGTAGTCTCGCCGCAGTTCTTCCCCGGTGGCAACATCGGCCGCCTCGCCGTGTGTGGAACCGTCAACGACGTCGCGACCTCGGGCGCCAACGTGCGCTACCTGTCGTGCGGCTTTATCCTCGAAGAAGGCTATCCCATGGACAAGCTGCGTCAGATTGTGCAGACCATGGCCGAGACGGCGCGCGAAGCGGGCGTGGCGATCATCACCGGCGACACCAAAGTGGTTGAGCGCGGCGGGGCCGACGGCGTCTACATCAATACCGCCGGCGTGGGCGAAGTGCCCGCGGGTGTGGCGCTCAGTGGCGCAAACTGCCAGCCTGGCGATGTCATCCTGGTCTCGGGTACACTGGGCGACCACGGCATCGCCATCATGAGCCAACGCGAGGGTCTGGCGTTTTCGAGCACCCTCGAAAGCGACGCCGCGCCGCTCAACCACCTGATTGCCGATGTGCTTTCCGCAGCACCCGACACACACTGCTTCCGCGACCCCACGCGCGGTGGCCTGGCCTCGACGCTCAACGAGTTTGCGCAGGCCAGCGGCGTTGCCATGGAGATCGACGAGGACGATGTGCCCGTGCGCCCCGACGTGCAGGCGGCCTGCGAGATGCTCGGCTACGATGTGCTGCAGGTGGCAAACGAGGGCAAGATGGTTGCCGTCGTGCCGGCCGAGCAAGCCGATGCCGCGCTGAGCGCCATGCGCGCCGCCCGCTACGGCGAGAATGCCGCCATCGTCGGCCGCGTGCTGCCACTTGCCGAGGGCGCCCGCCCCGCCGTGCGCGTGCGCACCGGCTGGGGTTCGACCCGCATCCTCGACATGCTCGTAGGAGAGCAGCTGCCGAGAATTTGCTAACGACAAAGGCTCAGGGCTATTAAAGATATTCAGATTCCAAACATGCCCGACACGCATGCCCAGTATCATGGGGTGCGTTTTACAACTCAAGCGGCAGGAGCACCCATGGCAGCAGCTTTTTCCCATGTGATCTTTGACCTGGACGGCACCATCCTCAACACGCTCGAGGGCCTGGCGGCCGCCGGCAACCATACCTGCGAGGCGCACGGCTGGCCCACGTTTGCCGTTGACGAGTACCGCTACAAGGTGGGAAACGGCATGCTCAAGCTGGTTGAGCGCTTTATGCCTGCCGAGTATGCGGGCGACAGCCGTATGTTTGAGCAAACGCTTGCCGAGTTTAGGGCTTACTACGGCGAGCACAAGGAGGACCACACCGCCCCCTATGCCGGTACGATCGAGATGCTCGACCGCCTGCGCGCCGCGGGCGTGCAGCTTGCCGTGCTCACTAACAAGGACCACGTCTCGGCGGCTCCGCTTATCGAAAAGTATTTTGGTTCCGAGCGCTTTGCGCTGGTGCAGGGCCGTGTCGATGCGTTTCCGCCCAAGCCCGAAGCACCCGTCACGCTGCATGTGATGGAAGAGCTAGGCGCCGACCCGGCGACCACGCTCTACGTAGGCGATTCCAATGTCGATATCCTGACCGGCCACAACGCCGGCCTTAAGAGTGCGGGCGTCAGCTGGGGCTTCCGCGGCCGCGCAGAGCTGGAAGCCGCCGGCGCCGACTACGTGGTGGACACCCAGGACGAGCTCGCAGCGCTGATCCTGGGCGAGTAACGAGCGACACTGCTTAACGCAGCTGCGACAATGCTGTTGCGCGGAAAGTAGTCGTTGGGGACGTTCTTAAACGACTAGTCAGACAAGAACGCCCCAACGACTACCCCAACAATGGCAACGCCGCAGGTAGAGGACGGACAGCGAGCGGACACCAGAGCGAACAAATTGGCATGAAAAGAGGACGGCATAGACCTTCTGGTCATACCGTCCTCTTTGAATGACAAGTTGTCGCTCTGGTGCCCGCGCAACGTCGAGCAGTTGCGGCGTTTGGTAAAACGCCGCAACGAACTAGCTCAGCATTGCATCCATCATCTCGGAGTTGACGGAGTCGTCGGCAGACCACTCGCCATCGTCGTTGCAGGTGTACTTGAAGATAACCGTGGTCTTCCTGGGCTCGGTGGCCTTGGTCACATCGACCATAACCTGACCGGCCATCTTGTACAGCTCGTCATCGGAAGGAACCGTGTCAAGCGCAGCGACCTTCTCCTGATACTGGGTGGAGAAGTCCTCGACGATCTTGTTCATAGACTTGCATGTGATAGAGACCTCGGCGGTCGCGACACCCTTGTCCTCGTCGACCGTCACGTCGCCGATCTTGTAGTCAAAGCCCTCGAGATAGGTCTTGGCATACTCCTTGGGATCGATACCCAGCTGCTCGAACTCGTCGCCCGAAGCCTCCTCCAGACCAGAGAGGAAGTCGTCGCCACCGTTCTTGACCTCGTCAAACTGAGTCGTAAGATCCTCCGTGATGAGTTCCTCGATCGAAGGGCCTCCGCAACCGGAAAGCACGACCACACATGCAACCAAGACGGCCATGAGGGGCGCAAGCAGCAGCTTCTTTTTCATGTTGTTCCTCCCAATGAGCGGCACTGCGCTTCCCAGACGCGGCGCACGTTGTAATAAGTAAGCCCATACTATCCACTTATGAACACCCTCGGCAACGCGAAGGCGCGGTCGGTTCGTTTTAGCGTCCGAACGGTTTGCAAGCCCGCCCAACGTGCAATAAAACGCTTCCCCGCGATGCAATAAAAAAGGTGGCCGGAAAACCCGACCACCCTTGCACATCCTTTGGATGCCACAGTTTACTTGCGGACGACCTTGACGATGGCGTCACCGGCGGCGACGGCAGACTCGGCCTCGACGGCGAGCTCGACGTCAGCAAACTCGGCGGTGTTGGACACGGCCACGACGACGCAGTCCTTGTAACCGGCGG
>CATYJA010000051.1:0-11986 GCA_958407545.1 uncultured Collinsella sp. | reverse complement strand
CGATATGGCACCGTGGGGACACATGTATGTCAATCCTGGTCTAACAGAGCCTTAAAAAATCATTGGTCCTCGTCCCAGGTAGCTTATTTGGGACGGGGCTTTTTTGACTGGTATGATTGGTGCGACCATTCGAACCAGCTAAAAGAGCCCCGTTCCAAATTGACTACCGAGAGGATCTGCTATGGAGTGCATCGCGAGCTTTTCCGTTGACCATCTGCTGCTCGAGCCCGGCGTGTATGTGAGCCGCATCGACCGCGATCCGGCGACCGGCGCCGCCGTCACCACCTTTGACCTGCGCCTGACCACGCCCAACAAGGAGCCGGTCATGAACACGGCCGAGTGCCACACCATCGAGCACCTGGGCGCGACGTTCCTTCGCAATCATGCCGAGTGGTCGAGCCGCATTGTCTACTTTGGCCCCATGGGCTGCCGCACGGGCTTTTACCTCGTCGTATTTGGCGAGGTGACGAGCGAGGAGATTCTGCCGCTCGTGCGTGAGCTGTTTGAGTTTATCGCCGGCTTTGAGGGCGATGTCCCCGGAGCCGCTCCCGAGGAGTGCGGTAACTACCTGGACCAGAACCTCCCCATGGCAAACTGGCTCGCGCGCCGTTATCTCGACCGCGACCTGGCCGATATCGACGAGAAGCACCTGCACTATCAGCAGGCGTAAGGGCTTTATCGTCCAAAACGCGCGCATTGGGCGCCTTCGCTTATGCGGGGGCGCCTTTTTGTTGATTGGTCGGGGCGAGCGTTCAAAATCGCTCATGTTTGTTCTAGAATGTTCGTATAGTCACATTTACGAACAGGAGTGAACATGCATATCTACTCTGTCAACGATCCCGAGTTCAAGTCCTATGGCAACGTTTGGGATAACGTTCCGTCCGAGCTTACGTCGCCCGTGCTCGAGGCGCTCTCTGCCACGCCCATTCCCGAGGGCAGCAAGTACGTTGCAAGTGCGCCGGAGCTCGAGGACGTCAAGGATGCCGATAAACTGGGCTTTCTCATGTTTGGCGGCCGTCCCTTCCAACTGGGCTGGTGCAACGGCCACAACACGCAGCTCAACTGCCTGGAGTATCACCGCGCCAGCGAGTTTAACCTGGGCGCCCGCGATTTTATTCTGCTCGTGGCGCATCGCTGGGAGATCGAGGATGGCAAGCTCGACACCGCATGCGTCAAGGCGTTTCGCGTGCCGGCGGGTACGGTCGTCGAAGTCTTCAACACCACGCTCCACTACACGCCGTGCATGGTCGACGACGGTGGCTTCCAGGTGATGGTGGCGCTGCCCGCCGGCACCAACGGCCCGCGCCCCGAGGTCGCGGCCGACATGCCTGCGGCCGGCGACAGCTACTGCTACTGGAAGGCCGACAAGTGGGTCCTCTGCCATGCTGACAGCCCCAAGGCAGCCGAAGGCGGCTACGTAGGCCTCATCGGCAAAAATCTCGACATCACCGTGGACTAGCGCATCGCCCCAAACCACCACAAAGGTGCCTGTCTCCTTTGCGGTGGTTTGGGGCGGGCGGATATCGGGAAGTGCCAGACGGGGGAGGCTGCCGGGCGCCTTGCCGTCTGCGGATTTTGGGACATGCGGCCCGCTTTTTCGACCCATCTGTCGGTACACTAAAAGCACTATGGGTACCCGCGAGCGACATATCGGCCACGCGGCCGCCCGATCCGCACCCGTGGCGGATCCCAGGGGCGGCAGGCTCTTCGCCATGCCGCGATTCCTTGTTGGTATAACACATCAGGTGTACCGTCACCGCGTCTTTGCTATCGCCGGCGCCATCACCGCGCTGTTCCTCATGCTTTTGGTAGTCTTGCCGGCGTTGTTCGCCTTCGACCCCAAACTTTCTAACGCCGTGCCCGCCTATAGCGAGGTGTCCGAAGAGGTCGTGGATGCGCTCGTCCATTCGAGCTCTCTCCCGCTGCTTGACGCCGCAATTGTATTTTCGATCTGGGGCGTATCGGTCTATCTGCGCTGTTTGGACTATGTGTTGCGCCGCCGCCTTGTTGCCGTCGCCACCATCTGCGCCCTGTGGATGATCGAAGTCATTCTCAAGTACAAGTCGTTCACGACGTTCTATGCCACCGTGCTGTGGTACCTGTACTACGTGCCCATGACGCTCATTCCGCTGCTCTACCAGTTGTGTGGTCTGCGCCTTGCGGGCCTGGAGCAACACCGCCTGGGTCGCCGCTACTGCGCTGCGCTGTGGATTGTGGCCATCCTGCTTATCGGATTTGTGCTCACCAACGATTTTCACCAGCAGGTCTTCCGCTTTGACCGTACAAGCGACACCTGGAGCAACGATTACACGTACGGCTGGGGTTATTTCGCCGTCCTCGCGTGGACGGCCTTTGACTTCGTGGCCTTTTTTATCCTGGTGGGCCGGTCCTCGTCCTTTTGCATCCAGCGTTTTTCGGGCACGGCGGCGCTCGTGTTGCTGGGTGGCGCATTCTTTGCCATCTCATATGCGTTGCGCGTGCCCTGGGCATGGAGGCTCAACTTTTCGCTCGTCTATTGCGTCCTGTGCGTGGTGGCGATGGAAATCTGTCTCGATTGCGGTGTCATTCCGTCGTATCACGACATCGCCGGCATCTTCGACACCTTGCCGCTCGACCTCAAAGTTCTAACGCGCGACCTGCAGGAAGTCTATGCCACGCCGGTGTCAAAGCCAATGCCGGTAGGCGTGCGCGAGGAGTTGCGGGTCCAGGAGCACGGCCGCGCCCATGCCTTTGCCGTGGCGTCCGATCCCAATGTGATGTACCGTGCCTTTCCGCTGCTGGGCGGATCGGCCCTGCTTGCCCAAGACGTGTCGGAGCTCAACGAGCTTAATCGTGAGCTGGCACATCGTCGCATGGAGCTGCAGCGTCAAAACGAGCTGCTCGCCGCCGACTACGACCTTAAGACGCATTTGGCAGATCAAGAGGCAGAGACCTTGCTTGCCCAAGACGTGGACCAAGCACTTGCCCGCGCGCTCGAAGGGATGTACGACCTGCTGAGCTCGCTGCCGTCGTTGACCGACGAAGCGTCTTCGCACGAGCGTTACCGCATGCTGCAGCGCGCCAAGATGCTCGTCGCCTATTGCAAGCGCAAGGGGTCGCTCACGTTGGCACAGCACGGGGAGAGCGGTTTTGATCGCGATCGCATTCAGCTCATCGCCAACGAGCTCGCAAGCGACCTGCGCACCATCGATATCGATTGCGCCTCGATTATCGCCATACGGCGCCCGTTGCACGCCAGTACGGTAAGCGCCCTGTACGACTGCGTGTATGACTTTGCGTTTTTTGCCTACGCCACCGACCATCCGGCGCTTATGTATCACTTGGGCGACCATGACCGATGCAGTGTCGAGCTGCGCGCCACGCTTTTTTCCAACGATGATGAAGATCTTTCGCAGACGCCCGCTGCGCAAGAGCTCGAAGGCGCTCTGCAAGGGCGAAACGTGGCATACCGCCTTGAGGGCGAGCCCGGTCAGCTGCGCATGATCGTCTTGATGCCGAGGGCGGGTGAGTGACGATGCAGATTTCGCTCATCCTTCCCCAAATCGTTGCGCTCGATGTTGTCTTTGCCCTGGCTGCGTGCCTGCAGACGATCCACGTCCCGCTCATCGCATCGCGCCGCTCGTCCTATAACCGTAATGTGATTTGCGTCTACGAGGCGAGCCTTGTGCTTCACCTGATGATTTCGGCGCTCATCTTATTCGCGTCGTCTGGCTCGTATTTGGTGGCACCGCTTGACGTTTGCGCCAGGGCAATGGGCGGAGCGTTGTGGCTCAATGCCGCGATCTTTGCCTACGGCGTGGTACTTATGGTGCACTATCGTCGCCTCGTCATGCTGGTCGAGCTGCTGCTTGTTGTCGCCGTTACACCGCCGGTGGTTTTTGCCATGGGCTCGGCGTGGACCGTTGTCCTTATCGCAGAGGGAGCGTTCTTCCTGTTCCGTTCCATCGCGGCGCTCTTGATGGACGTCCGTAACCGCCAGGAGGATATCATCGCGTTCTCGACGATTGAAACCATCAACGTGATCCCCGTGGGCATCCTGTATCTGGACCCGAGGGGCCGTCCGCTGCTCATGAACCGCTGCATGCGCAAAAACCTCGTAGAGCTCCATATGCCCACCGACCTGGGCGATATGAGCAGTACGTGGAATGACCTTCGCAAACTCAGCATGCAAATGCCCGAAAGCAGCAGGAACCGTGTGCGGATTAATCTGGACCGCTTTGGTGAGGCGCGCGTTGTGGTCGAGGTTTCTCCCGCCGAGATTCGCTTGTTTGTGCACGATGACGTTATGGTTTCGGGCCGCCTCTTCGAGCGCATTATCGGTCTGGATGTAACAGAGTATGCGCATGCCCATGATCGCCTGGCGCAAGCCAACCACCTGCTTGAGCTTGCGGGCCAAGAGCTCCAAGCCCAGATCGAAGAAGTCAAAAAAGTTGCTGACAATGCGGCCTATCTGCGTATGCGCGCTCGCGTGCACGACGTGATCGGGCAGCGCCTGTCCATCCTCCATCGTTATCTGGAGGAGGGGCGCCTGGATGACGAGTCACTCGAGCAGATCGACCCGCTGCTGCGCTCAATCGCTGCCGATCTGCGCAGCGGGGGCGACACCGAACCGGCAGAGCAACTGGGCGATATCGTCCATGCCTTTGGCCTGGTGAGCGTGCAGATCGATGTGGAGGGCGAGCTGCCAAGCGACGCGCGTGTCGCCGCAGCCTTTCTGCAGATTATCCGCGAGGCCTCGACCAATGCCACCAAGCATGCACAGGCGCATCGGGTCCACGTGCGTCTGTGGCAGGAGACGTCGGAAGACGGTGCTGTTGCGCGGGTGACCGTTTCTAACGACGGCGCGCCTGCACCCGTATCGTATCGCGAGGGAACGGGTATCCCAGGTATGAGGCATGTCGCACAGAATCTGGGCGGCAGCCTGGAAGTCCACACCGCCCCGCCCTTCACGCTTACGGTGTCCATCCCGCTCGCCTCCAACGCCACGGTCCAAAGGAGAAGTTCATGATTCGCGTCCTTATAGTCGAAGACCAGGCTATCTTGCGCGAGAGCCTCGCGCGCTCCGTCGGCGACCAGCCCGATATGACCGTTGTTTCCGCCATTGCCGATGCTTCCGAGGCCTTGGGTGTCGCGCTCAAGGAGCGCCCGGACATGATACTGATGGACGTATGCACCGAGCATGATTCCAACGGCATCGTGGCGGCGGCGCGCATTAAAGAACAACTGCCCGAGTGCCGCGTCATTATCATGACGGGTATGCCCGAAATCACCTTTGTCGATCAGGCCCGCGAGGCGGGCGTCGATAGCTTTGTGTACAAGAACGTCGGTATCGACGAGCTGTTCGCCGTGATGCGCTCCACGCTGGCGGGCTATTGCACGTTTCCCAAGCCGCCCGAAAGCATTTTTTCGGGTACGGCGGCACTCGACGATGTCGAGCTGTCGATCTTGCGCCTTGCCTGCGAGGGCAAAAGCCGTCGCGAGATCGCGGCCGAGCTGTTTATGAGCGAGGGCACCATCAAGCGTCGCATCTCGGAGATCCTCAACAAGACCGGCTACGACAACATCATGCGCCTGGCCGTGCACGCAGTAACGGAGGGCAGCATCGTTCCCAACATGGAGCGCTAGCGCTCGTTACGCATCGGCATAAAAACGACGGGGCCGCAGGAACAACTCCTGCGGCCCCGTCTGGTGTGCGCGGATGTGTCCGCCAATCCGCGGCTGTCGGTGTCTGTCGCTACGCGATGGTCGCGGTGTAGGAAGCGACGTCCTCGTAGGAATCGGTCAGGTAGGCGTCGATACCGATGGTCGTGTTGACCAGGCTGTCGAAGCTGTCAAGCGTGCCCTTCGAGAAGGTGAACTCTTCGGTGGCGTTGGTGCCGGGCATCAGGTGGGCCGAGAACCAGGCTTCCTTCATGGTGCCGTTGACGTTGGTCTTGCCGGTGGGGGCGTAGAAGGTCAGGTCCTTGTCGCTCTTGTTGACGATGTTGACGACAAAGCCGATGTCGCCCCAGTCGTCCTGGAACTTCTCGGTGATGGTGATGGTGCACAGGTCGTCATCGGCGACGGTGACGGCGGGGGAGATTTCGACGCTTTGGACATCGTCGTCTTCGACGGCCTCATCGATCTCCTCTTCCTTCTCGGCCGCCTCGCGATCCTTCTTCACCGTACCGGACAGGTCCTTGTCGGACTTGGTGAAGATGAGCTTGTCGCCGTCCACCTCCAGGACGAGCTTGTCGTCCTTGAGCTTCAGGTCGTGCGACTCATCTTCGGCGGTAATCGTTACGGTGGTGGCGTCCTTGGCCTCCCATTTCAGGTCGGCGACCTCAAGGAACATGTCGAGGACGCCCGTGCCGTCTTCGTCAAGGATCAGGATACAGTTGAGGCCCCACTCCTTGAGCATATCCATGTACTCATCGGTGAGCTCTTCGCCGTCCAAGGTTCCACCCGAGTACTGCCAGCTGCCGACGAAGTTGGCCTTGGGGTCCTTGCCGCCGCCGCTGCAGCCCGTCAGGGCAAAGGCGAGCGCCAGGACGCATGTCAGGAATGCGAGTACGGACTTTTTGAACGTTGTCTTCATGGTGTCCTCCTTTATCGAACGAAACCCATAGAAGCAAATGCGGGGGCGGCGGATCCCCCGCCAATTACCAGATGGAGGGGCTAGGGCCTGGGTGTTCCGCAGTTGCTGCAGAACTTGCCGCCGTTTTCGCTGCCGCAGTTGGGGCAGAACCACTTGGCCGGTGCCGGGGCGGGTGCGGGACTGCCGCACTCGGGGCAGAACTTGCCGGTGTTGGTGGCACCGCAACTGCAGGTCCACGTGCCGGCCGCGGGGGCAGCGGCAGGAGCCGGTGCGGGAGCGGGTGCCGGAGCTGGCTGTGGGGCGGCCTGCTGCTGTGCCTGGCCGGCGGCGAACAGCTGGCTGGCATTCATGCCGCCCATGCCACCTGCCATGCCCATGCCCATAAAGCCGGCCATAGCGCCGTTGGGGTTGGCGGCTGCCGCCCGCATCGCATCGCTCTGGGCGCTGGCGATGTTGGCGGCTGCCATGGTGGGATCGCGCATGACCGCGGCCTTCTGCAGGTCCTTGATCATCTGCTCGTCCTCTTGCGAGGCGGCGATGGAGTTGACGCCAAAGCTCACAATCTCGACACCGCGCAGGTCGCGCCAGTCGGCAGAGAAGACCTCGTTGAGCGCGCGGGCGAGCTCGGTGGTGTGGCCGGGGATGGCGCTGTAGCGGATGCCCATCTCCGAGATCTTGGCAAAGGCGGGCTGCAGGGCGGTGAGCAGCTCGGACTTAAGCTGGCTGTCGATCTTATCGCGCGTGTAGCTATCGGTCACGTTGCCACACACGTTGGTGTAGAACAGCAGCGGGTTGGTGACACGGTACGAGTACTCGCCGTTGCAGCGAACGGAGATGTCGACATCCAGGCCAATGTTGTTATCGACCACGCGGAAGGGCACAGGCGAGGCGGTGCCGTACTTGTTGCCGATGATCTCCTTGGTGTTGATGAAGTAGACGCGTTGGTCCTTACCCGCGTCGCCGCCAAAGGTAAAGCGGCTGCCGATATTGGCGAAGGTCTCCTTGATGGAATCGCCCAGGTTGCCGCTAAAGACGCTCGGCTCGCTGCCGGTGTCAAAGACAAACTCGCCAGGCTCCAGCGCGACTTCGATGATCTTGCCGTTTTGCACCACGAGCATGCCCTGGCCGTCGTTGACGGCGATGACCGAGCCGTTGGAGATGACGTTGTCCTCGCCGCGCGTGTTGGAGCTGCGGCCGCCGGTGCGTTTGCTGCCCTTGCAGGCCAAGACGTCAGCAGGCATCGATTCGCAGTAGATAAATTCCTTCCACTGATCGGCCATGACGCCGCCGGCAGCTCCCAATCCAGCTTTCAAGAGTCCCATGGTGATCTTCCTTTCTCGTCAAAGGCCGGGTGGTATTGGTCAGAATGGTTAATCGTCCTTGTTGTCCTTCATGACAACGGTGGTCTCGGTGTGGCTGAAGGTGTCGTGCTTCTCGGTCAGGTCGAGCTCGCCACAGTAGCAATCGGCGTGGGTGGCCTCGTTGGCCGTCTTGAGCTGGCCCACCAGCAGCACGTCTGCGATGACCACGATGATCAACGGCGCGACGATGTTGATGAGGATGCCCTCGACATCAAAGGTGAGGTAGTCCGGATCGAAGGCATTCCCACCCATAAAGAGAATCTGGGAGAGGACAAACCCGATCACAAAGAACAGCACCGAGGCGATGACGAGCTTGGGCTTGGAGCAGGGGAGCTCGCCGACCATGCGGCCGGTCTGGCCGTTCATGGCAAACAGGTAACTCTTGCCGTTCCACGAAGTGGAAAGCATCCACACGGGGAACAGGGCGTAGTCGCTGTCTTCCCAGGTGTAGTCGAGCTGCTTGCTTTCGACCGTGGCATCGTCATATTCGTCGACAACAGTCTCGCGCAGGGCCGAGATCGTGCTCTCCTCCATGCGGCGCTCGGCGCGCGCCTTGCAGGTTTCGCAATCCTCGTCGTAGCGGTTGGCGATGTAGCCGGGCATATACGCGACCGAAAACGGGCGCAGGGCATCGTAGTCAAACGGCTCGATGGCGTCCATGTGGCCGTCGGGCATCTTGGACGATCCGTCGACGGGCACGCGCTTAAACGAGATGTTTCCCTTGCGGTAGGCGTCGTAGTGGTCGGTGGTCGTGACGGTGCGGTCGGATTCCTCGGTCACGGTCTCGTTGGTCGCATCAAAGCACACTTCGCCGTCCACGCGGGCGCCGTAAAGCCAAAACGGCACGTAGACGCCTTGGACCTCGTCGATGTGGTTGCCGGTGACAAAGCTCTTGGGCAGCAAGATCTTGCCCTTGTAGTGTTCCTTGAGTGCGGCCGTGACGTCGTCGTGCCCGAGCTTAAACGGAATTACCAGGTCGGGCGAGAAGTCGCCAGAGAGCTGGCCGGGCGCCACGGCGGAGTTGCCGCAGTACGGGCAGGTGGTGACGACGACGGTGCCGTCGGACACGAGCTCGGCGCCGCACGACGAGCAGATGTAGCCGGCGTTTTGGGCCAGCTCCTGCACGGCATCGTCGACAGCAGGCTTGGGCGTTGCGGCTGCTGCATCGGCTTTGGCATCTGCCTTGTCCTGGCGCTCGCGATAGAGGGCCTCGACTTCTTCGACTTCAAAACGAGAATCGCAGTAGTCGCAGACGAGCTTTTGCTCGGCACTGGCAAAGTGAAGGGGGCCGCCACACGCGGGGCATTGATAGTTGACGCTCTCGAAGGCCATGATCGGTCCTTTCGCTGCCGGAGGCTATGCGCCGATGGCGCCGCCGCAGTATTCGCAGCGCCCGCTGGCATCGGGAATGGTGGTGGCTCCGCAGAAGGGGCAGGTCACCGCGGTCTTGGGGGCCTTGGCGGCCACGACGCTGTCGCGCGTCTCCTGGCGCAGCTGCGCCAGCGCATCGCGGACTTCGGTTGCCTGGCGCTTGGCCTCGCGATATTCGATGGAGCCGCGCTGATCGATGGTGGAGTCGTTCACGCGCAGGTTGATCTCGGTAAAGTACGGCGTGTTGACGTGGATGGTCAGATTAAAGTCATAATCCAGGTCGTAGCGCGGCGGGTTGTAGCTCTCGCGCTCGCCGTCCTTGGTCTCGCGATAGATCTCGGTGCGCTGCTCGTCGATATCCATATCGCAGCCGAGTACCTGAGAGAACTCGATGATGTCGGGATTGGCGTCGCGCCAGCGGCTCTGCGAAGTGATGATCAGCAGGCCCGCGTCCTCATCGAGCATAATATTGGTGCGCCCGGCAGAAAGCGTGCGCGTAGGGTTGAATGAGGCCAGGCGTTCGGCATTGGCCTCGCGGTAGGCGAGTTGCTCGCGGATATCGTCCGCGGTGCTGGAGCGATAGCCGTGGAAGTAGGGGGAGAGCTTGCCGGCGCACTCTTTGCACAGGTAGCCTTCATTGATTTTTGTCTTACCTAGAAGTCCCAGCTCGGTACCGCAAATCGCGCACTCTTTCTTCTCGAACATCTTGTCAAAGAAGCCCATGGCTGCCTCCCATCAACAGGTAGCGTGTGTCACTTTTGATGATGGGGGAGTGCGCGATCCTTCGCGATACCCAGACGGCTCAAGGAGTCTCCACAACTGGGACATATGGCCCATTTTTGACTAGTCGTTGGGGACGTTCTTCGGCCACTCATTGGGGACGTACTTAAATGAGTGGCAGCTGGAGACACTCCTTGCCGAGCTAGAGATCGCGCGTGTCCCTTCTGGTCCATGCGGCTCAAAATCGCGGCGTGATGTGGACGGCTGGGGTCAAATTTGCAGCATTTCAAGCCTGGCTTCGATATTGAGACTGGTTCTTTATTAAAAGAGATTTCCGGACAATTGAGCGGCTGGGGGTTAACCATGAGGGGCATGGGAGACACAACCACATATTTGCGTCGGGGCATTCGGGAGATTATATGCCTGGCGCTGTTCTTCTTCACGTTTTTGGCGTGCGAGTATCTTTTTGATGTGCGCATGGCCGAGTTCGTGTCTCCGAACGAGGTCGTTATTTATGAGAGCCTTGTCATCGGCGCGAGCGTGATTGGCTTTTTTGTGCGTCCCATTCTGTACTATCGCCGTCCCCATGCTATCGACGCAACGAGTGACGTCACGGGCGTTTTGCTGGTGGCGGCATTGCTGCTGTTGATTATGGCGGTTCAGGTTGAGGTGGTAATTGCCGGCGGTTTGGTGGCGTGCTGCGCGCTGGGCTACTGCGGATCGACTGCTCATGCAAATTTTGCGCGGCGCTTTGCGCGAACGCCCTGCTTGGCGCGCGCCGCCGCACTTTCTTACGCCATGGGCGTTCTGGTGCAGGTTCTCAACCACATGGTGATGCCTGTCGGCATTCCTCAGCAGGCTGTTCTGGTCGTCTGTGCGATCGCGCAGGTGGCGTTGCTCCACGGTGCCCGACGCGCCAAGCTGCGCGACGAGTCCGATCCCAACTTTGAACCCAGTGCTGCCGGGCTTTCGGTAGATGCTCTGGAATATGGCGCCAAGTGGCATGACGATCCCAAGGCAAAGGCGGCATTCCGTCGCGCCGTAGTTCGCCTGACCGTGGCGACGGCGTATCTTTCCAGCGTATTCGCCGCTCTCAACGCGGGCTTCACGACCCTGCATGCTGTCGGAGCCGTCGATTTGGGCGATTGGCCGCGCCTGCTGCTTGTCGTGAGCTCGTTGGTCGCTGGCGCACTATTTGACCTGCACGGCCGCTCGTATATGAATATCGGCATGACGTGTGCCGCCATACTGTCCACGCTTTCGTTCTTTGTGCTCATCGTCGATGGCAATGGCGGCAACGAGCTTGCTGCCACGATCATCTTTTATCTGGGCTCGGGCTTTTTCGTGGTGTTCTTTACCACAAAATATGCCGCCGTCTCGCTCTATGCGCGCTGGTCATATTTTTGGCCGTGCATGGGTCGCGTCGTCAACAACGTGTGCTCGATGCTCGTGACGGCGCCGGCGGTGGCGATCATCTCGAGTCAAAACGTGCTGGCTGCGGTCGGTGCGGCGCTCGTGATGTTTGTGGGCATTGCGATTACGCTGCTGGGGCAGTTGGGGCAACGAGCCGATGATGTCGTGATGCAGGATGGCCTGCCGCTTGCCACCGACGATCTTGGTGGGGATCTTGCGCCCACATGCTCCGACCCCCGAGCCGTGGAGGCAGCGGAGCTCACGTCCGATGAACGCCTCGATGCTTTCGTCGCCACCTTTGGGCTTACAGAGCGCGAGCGCGATATTCTTGAGGTCTTGGTCGTTTCGGACCAGAGCGTTCAGGACATCGCCACAACGCTCTTCCTTTCGCGCTCCACGCTCTATCGCCACATTTCTTCGATCAACAAAAAGGCCGGTACCGCCTCGCGTGTGGCCCTTATCAACTTCTTCTGGTCCTGGACACCCAAGGATTAGCTAAGGCTCTGTTAGACCAGGATTGACATACATGTGTCCCCACGGTGCC
>CATYJA010000050.1:0-12056 GCA_958407545.1 uncultured Collinsella sp. | reverse complement strand
CGGCCGAGGTGCGCGCCGGCGACATCCTGCGTGCCGTCGAGGGCAGCACGGCTCCAGTGGCGTGCGACGGCATCGACAACAGCTGCACCCGTAGTGATCTGTGCTCAACGGTCAAGTTCTGGCGCGGTCTGGACGACGTAATCGAAAAGTACGTCGACGGCGTGACGTTGGCCGACCTAGCCGCCGTCCCCGAGATCAACTTTGACATTAAGCTGTAGGTTGAGCGCAATTCCTTAAGATTTCGCGGAGGGTTGTTGCCGTTTACCGAGGGGTTGTTGTGCAACAACGGGCGAGCTGCAATACTTATTTTTATCTTTGCAAACTGAACTTTAACTACACCAATGCAGGGAGGATCTTATGCAGCCCAAGCATTCTGCGATTGTCGCGGGCCTGACGCTGGCGCTTTCGTTTGGCGCCGTTTCCGCGCCGGCACCCGCCGCTGCCGAGGAGCCCACGCCGGGCGTTGCCTCGGATGCCACCGATATCGATAAGGGCCTTTACACCCAACAGTCCTTCTCGGGCGTGCTGAGGTCGGTCCAGGGCGTTTCGTTTGTCAACGTGACTCCCGAGATGAAGTACTTTACCAAGTACGAGAGCCATGGCAACTATAACCAGGGCTTTTCGTATGGTGACGGCTACAACGCGCTGGGCTATTACCAGTTCGACCGTCGTTGGTCGCTCATTCCGTTTATGAAGCAGGCCTACAACTACAACCCCGAAAAATACAGCATGCTCAAGGATACGATTGATCGCGGCGGCGAGATTTCCAACGCGAACAATTCCATGTCCGAGAACGGTCAGCTTACCGAGCTGGGCCGTATTGCACAGGAGGCCTTCCAGGGTGCTTATAACACCGATCCTGCTGAGTTTTCGGCTCTGCAGGATGCGTATGCGTACAACTCGTACTATGCGGTGACCGAGGCGTGGCTCAAGAGCGGCCTGGGTATTGATATTTCGGGCCGCGCCGATTGCGTCAAGGGCATGGTGTGGAGCATTACCAACATGTGCGGCACTGGTGGCTGCAGGGACTTTTTCCGCTGGGCGAATCTTTCCAACGATATGTCCGACCGCGAGTTTGTGACGGCGCTTTCCAACAGTGTGGTCAATAACGTGGCGACCAAGTATACAAGCCAGCCCCAGTACCACGAGGGCTGGAAGAACCGCTACCGCAACGAGCTAAAGGACTGCTTGGTTTATATCGCTGAGGACGAGGCAGCCGCTGCGACGCCCGTGCAGCCCGAGCCTACGCCGGCGCCCTCGCCGACACCTGATTCGAATGACGACTCGAGTGACGATGCCAACGATGACAGGATGGATGCGCCCTCGACCGATGCTGACGGTAATGGCTCTGCTGGTGGCACTACCAACGACGGCTCTACCTCGAACGGCTCCGATTCGAACGGCCCTGCTGCGGGCGATTCGTCTTCAAACTCTGCCGGCAATACGAACAGCGCCGCCTCTGGTTCGACCGACGCTGGCTCCTCTAGCTCATCCACCGGCTCGAGCGATTCGTCCGTTGACATCGGCTCTAACAATGGCTCCGGCTCTGATGCAACCCCTGATCCCGATGCTTTCAAGAACGACTCGAATAAGGCGCCGGACGCTCCCGTTACTTCGCCGGACAAGAAACCTTCTTTCTCCGTGCAGCTTGGTTCTACGCTGGGCTCTTCGCTGATGGCTGGTGTCAATAACGGCTCGACCCAGAACAAGGACAACTCTGATCAGGCTTCCACGGAAAAGACCGAAGCCGCAAAGGGCGACTCCAAGGACAAGGCTTCCGAGAAGACCGAATCCGATAAGGGTTCTAGCTCTGAGGAGAAGGACGACAAATCCGCTCAGAAGAAGGACGAGAACAAGGACAAGACCGAGGACGGAAAGCAGCAGGGCGAGGACGGCGGTAAGGGCAACACCGACAACCAGGTCCAGGAGCAAAATGACTCCAAAACGGTGACCACCACGACCACGACGACTACAGCTACCAAGTCCTCGGGCGGCAACATGCCCAAGACGGGCGATCTGATTGTGATGGCGAGCCTTGCCAGCGCGAGCTTGGCCACGCTGGGCGCTACGTCTATCGTAAGTGGTAAGCATAAGCTCGATCAGCAGAAGAAGGCTTCTGGGGAGGACGACTCGGGGGAGTAGGCTCTCAGTTGCCAGATAACTAAATAGTCGGGACGGGGTCCGGTGCGAATGTATCGGGCCCCGTTTTGTTATGCAACGATTAATTGTGCCCCCTCATACCTCTTGTTACTACCGTTGCCCGATATGTTTGCGCGGCGACATCGGTACATGCGATGCGGTCATTACAATTGGCATTGTGCTGCGATTTAGGGGGAACGTTTTGGTGTCTGAACAGGCAAATGTTGATTGTGCTGCTGGCTTTGGCGTGCGTTTGATCGGCTGTGCCGACGATGCGGCTTTGCCCATTGGCATGCACGACTATGCGGAGGCTCTTGGTTGCTGCACGCTGGTCGACAAGACCATGTTTATTGCAGATGTGTTGGACTGCGACGCGTCCGTTGTGGTGTGCTGTCGACCCGAGGGTTTTGGCAAGAGCATGAACTTGTCGATGCTCAGGGCTTTTCTGGAGCGTCCAGCGGTCGGTCGCGCTGGTCAGCGTTTGTTTGCCGATGCTCAGATTTGGGATGCAGACGGCGGGCACTATCGGGATGAGTACGCTTGCTATCCGGTGATATCGCTGGACTTTTCTGTCGCTGTGAGGCGTGGCGCCGCTATTGCCGACGTCGCGCGCGATGCTCTTTCGGGCGAGTGCGCCCGTCTGCTGGCGCTTTTGGAGGCTCCGGATTTAGCTCGAGACAAGGTGCGTCACATCGAACGCGTCGCGCGTGGCGTGGCGAGCGCGGACGAGGTTGACTCGGTGCTCGGTGTGCTCATTGAGCTGCTGGAGATGGCCTGCGATGAGCAGGTTGTATTGCTCGTTGATGGGTACGATGCGGCGTGGTCTCGCCGTGTGAGCGCGAGGGACGCTTCCGACGCCGATCCGGCAGGGCTATTCGATCGCGTGCTGTTCGACGCCATTGCCACTGCGTGCGATTCGTTGCGGCTGACGTGTCTGATGGGGGAGTGTCCCGGTCCTGCCGAAGCGGCGCTTTCTTCGCGCGGCTGCTCGTATTGTCTGACGACGCCGCTGTCGGCGTGGTGTGACCGATGTTTCGGTTTTTCGGATGCCGAGGTCCACGCTCTGTTGAGTCATGCTGGACGCGAGGAATGCCTGGATGATGCGCGTGAATGGCTCGAGGGATATCGGTTTGGTAGGGCCTATTGCTCGAGTCCAGCGCGTGTGATCGGTTTTCTGGACCGAGGCTGCACGGCGCCTGTGCGTGCCGATCTGTATGGATATGCCGATTGCCTGAGTAGGGTAGTTGCCGGGTGGAATCTCGACCGCCTTTTGGTCTTGTTTGATTTGCTCGAGGCCCATGGGTGCGCTGAGGTCCCGCTTTGTTTGGGCACTGCAGAGCCAGATGTCTCGCCTGATGATGGTCTGTGGACGGCGCTGTATCTGTCAGGTTTCCTGACGACAGATATGACTGAGGAGCCAGAACATGGCAATCGCTTCCGTGCCTTGCGGTTGCCCAATAACGAGCTTCGCCAGGCCTTGCGTCTAGTGATTGTTGAGTGGTTTGAGTGCGCTGCCGAAGACATTCGAGACGTCGATGCGTTCCGCGACGGGCTGTGCCGTGGGAACGAGGATACCGTAAGGCGGGCGCTAAGCCGCATCCTGGGGGATGCGGGAATCGGTGAGACCGACCCAGATAAGCCGCTACCATATCACCTACTCTTGCAAGGACTCTGCTTTGGATTGCCGGGCTATGCCAATCCTGCTTCGAGGCGAAAGTGTGGCGCGGATCGCTGGGACATCCAGGTTTTTCCTACGGGCGCCGTGTTCGACGTAGCAGATACGATTGGCATGCTGGACGAACGTCCGCTGATAACGATCAACATGATGTATGACCCCGGTGTGGATGCGCTGGGTCTGGAATTGCTGGCCGTGCAGGCGCTGCTCGACATAGAGCGCGACGGCATCGACGAAATCCGTGTGCCGCGACCCGGCGTGGGTCGCATGCGCTGGGGATTCGGGTTTGACGGGCAGCGTGTGGCAGCGGTGTGCCAGCGGCTTTAAGCGCCGGGGTGTTTCCGGCTTCCGTTACTCGGTGTCCTTCAGGGGCGGCATGGGCTTCCAGTTGGGATCCTTAACGATCTTGCGGGCGTCCTTCATGCCACGGCGCAGCGCCGGAATACCGGTCTTAAAGCACTTGTCAACGGCGGCCAGGCGAATGAATTCCTTGCAGAAGGTCGCGGCGTTGCCCAGACGGAACAGCACGGGGTGGTAGTCGCCGTAGATCTGCATGTAGCGTGCCAGATAACCGCGGTTGCGCATGATGTAGTAGCGGTTGGTGTCGCTCGTAGAGTTGAGCTGGCGCTTGCCGGCGATGTCCCAGTTAGAGACGGCGCGGGCGCGCTTGAGCACCACGTCGGCAACAACGGCGGCGGGGAAGTGCTGGCTGGCCACGTAGCCATAGCAGGCATCGTCGCCGTAGATGAAGAATCGCGCATCGGGCAGGCCGATCTTGTCGACCACGCGGCGCGAGAACATGCCGCCCTCAAAGCACAGCTGGTTCATGGCGCGGTAGCCCTCGGGGCCCAAGTCCCACTTGGCGACAGGGTTGGGAATGCCGAGCGAAAGGATGAGTTGGTATTGCCAAAAGAAGGCGCCGCCGTCAAAGTCCAGGCGCGAACCCTGGATAACATCGTAGCGGTCGGTCCACTTGGCAAGACGCTCGATGCCTTCGGGGATGACGAGCACGTCGTCGTCCATCACCCAGAACCACTGGGCGCCCAGGTCGTAGGCGCATTTGGTGCCGGCGGAGAAGCCACCTGCACCGCCGCCGTTTTCGAGCTGCGGGGCGTAGATGACGCGGTCGGTGCCGCCCTGCGCGTCGGGCTGCTCGGTGTCGATGCCCCACAGCTTGGCCAGGCGCTCGTTAAATGCGGCGCACATGGCCTCGGTCTCGCGCGAATTCTCGTTATCGACAATCACGATGCGCCAGGGCGTTGCCGTGAGCTCGGTCATGGAGTCGAACAAGTTGGCCAGAAGTTCCTGGCGCTTGTACGTAACGACGACGATGGCGAGCTTGTCGATGGGGGCGGGAAGGGTTGAAGGCATGGGGCAATATATCCTTTCACGCGCGGCGGGCGAGTGCTGCGCGGAAGCTATCGAATACGTCCTTGAGACTGTCCTATTGTAAAGGCTCGGCGCACCTTGACGGCAAGCTTTGAATAAAACGCAGGAACCTGCCATGGACCCGCCGCATGACGTGGGGCTGCTTTGCCCGCAAGAGGCTCCATAGATTATATAAACGCCCGCTGGCGCGCTGACCCTTTGATACCATGAAACGACAGGTATTTCCTAAGGAGCACATTTGTCTACTAACGCCTCTGGCAGCCCTGTTCTGTCGCTGCTTATTCCCATTTACAATGTTCAGCGCTACCTGCGCGAGTGCCTCGATTCCGCCCTGGCGCAGACGCTCAAGGATATTGAGATCATCTGCATTAACGACGGGTCGACCGACAACTCGCCGGCGATTATCCGCGAGTATATGGAGCGCGATGGGCGCGTCAAGATGATCGACAAGGCCAACAGCGGCTACGGCGACTCGATGAACCACGGCCTGGAGATGGCGCGTGGCAAGTACGTTGGCATCTTGGAGTCCGATGACTTTATGGCGCCCGACGCACTCGAAAAGCTTGTCTCGGCCGCCGATAGCAATAATGCCGACTTTACGAAGGCGAACTTTGATTTCTACTGGTCCAAGCCCGAGGAGCGCCGTTCGCTGCACGAGATGTTTAAGGCCAAGGACTGCGACAAGCCGGTGCACCCGAGCGACACGACGCAGTTCTTTAAGCAAAAGCCGTCGATTTGGTCGGCCGTGTACCGTCGCGATTTTCTTGAGCGCAACGGCATCAAGTTCTTGCCGACTCCAGGGGCATCCTTTCAGGACACGTCATTCGCCTTTAAGGTTATCGCGTGTGCCGATAAGGCTGTTTACCTGCATGATGCCGTGTTGTCGTATCGCCAGGACAACGAGAATTCCTCGGTCAATTCTTCGGCTAAGGTCTTTTGCGTCAATACCGAGTATGCCGAGATTGAGCGTTGGATTCGAGAGGATTATGCCCGTGATCACGCAAGTGATGACGTCGTGCGCATGCTCAAGTTCAATCAGCTCATTAAGTACGATTCGTACATGTGGAACTACGTGCGCCTGGCGCCCAAGTTCTATAAGGAGTTCCTGGTTCAGATGGCCAAGGAGTTCCAAGCTGCCTTGGACGCCGGGGAGTTTTCGCTTGACGACCTCAAGCCGTGGAAGCGCGCAAATCTCGCTGCTATCCTCAAAGATCCTGAGGGCTGGGTTGACGAGCATCCGAGCTTTGCGACGGATGGTGCCTTGGGGCGTGCTAAGTATTACGCCTCGGTTGGAGGCCCAGGCGTGGTCGCCGCTTTCCTCATCGAATCGCTGAGGGGGTAGGTCGACATGGGAGAGACTTTGACCCCCAAAGCGACCATTGTCGTTCCCGTCTACAATTCGTCGCGCTCCATTCAGCGATGCCTCGATTCGCTGTTGGCCCAGTCTGAGCGTTCGATTCAGGTTGTCTGCGTCAACGACGGTTCGACTGATGATTCGTTGAACGTGTTGCGCCAGATTGCGCAGGCCGATGATCGCGTACTGGTGATTGATCAGGAAAACGCGGGCGTCTCGTGTGCTCGAAATGTCGGAATCGATGCCGCCGAGGGCGAGACCGTCTTTTTTGTGGACGCCGACGATTACATCGATGCCCAGACGATCGAGCGCGTGCTGC
This sequence comes from uncultured Collinsella sp., assembly GCA_958407545.1. Taxonomy (GTDB): domain Bacteria; phylum Actinomycetota; class Coriobacteriia; order Coriobacteriales; family Coriobacteriaceae; genus Collinsella. Next base: position 5,180 of record CATYJA010000050.1, on the reverse strand, counting down.
ATGCCATGAAGTCTGCAGATGCCGAGGCCGCCGTTTTTGGCGGCGTCTGTGAACCTGCCGATGCTGCCCCCAAACGCGTCCAGCAACTCATGAGCCCCAAAGCTGGTACCTTCGGCGCCCGTGATCCCCAACTGCTGTTCCATTCGAATGCGCAGCCCTATGCCTGCCGTGCAGCCTTTTCGCGCGAGCTGCTCAATCGCGAAGGCATACGCTTCGCCCCCGGTTTGGCTTTGGGCGAGGACGTCGTCTTCCAATTTGCGGCTTATGCGCTTGCCCGCAGGACCGTCGTCATGCCTGACAAGTTCTACCACTACGTGATGGAGAGCGAATCGGCGACGCACGAGTTCAACAGTGCCGAGGCGCGCGCCAAAAAGCTTGACGCCCACATGAAGATGCTCGAGGAGGTCTTGGAAGACTGGGCGGCCTATGGTCTTTTGGACCTGTGTCCCGGCGAGCTGATAACTTGGTTTTTGGACCTAATTGTGTTCGATCTGGCGCGCTTGGATGCCGATGACTTCCATCGCGTGGCGGCTCGCGTCAACATGGACCTCACGACGTTTTTGGGAACGGAGTGGGCGGATATGCCTGCTAAGGGTGCCGTTCGCCGTGTTGCCCACAAGCTCGTTGCGGCGACCTCGGGCGTTTCGATGGCAGACGCCACGCTGTTCTATCTTTCGACTCGCGGTCTCAAAGCCTGCCTGGAGCGCTTTCTATAATTCCAAGCGCTGCCGCCCGCCGCAACTCGGCTGCTAAAATAACCCTGTTACACGCTATTCAACGGGAGGTTCTCTTGCAGAACTCTGATACCCCTAAAGTTTCGCTGCTTGTCCCCATTTGCAATGTCGAGCGCTATCTGCGCGTGTGCCTCGATTCCGCCGTGGCGCAGACGCTCAATGACATCGAGATCATCTGCATCAACGACGGCTCCACCGATAGCTCGCCGGATATCATCCGCGAGTACATGGAGCACGACCCCCGTGTAAAGATGATCGACAAGGCCAACAGCGGCTACGGCGACTCGATGAACCGTGGCCTGGAGATGGCGCGCGGTGAGTACGTGGGCATCCTTGAGTCCGACGACTTTATGTTTGAGGATTCGCTTCAAAAGCTGGTCGCCAAGGCCGATGCTGAGCATGCCGATGCGGTAAAGGGCGACTTTTATCTGTATTGGTCCACGCCCAGCGAGCGACGTGAGCTGTTTGGGATTATCGACGAGCATATGACGGGCGCCGCGTATCGCCCCGTCGATCGCCCGGGCATCTTCTACCGCAAACCTTCCATTTGGTCGGCTATCTATCGGCGCGCGTTCCTCAACGACAATCAGATTCGCTTCCTTCCCACGCCGGGTGCCTCGTATCAGGATGCGGGTTTTAACTTTAAGGTCTGGGCATGCGCCGAGCGTGCTGCGTTTATCGCGGACCCCATTTTGTGCTATCGCCAAGACAACGAGAAGAGCTCCGTTAATTCGCCCAACAAGGTATTTTGCGTGTGCGACGAATACGCCGAGATGCAGCGCTTTTTGGATGAACGCCCCGAGCTTAAGGCTCAGCTTCAGGGTATTTTAATGCGCATGAAGGTCGATACGTACCGTTGGAACGATGAGCGCCTGGTCGATGAACTGCGCGAGCAGTTTTGGAAGAAAGCCTCGTCCGAGCTCAAGGCCGACTGGGATGCCGGTCGCTTTGATCTGTCGCTGTTTGATCCGCGTGGCGAGACCGACTTGCGCCTGATGGTCAAGTCGCCCCGCGCCTATATCGATTCGCGCTTTGACTTTAAGAAGCCGGGCAAGCTCAATACGTTTAAGCATTACTTTAAGATTGGCGGCCTGCCGCTGGTCTGGCGTGTGCTGACGTATCAGTGCACCTACGGCGACAACCCGCACCCCGATGACGTTCCGGCCGCACAGTAGGAGCGAGTGACTATGGCTACCCCCAAGATTTCCGTTGTCGTTCCCATCTATAAAGTGGAGGAGTGCCTGGCCTGGTGCCTGGACTCCCTGCTTGCGCAGGACATGCCCGATTGGGAAGGCGTGCTGGTCAACGATGGCTCGCCGGACGGCTCGCGCGATATTGCGGCTGCCTATTGCGAAAAGGACGCGCGCTTTACGCTGGTCGATAAGGAGAACGGCGGCCTGTCGAGTGCGCGTAATGCAGGCATCGCCGCGTCCACGGCGCCTATCGTTGCGTTTTTGGATTCCGACGACCGATTTACGTCCGATGCGTGCCGTGTAATCGTCGATGCCTTTGAGCGTGAGGATTGCGACGTTTTGACCTTTGGCGCGAACCCGTATCCGCTGGAGGCAGGGTATCCGTGGCTTAACTATGTGCTGAGCCCACGCGACGTTTCGTTTGAGGGCTATAGCTCCGACCTGCTGTTTAAGGAGGCGTCTCGCCCCTTTGCATGGCGCACCGCTTGCAAGCGCGCTTTTTTGCTGGGCAACGGGATCGTGTTCGATGAAACCGTTAAGTATGGCGAGGACCAGGTCTTCGATTTTGCCGTGTACGGTCGCTCGCGCAAGACCGCGCTTATCTCGAACAAGCTGTACGAGTATCGCGTGGCACGCAAAGGTTCGCTCATGGACACCATGCGCTACGACGACGAGACGCGTCTGCTGGAGCACGTGAAGATTTACTCCGCGGTGCTGGCTGACTGGCAGCGCGACGGTCTCGATGCTCATCATGCCGATGACCTGGCGTACTTCCTATGTGATCTGGTGCTGTACGATGCGCTCAGGTTGCTTGGTTCGGACTGCGGCAAGGTGTTTGCCGCCGTTGCTGCGGCGCTTAACGGTTCTGCTGTGGGCAGTGATGCTTCGCTCGCACAATGCGCTTCTTCTGTTGCCGCCATGGTGCGTGCGGCGCTTGTCGGTAAGGCGCCCGCTGCTCGTTCGTGCAAAAAACTCATGTTCAATTACGACGTCTTGAGGTTTGGGCGCTTGGGCGCGTGCAAGCGCATGGCTGCGAACGCTCTGGGAAAGCGAGAAGTGTAGATGAGTATCAAGCGTTTGTCACTTTGCCGCAGTCAGGGCCGTCTGTTTGTGCTGCTTCGTTTTGTCGGTCAGGATATCGCGGGGCTTATTGAGCAGGAGGATTCCCAGACTTTTGCCCATGCGACTACGAGCGGTTCTTGTTTGCCGTCACTGGTGCTCCCGGTCGATCATGGCCGTGTGCTGGCGCTATGCCCTTCTGTTTCCGATTACGAGCGCGAGCTCGCCGTTTTGGTGCTTCCGTTTTTGGATGGCTCGTCGATGGATGCCGTTTTTGCATCCGGTGGCCAAAGGTTGGGCTCTATTCGTCTCGATAGCCGCGTGGCCAAATTGGAATCCAAGATTAACTACAAAGCAAAGCCTGCGCTGTGCGCGCTTATCCGCGATGCGCAGCGTGGCGAACACTGCGGCCGCTACGAGATCGATGCCATTCGCTATTTGCCGGCAGACGTCGGCGCGGTGTGGCGCTATGAGGTTACCTGGGCGGGAGACCCCCAGTGCGCGCCTGAGCTCCAGATCTTCGATACGCATATGAATGCCATCGATGTTACCGTGCATGTGTTTGAATCGCAGGTCGATGTTCCGCAGCAGAACGGATGCCGCATCAATAAATCGTATCTGAGTGTTGAGATGCCTCAGGATATACGAGATTTTGTCGCGATCGTGAGCGATCCCACAGAGCGGATCCAAAGCGGGTTTTGCGCCATGGATGGTCGCCTGTACAACGGCATGGTCGACGACAGCTGGAACCGTATGAAGGACGCGCGTGCAGACGACGCAGCTTATCGACGTTGGTTTGAGCGGCATCGCGCAAAGCCGGGCGATTTGGCGTGCCAGCGTGTCGCTTCGGCGGCCTTTGCCTATAGACCGCTCGTGAGCATTGTGGTGCCGTGCTACAAGACTGATCGGGTCTACCTGCGCGAGCTGCTGGAATCGGTGCAAGCCCAGAGCTATGACAACTGGGAATTGCTGCTTATGGACGCCTCGCCCGAATGGGACGCGGTGGCCACCCTTGCGGCAGGTGCCAACGACGAGCGCATCCGTCGCATCGAGCTTCCCGGCAACGGCGGCATTGTGGTCAACACCAACGCAGGTATCGAGCAAGCGACAGGCGACTACATCGCTTTCTTGGACCACGATGACATTCTGGAACCGGACGCGTTATTCCAGTATGTTTCCGCACTGAACAAGGCGGCCGAGGGCGAGCGTCCCCAGGTCCTGTTCTGTGATGAGGACATGTTCCAGAAAACGGGGGAGTGGGGCCAGCCGGTCTTTAAGACCGTACTCAACGTCGACCTGCTCTATAGCCATAACTGCGTGACGCATTTCCTGATGGTGGAGAAGGCGCTCATCGATCACATTGGTATGTCCCCAGAAGACGTTGCGGGCGCCCAGGACTACGACTTGACGCTTCGCTGCTTTGCAGCCGGCGCGCGCTTTGAGCACGTTGCGCATGTGCTGTATCACTGGCGCGTGCATCCGGGATCGACCGCCGATGGCTCTGCCGATAGCAAGCCGTATGCCATTGAAGCGGGTCGTCTTGCGCTGCAGCGCCACTTTAACGCGCTGGGCGTTCACGGAACGGTCGAGGAGACCGAGACGCCGTTTGTCTACCGCATGCGCCATGCGCTGCCGGAGCCTGCGCCGCTGGTGAGCATTGTGATCCCCACCAAGGATCACATTGAGACGCTCGATGCCTGTGTGATGTCGATCGCCCAGAAGGCCACGTATACCAATTACGAGATCGTCTTGGTGGAGAACAACAGTGAAGCCCCGGAGACGTTTGCGTATTACGAAACCCTGCCAGAGCGCGTGGCTGCAGCATCCGAAGGCAAGGGCATCGCGCGCGTTGTGTACTGGCCGGGCGAGTTCAATTACTCTCAGATCATCAATTTTGGTGTGAAGCACGCCAAGGGTGACTACCTGCTGCTGCTGAACAACGATACCGAGGTCATAAGCCCGGACTTTATTGAAGAGATGATGGGCTATCTGCAGCGTCCCGATGCGGGCGTGGTGGGCGCCAAACTCTACTTTGCCGATCATCTGGTGCAGCATGCCGGCATTTTGGTTGGCGTGCGTGGCGCACTTGCCCATGCCAACCAGGACTTCTCGGCAAAGCGCGAGGGCTATCTTGCCCGTGCCGTGCGCCCGGGCAACTTTAGCGCCGTGACGGGTGCCTGCCAGATGGTGCGAC
>CATYJA010000049.1:0-12234 GCA_958407545.1 uncultured Collinsella sp. | reverse complement strand
AGGCAGTGCTCCATGTGGCAGCCCTCTTGCGACGCGACCTCAGCCGAAACACCCGCATCCTCTAGCAGCCCCACGAAAAAGCAGTGACGCTCCCACATTTGGCGCGCGACCTCCAGACCACGCTCCGTCAGATGAACGTCGCGCTTGCCCATTTCGACATAGCCGTTGCTTTCCAGCGTCGCCATGGCCTTGGAAACGCTCGCCTTGGTTACGCCGAGGTACTCCGCAACGTCGATCGAGCGCACGATGCCCTGACGTTCCGACAGAACGTAGATCGATTCGAGATAGTCTTCTCCGGATTCACGTAGGGCCATGGGCCGCCTTTCGCGATGATTGCTAGTTAGCCTTTGGATACTTTTCACAGCTTACTTTACCGCAAAAGTTGCCCATGTCTTACTACTTTGTCTAAAAGTTAGCCGTGTTTCACAAAACGTGCGGGACGAAAACAAAATGGGGACGCCCCGCAAGGAGTGTCCCCAGGTGCCAGGTGCCGGCCCGCAGCTACACGAGTCCAAAGTACTTCGCGGCGTTGTAGATGCCGTCGTCGTCCACGGCAGTCGTCACATAGGTCGCCGCGGCCTTCACGGTATCCTGCGCGTTGCCCATGGCCACACTTGTGCCCACGGCCGAGAACATCGACAGGTCGTTCTCGCCGTCGCCAAAGGCAATCGCTTCACTCGCGTCGATGCCCAGGCGCTCCAGCGTCGCCGCCACACCCAGGTCCTTGCCGCCGTTGGCCGGAATAATGTCGCAGAACAGGTCGCACCAGCGCGTGGTGAGCGAATGCGACACGGCATCGGTCACGATGTGCTCGTCAACTGGGTCAACAAAGGCACAGAACTGATAGACCGGCGCGTCAAAGGCATGCTCAAACGGCTCCTCGTGGTAGACGATTCCCGCGTTGCTGCCAGCCGTCACCACGCGCTCGGACAGGCGGTTCACAAACGAGTTCTCGCCCTGCATGCACAGTGAGTCGTAGCGCCCCTGCGCCACCTGGTCCACAATCACCGCAACGTCGTCCGGATCGATCGGGCAGCTGCGGTAGACGCCCTTGGCATCAAAACAGTGCTGGCCCGAAAGCGTAATGTACGCATCCCAACCCAAGTCGAACAGCCAATCCGGCATCTGGTAGGTCGGGCGACCCGTGGCGATTACGCACGCAATCCCCTGTTCGTGAAAGCTATCGAGCACCCGCTGCGCCGACGCCGGAATCCGATGGGTCTTAAAGCTCAGCAACGTGCCGTCGATATCGAAAAACGCAGCCTTAATCATCCTCGCCTACTCCTCGCCCTCGAGCTTCTCGCTCGCCTCGAGCCACGCCATCTCCAACTCGTCCATGGCGGCGTGGGCCTCGTCGATCTTTGCCTGCTGCTCGCCCAGCGCCGTGTAATTGGTGGGGTCGACCATGGTCATCGCGGCCTCGGCCTCCTCCACGCGTGCGCGCTGCGTCTCCATTTTGCGCTCGAGCGAGCTCACCTCGCGGCGGAGCTTCTGGCGTTCGGCGTTGGAAAGGCCATTGGGCTGGCCGCTCGACTTGGGCTTTTCGGCCGCAGCCGCCGCGGCACCGGTGTCAAACGTGCCGGTCTTGGCACTCGGCGCACCCACGGGCTCGTCTTCGGCGGTGGCGTTGCACAGGCGCAGGTACTGGTCGACGCCGCCGGGCATATGCGTCAGGTGACCGTCGATCAGCGCCCACTGCTGGTCGGTCACGCGCTCCATCAAGAAGCGGTCGTGTGTCACCAGGATCAACGTGCCGGGCCAGCCGTCGAGCAGGTCCTCGACAATCGCGAGCATGTCGGTATCCAGGTCGTTGCCGGGCTCGTCCAGGATGAGCACGTTGGGCTCGTCCAGGATCGTCAGCAGCAGCGACAGGCGACGGCGCTGGCCGCCCGAAAGATCGCCGATGCGGCTCCAGAGCTGCTGCGTCGTAAATCCCAGGCGCTCGCAGAGCTTCTCGGGCGAAGTCTCCTTGCCGTCGATGACGTAGTACTTCTTATAGTTGCTGAGCACCTCGCGGATCGTGTCGCCCATGTAGGGCTCGAGCTCCTCGAGCTGCTGCGACAGCACGCCAAAGCGTACCGTCTGGCCAATCTTCACGCGGCCGCGCGTGGGCGCAATTTTACCCTGGATCACATCAAGCAGCGTCGACTTGCCAGCGCCATTCTCACCCAAAAGACCATAGCGGTCGCCCGCACCAATGAGCCAGGTCACATCGGAGAGCACCTGCTTGGGCGCGCCGCCGGCATCCGCATAGCCGGCGTCCACGTCGACCACGTCGATAACCTGCTTGCCTAGGCGGCTCACGGCGAGGCGCTTGAGCTCCAGCTCGTCACGCATGGGCGGCACGTCGGCGATCAGCTCGCGAGCGGCATCAACGCGAAACTTGGGCTTGGTGGAACGCGCCTGGGCGCCGCGGCTCAGCCACGCGAGCTCCTTGCGTGCCATGTTGCGACGGCGCTCCTCGGTAACTGCGGCCATGCGGTCGCGCTCCACGCGCTGCAGGATATATGCGGAGTAACCGCCCTCGAAGGGATCGACCTGGCCGTCGTGGACCTCCCACATACTGGTACAGACCTCGTCCAAGAACCAGCGGTCGTGCGTGACCACGAGCATCGCGCCCTGGCCGCGCTGCCAACGGGCCTTTAAGTGACGCGCGAGCCAGTTGATGGTGCGCATGTCCAGGTGGTTGGTGGGCTCGTCGAGCATGAGCACGTCGTAGTCGCCGATCAGCAGGCGCGCGAGGTCCACGCGACGGCGCTGGCCGCCCGAAAGCTCGCCCACCGTGCCCTCCCAGGGCACATCGCTAATAAGGCCGGCCAGAATCTGGCGCGTACGCGGGCTCGAGGCCCACTCGTATTCGGGCGTGTCACCGACGACGGCATGATGCACGGTGTCGGTATCGACCAGGTTATCCTTTTGGCCGAGCAATCCAATCGTCGTGTCGCGGCGGTGCGTCACGCGGCCGTCGTCGGGCTCCAACGTGCCGGCGAGCACGCTCAGCAGCGTCGACTTACCGTCGCCGTTTTTACCGACAATACCAATACGGTCGCCCTCGCCCACGCCGAGCGTAACGCTATCGAAAATATGCTTGGTGGGAAACTCTAGGCTGACGGAATCGCATCCCAAAAGAATCGCCATATGCCCTGCTCCTTCGTAGAAATTCAACGTTGTCCATGATAGCAGCGAGCCCCACCCCAAACCACCACGAAGGCGCCTGTCCCCTTTGTGGCGGTCGTTTCGGTCGCAGAGCAAAAAGGCGGGCCATCTCCCAAAAGAGATGACCCGCCTCTCCAATCAGTCCCGTGACAACCGTGGCCGCCGCGGGCCTCAAGCATGTCCCGGACTAGGAGAACATGCCGGTGAGGTAATCATTCAGCCGCTTATCCTTGGGCCGTTGGAAAATCTCGTCAGTCTCGTCGTACTCGACCATATCACCCATGTAGAAGAACGCCGTGCGGTTGGACACGCGCGACGCCTGCTCCATGTTGTGCGTCACGATAACGATGGCGCGCTCGGCCACAATCGACGACATAAGGTCCTCGATCGCCAACGTCGAGATGGGGTCGAGCGCCGAGCAGGGCTCGTCGAACAAAATCACGTCGGGGTTGAGTGCCAGCGTGCGCGCGATGCACAGACGCTGCTGCTGGCCGCCCGAAAGCGCGCAGGCGCTCTTGTCGAGCTTGTCCTTGACCTCGTCCCACAGCGCCGCACCACGCAGGCTTTCCTCGACCATGCGATCAAGCTCGTCGCGGTCGGTAATGCCGTGACGCTTTGGCGCAAACGTGATGTTGTCGCGAATGGACTTGCGGAAAGGGTTGGGCTGCTGGAACACCATGCCAATGGAGCGACGCAACTCGTAGGTGTTTTCGGCCTTGGTGTTCACGTTGCGCCCGCGGTAGTTGATCTCGCCCTCCACGCGGCAGCCGCGAATCTCGCGATTCATAAGGTTGAGGCTACGCAAGAAGGTCGACTTACCGCAGCCCGAAGGCCCAATGAGCGCCGTGATCTCGCCCTTGTGAAAGTCGAGCGACGTATTGTGCAGCGCATGGTGGTCGCCATAGTACACGTTGACGTCCTTGGTGGAGAGCACGACCTCGTCGCTCACGGCCTTGCCGCTCACGCGCACGCGCTTCTCGCTCTCCCCCACGCTCGACAGGAAGTCCTGGGTCTCGGACGATGCCGCTTCGGTTGCGGGCGTTACATTCATCTCGCTCATTCGGCCGTCATCTTCCTTGCCAGTTGCTTGCCCACAATGCGGGCGATTACGTTAAACAGCAGCACGCAAATCATCAGCAGCGCCGCGGTGCCCCAAACAATCTGCTGGGCCTCGGGGCTGCCTTTGCCATAGATCTTGTAGATGTGCACGGCGAGCGACTCACCGGGGCGGAACACGTTCCAGGCGCAGGTGGGGCTCGACAGGTTAAAGCTCAAGAAGTTCAGGCGAACCGGCGAGCTCATGCCCGAGGTAAAGAGCAGTGCCGCGGCCTCGCCAAACACACGGCCGGCCGAAAGCACGATGCCGGTCACGATGGCGGGCATGGCCTCGGGGATTAGGATATGCAGCGTGGCCTCCCAACGGGTGAGGCCCATGGCCAGGCACGCATCGCGCTGGGCCTGCGGTACGTCCTCGAGCGCCTGCTGAATCACGCGCACCAGGATGGGGATATTGAACATGGTGAGCGCGACGGCGCCGGAGATGATGGAGTACTTCCAGCCCAGCTGCACCGAGAACACCAGAAAGCCGAACATGCCGACGACGATCGAAGGCAGCGAGGACAGCGTCTCGATGGCGGTGGAAGCGATGTCGCGGATAGGGCCGTTCGGCGCGTACTCAACCAGGAAGACCGCTCCGCCCAGGCTGATGGGTACCGAGATGGCCAGAGTGATCAGCAACAGATAGAACGAGTCGAACAGCTGGTAGAGCACGCCGCCCTGGGTTCCGTTGGCGCGCGCGGGCTGCGTGAGAAATCCCGGCTGGAACAGCGTCGAGATGCCCTCGAACAGGATATAGGCCACCATGGAGACGACGATGAGCATGACGATGGCGACGATCGCCGTCAGCACGCCCGTGGCAATGCGGTCCTGCTTTTGGACACGACCGAGTCTCGCCTCGTCGATGTGGATACGCGTGCTAGCCACGAGCCTTCGCCCCCTTGCGGCCAATGAGATGGATGATCAGGATGAAGATGAGGCTCATGCCCATCAACAGCAGGCCGAGCGCCCACAGAACATCGTCCTGGGCCGAACCCTCGGCATAGACCGCCATGGACGTGGTGAGCGTGGTGGTGATGGTGGACGCCGGCGACAGCAGCGACGTCGGCATGGCCTCGATACCGCCGATAACCATGCGCACGGCGAGCGTCTCGCCAAAGGCGCGGGTCATACCCAGGATGACCGCAGTCATGAGCGACGACATGGCGGACTTGAGCACCACGTGCCAGATGGTCTGCCAGCGGGTGTAGCCCAGCGCGAGCGAGCCCTGACGGTAGCTGTCGGGCACAGCGCGCAGGCCATCGACCGAAAGCGTGGTCATGGTCGGCAGGATCATGACAGCCAGCACGATGGCGCCGGGCAAGATGCCCAGGCCCGTGCTCACGTGGAAAACGCTCTTCATAAGGCCGACGACCACGTGAAAGCCGATCAGGCCAAAGACGACCGAGGGAATGCCGGTCAAAAGCTCAATAAGCGGCTGAAAGACCTTGGAGCCAAATTTGGGTTGGATCTCGACCGCAAAGATGGCAGAGCCGATGGCGATGGGCAGCGCGATGAGCGTGGAGAGCACCATGACCGCAAACGAGGTGACGACCAGGGGCAGGGCGCCGGTATAGGGCAGGCCGCTTTTGGCTGTGTTGGCCAGATCCCACTTGGTGCCGGTGAAGAACTCGACGACCGAGACGCCGTCCTTGACAAAAGCCGAGAGGCCCTTTTGAGCGACCATAAAGATGAGTGCGGCAACGACAAGCGTCACGAGCGCTACGTACGCGCCCGTGACGCCCAGGCCCACGTTCTCAAGGTCGCGCTTTGGCAGCTGTTTTGCCATTACAAACCTTTCCGGGGCGATTACTTATTTAGCGGAGACCTTGCCGCTGGCGTCCTTGACGACCTTCATGGCAGAGACGGGGATAAAGCCCTGCTCCTCGACGAGCTTGCCCTGGACGTCGCCGGAGAGCATGAACTCCAGGAAGGCCTTGGTGGCCTCGTCTGCGTCCTTTGCGCAGTACATGTGCTCGGTCGCCCAGATCTTGAAGGAGTCGTCGGTGACGTTCTTGCTCTTGGGCTCGACGCCCTCGACCTTGATGGCGTTGAACTTGGAGTCATCGAAGTGCGAGAAGTCGAGGTAGGAGATGGCGTTATCGGTGCTGGCCATCTGAGTCTGGACATCGCCGGACTTGTCGAGCTCGGCATCGCCCTTAAAGTCGACGGTCTCGTCGCCAAAGACGGCGGCCTCGAAGGTGGCGCGGGTGCCGGAGCCGGCCTTGCGGTTGAGGACGACGATGGTGGCGTCGCCGCCGCCGACCTCCTTCCAGTTGGTGATCTGGCCGGAGAAGATACCCTTGAGCTGCTCGAGGGACAGGTCGTCGACCGTCACGTTCTTGGAGACGACGGGACCCATGCCCACGACGGCGACCTCGTGATCGACGAGGTTCTTGACCTGGTCGGCCTCGAGCTTGGTCTCGGCGAAGACGTCGGAGTTACCGATGGTGACGGTGCCAGCGGCGACAGCGGTCAGACCCTTGCCCGAACCGTTGCCCGAGCCGGAGATGGAGACGTCGGGGTTGGCATCCATGAACTTCTCGGCAGCGGCCTCGACGAGAGCCTGGAACGAAGAGGCACCGTCGTAGGTCACCTCGCCGCAGACGGACTCGGCAGCAGCGGCGCTGCCCTTGTCGGCGGCGTTGGAAGCGCCTGCGCCGCCGCAACCAACGAGACCGAGACCGACGATGCTGGCGAGACCACCAGCGAGGCCGAGGAACTGACGACGAGAATAAGCCTGATCGAGCATGATCTTCCTTTCATACATGCGACTCGCGGGCACCCTGCCCGCTTTGCTGTTCGGAAAGATACGACCCCGATCGGGCGACGACCGCCTTATCTGCGGTTTCTTACGGGCTATTGATAGACCCTTACCGCAAGCTCTGCCCAGCCTTTACAAACGGATAACAATCCAGCGCCGAACATGGCGCACCTTTTACACCAAAGGAACGTCCCCAATGACTACCCCACCGCAACAGAAAAAGCCCGGGCCGAAGCACCGGGCTCGTAATGCAAGTTTGTATCCAAGCAGGATATAGGGGTTTCCCAGGTGCCCGAGATTGCCCCGAAAGAGGAGCGCCGCGTACTTTGGTACGCAAGCGACGGTTTGAGGGGCAAGGTCGGGTGCCTGGGGAAGCCCTACAGTTCAAGTTCGTTGAGGCGCAGGATGGCCACGATATAAATCTTGAGCGCCTGCTTGAGCTGTTCTTCGCTGGCGCACTCGTTGGGACCGTGCATCTGGCCGCCCCATGCGGGCAGCTCCAGACCGGTCTCCTCGGGGCCAAACGACACGGCGCGGGCAAAGTTGCGCGCGTACGTACCGCCGCCCATGGCAAAGGGCTCAGCATGCTCGCCCGTAAACTCGTTATAGGTATCAATAAGCGCCTTCACGGCCGGATCGTCGGCAGACACCGAGAACGGCACCTTCGCGCGACCCAGTTGGCACGTCACGCCAAAACGGCCCACGAGCGGGTCGAGCTGCTCGCGGATAGTATCGGCACTCGTGCTGTCGGGGAAGCGCACGTCGATGACCTGCTCAATATGGCCATCCGCCACGCGGATGACGCCAGCGTTGCAGGTAAGCGGGCCAAACGCCGGGCTCGTCGCGTCGATACCCAGGCCGCGGCCATAGGCGTCCGCATGCACAAAGGCCAGGAACTTGACGAACTCATGCTCGGCAGGCGTCAGCAGGCGCTCGTCGCGTGCACCAAACGCGTCCTCGGCCTCGCGCAGATACGACACGATCAGGCCGACGGCATTGATCGTTCCCTCGGGCATCGAAGCATGGCCACCGATACCGTGGGCGAAAATCTGCGCATGGCCATTATCAAGCGCCGTGATCTCCAGACGATCGGCGTTCTCGACCGGCGCCGGCAGCTCATCGGCGGCAATCGCGAGCTCGCAGATGGACTGCGACGGAATGGCATTGCTCGCCTCGGAGCCGCTCCACGACACGATGCGCCCGCCGTCGATCTTGGGGCTCACGAACGTCGCCCCAAACTGGCCCTTCTCGGCATTGCAGACCGGGAACTCGGCATCGGGCGTAAACAAAAAGTCGGGGTCTGCGTGATTCTCCAGATAATGGTGAACGTCGGACATGCCCACTTCCTCATCGCAGCCCAGCAGCGCGCGGAAGGTATAGCGCGGCACAATGCCGTGCTTGAGCAGGTAGGCACCGGCGTAGAGCGACAACACCGCCGGACCCTTGTCATCAATCACGCCACGGCCGAGCAGCCAGCCCTCGCGACGCTCCATCGCAAACGGGTCGGTGTTCCAGCCGGGGCCGGCGGGCACCACGTCCACGTGGCAGATGGTCGCGAGCTGCTTGTCGCCGCGACCCGGGATATCGGCAATGCCCACATAGCCCTCGTCGTCGCTCGTCTGGTAGCCGAGCTTTTGCGCAATGCCGAGTGCGCAATCGAGCGCATCACGAACCGGGCGGCCAAACGGCGCGCTAGGCTCCGCATCGGCAGCAACGGCTACGGACGGATAACTCACCAGCTGCTCGATATCGGCGACGACGTCCTCCCAGACCTCGTCGACATACTCGGTAACGCTCTGCTCCACCTGATTCATGGACGACCTCCTTACCAATGAGCGACGGGTACGCCCGCCCCTCACATTACGTCTATTAGATAGCGAAAAGTTTAGCAAGCTCGGCCACCGAGTGCACCACTGCATCGGCACCCGCCGCCTCGTGCTCGCCCGGCGCCGCCGCGCCCGAATAGATACCAATGCACGGTACGCCCATTGCGTGCGCGCCCTCCACATCGTTAAAGCGATCGCCGATCATCACGGCATCGTCCGCGGCCGCACCCAAGGCCGCCAACGCGTCGCGAACCGAATCGGCCTTGGTCTCGCGCCCCTGCGGTGGATTCATGCCAACCACCGCCTCAAACTGCGAAAGCCCCAGCTCGCCCACCATGTCAATGCACTTTGCCTCCATGCGTGACGTCGCCACGGCCATACGCTTGCCCTGAGCGGCCAACCCATCCAGCAGCTCGGGGATCCCATCGAACACGGGGTACTCTTCCGGTCCCAGCTCATCAAAAAAGGCACGGTACTCGTCAGCCACCACAAGCGACTCCTCGCGGGAGAAGCCATAAAAGTCGTGAAAGCTCTTCCACAGGGGCGGCCCGATCATGCGGCGCAGGTCACCCATCTGCGCCTCCGAAAACCCGCGCGCGGCAAGCGTCTTGCGCGTCGAGGTCATCACCGCCCGACCCGTATCTGCCACCGTGCCGTCAAAATCAAACAGCACAACCGGCCGCTTGCATATCTCCAGCGCTGCCATCGGCATCCCTCTTCCCCAGTTGATGATTTCCACACCGTCACTTCAAACTGTTGACTATTCAACAATTGAACCTAGCAATGTAGAGCAACTCCACTATACTTGTCGCACTTTGCTCTAAGAAGGCGGCGCGCAAGCGCCCCAACGAAAGGTGCAATTATGTCTTTTGCCATCATAACCGACTCCACGTCGGACATCTCCCCCGCCAGCGCTCAAGAGCTCGGCATTTACGTGATTCCGCTGCATGTGATTATCGAGGGCGAGGACCTGCTCGACCAGGTACAGATTACCGCCCAGGAGTACGTCGCGCGCATGGCCGGCTCCGAGCAACTGCCGCACACCTCGCAGCCGAGTGCCGGCGAGTTCAAGGCACTCTTTGACCGCGTGCGTGCTGACGGCCACGACAGCGCGATCTTTATCTCGCTGTGCAGCGAATGGTCCGCCTGCTATTCCAACGCATGCCTGGTCGCCGAGACCCACGAGCTCGACGTGCGCTGCATCGATTCGCGCACTGGCTCGGGTGCCGAGGGCCTGCTGGTGGAGTACGCGCGGGCCATGCGCGAAGATGGCCGCAGCCTGGACGAGACCGAGGCGCAGATCCGCGCGACGCTGCCCGACGCCCATCTGCTGCTGATTCCGCGCACACTCGAGAACCTGGTCAAGAACGGCCGCGCGCCCAAGCTCGCCGGCCAGCTGACGCAGATGCTCAACATTCGCCTGGCCGTTTCGCCGGAGTGGAAATCGGGCGAGATCAAGGCCATCAAGAAGGGCCGCGGCGCCAAGCGCATCGTTGCCAACACCATGGCCGATTGCCTCGCATTTTTGGCCGAGCATCCGGGCTCCAGCGTGCGCGTGCTCACGACCGGTGCTGCCGAGGAGCAGGAGCTCGTCAGCCAAGCACTCGCAGGCCAAGACTATGTAGACGCCGGCACCGGCCCCATCGGCTGCACCATCGCCACCCATGTAGGCGTCGATGCCATCGCCATCAGCTACTGCCCCCGCTACCAGCCAACTCACTAGGGACGCCTACATCAGTTGCGGTGAAATAGGGACTGTTTTTGGCTCATCAGCCGCAAATCAATCCCTATTCCACCGCAACTTAGAAATCGTCAATCAGCCCTGCGGGCCCTGGAACAGTTCCTCATACGAGCCCATTCTGACCAGTCGGATCACAGGATTAGTCTTATGCGGCAAGTACAGAACGACCACATCGACCAAGTCATCGGAAAGATGGAAATCGATGTGGCCGTTGTAGTTTCCGCCCGGGTTTGAAAGCTCGTGGGCACCATATTCCGCGGGAAGCGAGCCGTGAGCCGCAAGCTCTGCAACTGCCGCCTTAAACTCGGTTTTTAGCTGCGGATGGATGCGCATCGTCCGTTTGTAATCCGCCTTAAACTGAGCCTCGACTTTAATCTCAAACATCGCTAGTCCTCATCGAGGAACGATATAAGCTCATCAGCGTTAGTGAATGAAGGGCTGTCGTCCGGCAAAATCCCCAACTCATGAGCCTCGGCACTCACCATGGCGCGCCTCGTCGCCTCGTTGGGAACTTCGGATCGACCAACGATCTCAAAAGGAATCTTTCGCTGATTTACCAGCTGCCGAACGGCAAGATTGAGATAGGAATTGAGGCTGAGGCCGACCGAATCCAAGAACTCAGTCGCCTGCTCCTTGAGCCCCTCTTCGATTCGGACCGTCGTAGGCTTAACTGTTGCTGTAGACATTTGCGACCTCCTCGCCCTCGTCTTTTACACCAGTATACCCAATACGCATGGCAATCTGATGTTAAATAACATCAGATTGCCATGCGTATTCATGTCGCGTGGGCACGATTGATCTACATCAGCCCGCTCAGGGCGATGTCGACGGCCTCATTGAGGTCGTCGGTGATGTGCACCAGCTCCGGATCGAGCGGGCTGATCATGCCGGCGTCCATCACCGGGCCGTTGAGCCAGTCGAACAGGCCCTGCCAGTACTCGGTGCCCACCAAAACGAGCGGCATACGCTTGACCTTGTGCGTTTGCACCAGCGTGAGCACCTCGAACATCTCGTCGAGCGTGCCAAACCCGCCGGGAAACACAATAGCGCCCGAGCTGTATTTGACGAACATGGTCTTGCGCACAAAGAAGTAACGGAAGTCCATGCCGAGGTTCACGTATTTGTTGAGCCCCTGCTCGTGCGGCAATTCAATGCCCAGGCCAACTGACTTACCATTGACGCTCGCCGCTCCCTTGTTGGCCGCTTCCATGATGCCGGGGCCGCCACCGGTAATAACCGCCACGCCGCGCTGGGCAATCTTGCGACCGACCGTGTGCGCCGCCTTGTAGAGCGGATCGGTCTTGGGCGTGCGGGCGCTACCAAAGATGGTCACCGCAGGCCCGAGCTCGGCAAGTGCGCCAAAACCATCGACGAACTCGGCCTGGATGCGCAGTACGCGCCACGGATCGGCATGCAGCCAGTCGGTCGACTCCTCGGGCGCCAGCAGGTTGGCGTAGGTGTTGTCCTTAGGAATCATGGGGCCGCGCATGACCACGGGGCCGCGGCGGTACGTCTCGTCGTAGGCAGGCTCGCCCTCGACGTTCTCATTCTTAATCATGGGTACTCCTATCGAAAATAGAAACGGGCGGGGTCGACGCCATGCGCCAAACACCCGCCCGAACATCAACTATTCGGTATGGTACCCACGATGC
>CATYJA010000048.1:0-12264 GCA_958407545.1 uncultured Collinsella sp. | reverse complement strand
GTCAGCGCCGGCAACATGGACTCCATGGTCAACCACTATTCGGTGACCAAGCACCGCCGCCACACCGATGCCTATACCCCCGGTGGCGAGGAGGGGCGCCGTCCCAACCGAGCCGTCACGGTCTACGGCAACCTTATCCGCCAGACGTTCAAGGATGCCCCCATCATCATCGGCGGCATCGAGGCGAGCCTGCGCCGTCTGGCCCACTATGACTACTGGCAGGACAAGCTCAAGCGCTCGGTACTGCTCGACTCGGGCGCCGACATCCTCATCTACGGCATGGGCGAGCACGCGATCGTCGAGATCGCCGACGCGCTCGACGCGGGACTGCCCGTCGATCAGATCACCTATATCAACGGCACCGTCTACCGCACGGGCTCGCTCGACGAGGTCTACGACTACGACCTGCTGCCCAACTGGGACGACCTTACCGCCGACAAGCTCAACTACGCACGCAGCTTCAATGTGCAGCAGCAGAATATGGACCCCATCACCGGACATCGCCTGGTAGAGCCCTACCCCAACAGCGTCTATGTGGTGCAGAACCCGCCATCGGCGACGCTCACCACCGACGAGATGGACGAGGTTGCCGAACTCCCCTACGCACGCGATTGGCATCCCGATTACGACGCGGCGGGCGGCGTGCCGGCCTTTGCCGAGATCAAGTTTTCCATTAGCTCCAACCGCGGGTGCTTTGGTGAGTGCTCGTTTTGCGCCCTCACCTTCCACCAGGGTCGCGTGCTGCAGATGCGCAGCCACGATTCGATCATGCGCGAGGCCGAGCTGCTCACGCGCGATCCCGAGTTTAAGGGCTACATCAACGACGTGGGAGGACCGACGGCCAACTTTAGCCGTCCCGCCTGCGACAAACAGCTCAAGCACGGCGTGTGCAAGAACAAGCGCTGCCTGTGGCCGAGCGTGTGCAAGAACATGGTGGTCGACGAGAGCGGCTACACGCAGCTGCTGCGCGACCTGCGTCAGCTGCCGGGCGTCAAAAAGGTCTTCGTCCGCAGCGGCATCCGCTTTGACTACACCATGGCCGACGCCTCGGACGAGTTTTTGCGCGAGCTGCTGGAGCACCATGTCTCGGGCCAGCTACGCGTAGCACCCGAGCACGTGAGCGATGCGGTGCTGTCCGTGATGGGCAAGCCGAGCCGCGCCGTCTACGACGCGTTCTGCCGTAAATTTGAGCGCTTGAACCGCGAATACGGACTCAAGCAGTACGTGGTGCCGTATCTGATATCGAGCCACCCCGGTTCAACGATGAAGGAAGCCGTGGACCTTGCCGAAGCCGTGCGCGACATGGGCTACATGCCCGAGCAGGTGCAGGACTTCTACCCCACCCCATCCACCATGTCGACCTGCATGTACTACACCGGCGTGGATCCGCGCACCATGGAGCCGATCTACGTGGCGCGCGACCCGCACGAGAAGGCCATGCAACGTGCGCTCATCCAGTATCGCAAGCCCGAGAACTACAAGCTCGTGCGCGAGGCGCTGGAAAAAGCCGGCCGCCGCGATCTGATTGGCTACACCAAGCATTGCCTGATTCGTCCCGTGCCCCCGCGTCCGGGCGAGACGTCTGCTGGCGGTGGCCATGGCACCGGCAAGAAGGGCGGCAAGGCCCACGGTGGCGCCGCCGGCAAGGGACCCAAAGGCAGCAAGGGCCACGGTGGCATGTCGCGCGCGCAGAACACTGCCGGACGCAACCGCGCGGCCCAGGGACGTCAGGGCGCCAACGGCGGCGGACGCCGCAACTAGCGTGGCGAGGGCCGGCCGGTGTCTCTTGGCCAGTCGGCGTCTCCTCATCGGCCAAGCGTGTTTTCCCTAGGGGAAACACGCTTGGGCTGTCTCCAGTCGTGATTTCCCTAGGGGGAACACGCTCAGACACGCCTAGCCGTGTTTTCCTTAGGGGAATCACGCTTGCTGGTAGGGACGATCCGTCTGGCACGTCAGTTTGAGCGACCGTATCGCCTCTACCAGCACAAAGCCGGCGATGGCAACCGTGATCACTACGTCGAGCGGCGTGTTCACAAACCACAGCAGGCCCATGAGGTACGACCCGGCATTAAAGGCAAAGTGCAGCAGAATCGTGTAGCGGAGCTTTCCGGTCGTCACGAGCACCCAGCCAAAGATGAGGCCGGCGGCACCCGCGTAGCAACCCTGCACCCAATTCATGTGCATAAAACCGAAGATTGCCGCCTGCAGCACAATCGCCGCGGCGATACCCCACGTGCTTGGGGCCGCCCAGGGCACCATGGCGCCGTCCTGCGCACTCGCACGACGCCGGCGCTTCCAAAGTGGGCGGCACTGCGGATTAAACGCTCGGAGCGAAAACTCAAAAATAATGCCGCGCACCAGCAGCTCTTCACAAAATGGGGCGCCGAGCACCGTAGTCAGGACGGCGAGATAGCTGGTGTCGCCCATACCTGTTTCCTCGACAAGCTCGCTGTAGTCGGCCGCGGCGTCGGGCAACAGCGACAGCACGGCGTCGGTCACGTAGCCAACGACCACCTGCAGGGCAAGGCCAATCACGACAACGCAAGCGATGCGCTTCCATGCAGCACTTGCTCCCCCGCCGAGTGGACGTTCACCTTGCCGGCGCGCCATGAAGGAGCGAGGCCACAGATAACGCCACCACAGCAGCGCCATCAAAAACGACGCCGTCTGAGCGGCAGCCTGGAACCATTGGATATCGAGATTGTCGATCGGATAGCCCGTCAGCACCGATACGGCATCGAGAACCGAAAACAGAACCACGCTCAGGGCTATATCGGCAGCGACAACGCCAAAACATGCAAGCGCCCACGCCATCGCATTGAGCATGCCAACCTCCTCAAAACCGTTCCCTAGTTCTACCACAACTCGGCAGAGAGCTGATCCCATGGGGACGGAGGAAAACGGATCACTTATTGATGAGAATCGGGCACAGTGCCAAAGGCCCCGCTGGGCGAAATGTCGAACGGAAAGGTGCCGCAGCGATTGAAGGCGGCGATGAACATGCGGATGGCGTTGGACGGCGTGGTGCCTACGAGCTGGGTTGCCGCCGCGAAGGCCGCCTTTTCCTCAGGCAAGACCTTCGCTACAACCGGGGTCATGTGTTCTGCCATGGCGCTTCCTTTTTGAAACGACGGTGGTGCGGATAGATGCGGGCCACGCGGCTGGGCGACGGGCTGTGAAGGCAACCCGATTGGCCCGCATCTGGAGTTTGTTTCTACGGCGTTGGTATTACTTTGTATTCCTAAGTATTACCCCGCAGATAGAATAGCACACCTGATCCCTTGGAGACGGAGGAAAACGGATCATTTTGTTGCTAAATAAGTATTTAGAGTGTGATGATGTCCGAGATATTGAGGGCCCGAGCGTCGACGGCATCGTGCGTGGCAAGCAACAGCATGCGACCGTCGAGCAAGTCGAGCACGACTTCGGCGCATGCGTCGCGCGCAGCGGTATCTAGACCGGTAAAGGGCTCGTCCAGAATCACCGCGCCGCCTGGGCACAGCTGGGCTCGGGCAATCTCGACGCGACGGCGCTGCCCGCCCGAGAGCTCGGCCACACGAGCATGTACATCGACCCCCGGCACCAGCAGGCGCAACAGGGCTGCGGCACTCGAGGCGTCTACGCGCGCGTCGGCGCACACCAGCACGTTATCCAGAGCAGAAGCGTCCTCGACCAGGCGCACATCCTGAAACACCATCGAGCACGGTGCGCACTCCCCCGCCGCTAGCGCGAGCAACGTCGACTTGCCCACCCCCGAGGCGCCCATCACGCAGGTACGCCCGCCGGTGGGCACACGAAGCACCAGACCGTCCAGCGCCGGCGCCCAGGGCGCGCGATCGCCCACGGCAAGCGCAAGCTCCGCCGAAGCACCATCGCTCGCGGCCCCCGCACGCCCGCGCAGTCCATGTCCATGCGTCCGCACGGCAACACGCCATGCCACGGAACCCGAAGCCCGCAGCAGCCACATCAGCACGCGCTCGCATGCCCACGATGCCGCCACGACCAACACGGTCCACGCCAGCAGGTCAGCCGTCTCAATGAGCAGCTTCGCCTGATAGATGTGCTCGCCCACGGTACCAGCCGCCATGCCAATCAACTCCGCCGCCACGCCGGCCTTCCAGCTCATGCCGATCACGGCGCGGGCGCACGAAAGCACAAACGGCAGGACTTCGCGCCAGGTATGGGCGAAGAACAGTCGCCAACCCCGCACACCGTGCAGGCGAAACATCTGCTCCAGCGGCCTATCCACTTGTGCCAAACCCTCGACCAGCGAAAAATACACGCCCGGCAGTGCCATCAAAAAGACCGCTGCAATGCTCACGCGCGCCGACCCCAGCCAAATGAGCAGCAGAACCACCACGCAGGCAACCGGCGTCGCCTTTACAAACGAAAGCGCCGGCGCCACCAGACGGGCAAACGTCCGCGACCGCACCGAGACTCCCGCCAGTACACCGCCGCAGATCGCGGCAAGCGCCAGTCCGCCCAAGATTCGTGCGCCTGAGCCCACCAGAATCGCCCACGTGTTGGCATCGCACACCAGCCGCAGCAACGCCACCACAACAGCGCCCGGCCCCGGCAAAATCAGCGGCTGTGCCACCAGCGCCGCCGCGAAAGCCCACACGGCAAGCCAAAAGGCGGCAACGGCACCTGCTGCCGCCACCGCCTTCATACGCTTTGTCATGTGTCGAGCAAACGCACACACGGGCTACTCCATGTAGTAGAAATCATCGGCCGGGAGCTTGCCACCCACGGCGCTCGGGTCTGCATCGGCCAGCACCTGCAGGTACCCACCGAGCGCCGCCCTCATATCCTTCCCCGTCTGGCACACGAGCATGCACCCGGGAATCGCCTTTTCGGCAATCGTGGCGTTATCCACGATGCCTGCATCGACCACGGCCTGAGCCCAGTCCGCCGGCGCCGCGTTCACGGCCTTCACGCTCGCCGCATGGCAGCTCAGGAATTCCGCCACGGCCTCGGGATGTTCCTCGGCAAACGCGCGGCGCACCACGGTCACACCCGTCAGCAGGCGCGAGCCCGTGTCTCCTGCCAGCTCATCCCACACATCGGTCAGACTTACCGGAGCCGACAGCTTGTCCTCGCTCTTGGCGATGGCCGCCGTCTTGAACGGCTCGGGTAGCACGCCCACGGCAGTCGGGTCGGCAAGCAGCGCCGACAGCACCTCGGTGGGCTCGCTCTTAAACTCAAGCGCCACCTGGCCGGTCAGGCCCGCGCGCTCCAGCAGGTAGTTCATGACGTACTCCGGCGTGGTGCCCTTGCCCGTCATATAGACGGTATGGCCCGCCAAATCGCCAAACGAGGCCACACTCGCGTCGCCCGTCACCACATTCAGCACGCCCAGCGTGTTGATGTCGATGACCTGCACCGCACCCTCGGTCTTGTTGTAGAGCATGCTCGCCACGTTGGCGGGCACCAGGGCAATGTCGACATCGCCCTGAATCACCTTGGGCACGATCTCGTCGGCGGCAGTGTTGATCGCAAAGTCGAACTCGTTGTCCGTGGCACCGTCGGCAGCCTGGTCCATAAACTGCACCAGGCCAATCGAGGTCGGACCCTTGAGCGACGCGACGTGCACCTCAACCGGCTCGACAGCAGAACCGCCCGCAGCAGACCCGGCAGCCGAACCCGCGGCGGACCCGGCACCGGTAGCTCCGCCACCACAGCCCGCGAGCGCAAGCGACAGGGCGCCCGCGGCGAGCACCGAGGCAAACCCCCGGCGCGACATCTCAACATCAAAAGCGCGCATCGCTAGCACGCCCCCTCATTGGGCATCGACCAGGCGTGATGGTCGGTATGCAGCAGGTCCTCGGCCAGCGGCGAGAGCGGCTCGCCCAAGAACTCGCGATAGCACGCCTGGACATCGGGATTCTCGTGCGAGAAGCGAATGTCCGCCTTCGCATCCAGGCCCCACAGCACCTGGCCACGCTCGGCCGCCAGCTCGCAGCCGTCATGGATGGGCTGACCGCCGCCACCGACGCAGCCGCCTGGGCATGCCATAACCTCAACGAAGTCATAGCTCACGCAGCCGTCGCGAATCGCGTCGAGCAGACGGGCGGCATTGCCCAGCCCGTGTGCCACGGCGACGCGCACCTTGGTGCCATCGATATCGGCGACGGCTTCCTTCCAGCCGTCCAGGCCGCGCACATCGGTAAAGAAGTCGGCATCGGGGTTCTTGCCCGTCACCAGGTAATAGGCCGAGCGCACGGCGGCCTCCATCACGCCGCCCGTGGCGCCAAAGATCACACCCGCGCCCGTGCCAAAGCCCAGCGGCGTATCGAGCGGCTCCTCAACCAGCGTATCCACGCTCACGTGGCTCGCGCGGATCATGCGCACCATCTCGCGCACCGTCAGTGCAACGTCTACGTCGGGCGTACCGTCCTCGCCCACCATGCTCGGCAGCGCGCACTCGGCCTTCTTGGCCGTGCACGGCATCACGGACGCCACAAACAGACGCTCGGGCTCCACGCCCAGCACCTTGGCGTAGTAGGTCTTGGCAATAGCGCCGAACATCTGCTGCGGCGACTTGGACGTAGACAGGCTGTCGACAAACTCGGGGTAACGCGCCTTCACAAAGCGCACCCAGCCCGGGCAGCAGCTCGTAAACATGGGCCAGCCGCGGCTATCGCCCTCACCCATGGCAACGGCGCCCAGGCGTTCGAGCAGCTCGGAGCCCTCCTCCATAATGGTGAGGTCGGCCGAGAAATCGGTATCGAACACGTACTCAAAGCCCACGCGACGCAGCGCGCAAGCCAGACGCTCAACGGTTGCCTCCTCGCGCGGAATGCCGAGCTCCTCGCCCCAAGCGCTACGCACGGCCGGCGCAATCTGCACCAGCACGATCTTGTCGGGATCGGCGAGAGCATCGAACACCGTCTCGGTGTCGTCGCGCTCGCGCAGTGCGCCCGTCGGACAATGCGTAATGCACTGGCCGCATGCGACGCAATCGGTCTTGCCGATCGGCGCGCGCCCGCGGGTACCCACGGCGGTATGCGTGGCGCGGTTGGTCAGGTCCCAGATCCCTAAGCCCTGTACGCTCTCGCACACCTTAATGCAGCGCATGCATTTGATGCACTTGTCGTTTTCGCGGATGATGGGAAAATCGAAATCCCAGCCCTCGCCCGTCAAATGCCTTTGATACGGCAGATAGAAAATGCCCAGGTCATTGGCGATGGTCTGCAGGTTGCAGTTGCCGCTGCGCACGCAGCTCGTGCACTGCGAATCGTGCTGGGACAGCAGCAGCTGCACGTTGGTGCGACGGGCTTCGCGCGCCTTGGGGCTGTTGGTGTGGACCACCATGCCGTCGAGCACGTAGTTGTTGCAGGCAGCAACCAGCTGGTCGCAGCCCTCAACCTCGACCACGCACACGCGGCAACCGCCGATCTCGTTTAGATCGCGCAGGTAGCACAGGGTAGGAATCTGAATGCCGACGGACTTGGCTGCGTCCAGGATCGTGGTGTGCTCGGGAACCACGACCTCGCAATTATCGATAGTGAGCTTGACCATATTGTGCGCTCCGTTTTCGGTGTTGTCGCTGACGGTGGTTTTGTTGGGCTCTGCCATTCCAGGTTCCTCCCTCCGCGGAACGCGCCAAAGCCAAAGTGGTCGCAGCGCAGGCAGCGGCTCGCCTCCTGGCGCGCCTCCTGCTCGGTGAGACCCTGCTCGACCAGATTCCAATCGTGAATGCGCTCGCCGGCCTCGCGCTCGCCCAGCTCGCAGCGGCCGCACTCGTGCTTGCCCTTAAACTGGACGGTCGGCAGCTCCACGTCGAGCTTGATCTTGTGGTCGAAGCCCAGATAGCGGTCGATGTTTGCCGAAGCCACGCGGCCGGCATTGATGGCGCGGATGACGGTAGCGGGGCCGGTCTGGCAGTCGCCGCCGCTAAAGAGGCCATCGAAGTTGGGCACGGCGCCATCCGAATCGGTGACGACGCAGCCCCACTTGCAGGCAACGCCCATCTCCTCAAACGGCTTGGAATCGATGTCCTGGCCAATGGCGACGAACACGCGCTCGCAGGGGATGACGTGCTCGGGCGTGGCGGCGGCACGCGGAGCCGGACGACCGCGGCGGGGCTCGCCGATAATCTGCGGCTGCACGCGCAGGCCGTTCACGCGACCGTCCTCGCCCGTCTCGATGGCGAGCGGGGCTGTCAGCTCCAGCACTTCGCAGCCCTCGGCCTGGGCACCGGCGATCTCGGCATCCTGGGCCGTCATATCGCAGATGCGACGGCGGTAGACGATGCTTACCTTTTCGGCACCGCAGCGCACGGCAGAGCGTGCCACGTCCATGGCAACGTTGCCGCCGCCGATGACGCACACGCGCTGGCCGCTTAGGTCGGGCAGCTCGTCATCGCCGATGGCACGCAGCATCTTGACGGCCGACTCAACGCCGGGCGCCTCTTCGCCCGGAAGGCCGAGCTTCTTGTCGCTGTGGGCACCGATGGCTAGGTAGACGGCATCGAACTCGTCGCGTAGACGGGCGAGCTCCTCGCCGTTCACGGAGTGGTCGAGTTCCACATCGATGCCGGCGCTCATGATCCAGTCGATCTCGGCCTGCAGGCGCTCGCGTGGCAGACGATAGCTGGGGATTCCGTAGCGCAGCATGCCACCCAGGTGGTGGCGCTGCTCAAAAATGGTCACCTTGTGGCCCATCACGGCCAGGTAGTAGGCGCAAGAAAGACCGGCCGGGCCGCCGCCGATCACGGCGACGCGCTTACCAGTGTTGTCCACTACATGTGGCTTGTGGTCGTTGAGGTCGCTATGCTCAACGGCAAACCGCTTGAGGGCAAGGATGTTCATGGGGTCGTCGACCATGCCACGGCGACAGTGCATCTCGCAGGGATGCTCGCACACCAGGCCGCAGACGAGCGGAAGCGGATTGTTCTTGCGGATGACCTTGACGGCATCGGCATAGCGGCCGGCCTCAACGAGCGAAATGTACCCGGGAATGTCGACGTGCGCCGGGCAGCCTGAGACGCACGGGACACGGGCCTCGCGGTCAAAGCCGCAGGAGTGCTCACGAATGTGGTGCTCAAAGTCGTCGCGGAAGCCGCGAATGGCCGTGAGCGCCATGGCGCCGGCCTCGTAGCCGATGGCGCAGTCGCTCGAAAGGTAGATGGTGCGGGCCGTGCGCTCAATAAGGTTGAGCGTGGACTCATCGGCGCGCCCTTCGAGCACATCGGCGAGCAGGTCGCTCAGCGCGCTCAGGCCCACGCGGCAGGGCGTGCACTTGCCGCAGCTCTGGGTGGAGCACAGGTTGACGAGCGCTGCCGTAAACTCAACGGGACACGGAGCGAGCGAACTCACCGCCAGACGACGTCCGAGCGCATCGTGCAGGTCGTCCATGACGGCCTGAGCGTGGCTGCGTTCCATTACATGCAGTCGAGCCATAAGATCCCCTCTCACATGGCAGCCCGGAGGCGAGGCCGGGCGAAATTGCTACACGCAACACACTGACCTATAAAGTTGTTTGGCAGCAACACGGTTCGGCAGGCGGTATGAAACGTCGTCCTCAGCGGTGAAATAGAACATTACCGCAGATAAATGCCATATTTGATAAAACGCGTTACCCACAATGCGGCACTTGGGGACACTCCTCACTCTGGTGCATCGTGGACAGGTTTGTTTGCACCAATCGTGAGTTGCGGTGAAATAGGGACTGAAAAGCCGCTCAAAAGGCCAAAACAGTCCGTATTCCACCGCAACTTCAAGACGTTGGTGCAGATTAACCTGACCTCTTTGCACCAAAAAGGGCCCCGAGCATCGTCTGCTCGGGACCCAAACTCATCTCGCCTTATCGCGCGACGCGTATGTTACTTGCGCTTGCCGCCGCCGTCGCCGGGACGACGGGAGCTGCCGCCGCGCTTGCCGCCACGATTGTTACCATAGCTGCCACGGTTATCGCGACCGCCGGCACGACCGCCGCGGGAACCGGCCTGGTTGCCGCCACGCCCGCCGCGATAGCCGCCACGGCGCTCCTCGCGGGTGTCGTCGTAGTTACGCCAGTCATCGCGACGATCGCGGCTGGCACGCGGGTCGCGACGATCGCGCGACTCATTCGAACGACCGGCGCCGCTGCGTTTGCCGTTGCCACGAGCACCCTCGCGGCCTCCGCGCTCGTCAAAGCGCTTGCCGCCGCGGGACTCGCCGCCGCGGGTACCACGCTCGTCACGCAAACCACGGCCCTCGCCGCCACGACGCTCATCGCGCTCGCCGCGCTCGTCATTGCGACCGGAGTGACGACGGTCACCCGAGCCGCGCTTGCCGCCGCGCGAACCACGGCCCTCGTCCTCGCGCTCAACACGACGACGACCGCCACGGTCCTCGTCCTCACGACGGCGGCGATGCGCCTCGCCCTGGAACTGCTTGGCACGGCGCTCGGCGCGATTGCCGCGCGGGGCCTGCTCGACGGCAGCGGCACCGGCACGCTCCTCGGCAGCCATCTCGCGGGCCACGCTCTCCACGGCCTCATCCACGCGAGCCTGAACGCCCTCGCGCACGCGGGTCTTGCCGCCGCGCTTGGGACGACTCGGACGCTCGCCGTCGCCGCGATGCTCGTCGCGACCGCGGTTGGAACGACCAGCCACATCGCCGTAATCGTCGCCGTTGCGCTTGCCGTCGCGACGCGCCTGCTCAAGCTTCTTCTTGCTCTTGGACTTGCCGCGCTTGGTCTTCTTCTTCACCTTAAAGGCGGCAGGATCGCGCTCGGGGTCAACGGCGGGCGGATTGGGGCCCACATGCAGGTCGCCGGCGTCATAAATGTCGGCCGTCTTGTCCATGAGCTTCTCGATCTCGTAGAACTCATCGACGTCCTGCTCGGTCACAAACGTGATGGCCCAACCTAGCTCGCCGGCACGGCCCGTACGGCCAATACGGTGGATGTAGTCGGTCGGCTCGGCCGGCACGTCAAAGTTCACGACGTAGCGCACGTCGCTAATGTCGATGCCGCGGGCAAGCACGTCGGTTGCCACCAGCACGTCGACGGTACCGTCGCGGAAGGCCGAAAGCGCGCGCTCGCGCTGGGCCTGGCTGCGGTTGCCGTGGATCGCGGCGGCCTTGATGCCCTTACGCTCCAGACGACGGCAGCAGCTGTCGGCGCGATGCTTGGTGCGCATAAAGACAATGGTGCGCTCCGGGCCCTCCTTCTTGAGAAACTCGGGCAACAGGTTATTCTTGGCCTCGATGGACACCGGGAACACAAACTGGTCGACGGTGTCGGCGGTCGACGTGGCGGGCGCGATCTCCACGCGGGCCGGGTCGCTCACCAGGTCGGTGATCTCGCCCACGGCCTCCTCGTCGAGCGTCGCCGAGAACAGCAGCGTCTGGCGCTCGGCCGGCGTCTCGCGCACAATGCGGCGGACGGCGGGCAAAAAGCCCATGTCGAGCATGCGATCGGCCTCGTCGAGCACCAGCACCTTGACCTCGTTCAGGTGGCAGGCGCCCTGCTCGATCAGGTCGACCAGACGGCCCGGCGTGGCGACCAGGATATCGCAGCCGTACTTGAGTGCCGCGGTCTGCGGCTTGTAGCTCACGCCACCCACGACGGTCACGGCGACATGGCCGGTGACGTCGGCGATCTTGCTCGCGACCTCGTCGATTTGCTGGGCAAGCTCGCGCGTGGGGGTGATGACGAGCATCACGGGGCCGCGGCCGTTGCCCTCGGGCTTCTTGGCACCGCGACGGCGGTTGCGGCCGCCGCGCTCGCGCACAGGCTTGGGCGGAGCGATGTGCTCCAGATTGTTCATGGTCGGCAGCAAAAAGGCGGCCGTCTTGCCGGTGCCGGTCTGAGCGGCGGCAAGCAAGTCGCGGCCCTCGAGCACCACGGGGATCGAACCGGCCTGCACGGGCGTCGGCGCCGTGTAGCCCAGGTTCTCGATGGCACGGAGCATCTCGTCGGAAAGGCCCAGCTCGTCAAAGGCGGGCAGACTCTCGGTAGCGGACTCGACGGCCTGGGCAGCATTGGCCTCATCGGCGGCATCGAAGGCAGCCTGGGTCATGGCCTCGCGGGCCTCGTCCAGAATCTCGGCGTCGGTGACGTCGGATACAGAATTACGCATATGTTGTTGTTCCTTATCTGCACGCGCAATGGGCACGGCATACGGCCGCGTGGGCGTGCTTGGTAGTGCGCTAATACATACAAAAACGGGTGCGCACAGAGAGGACGTTGCTCAGCACGCTGGCGATCGCTTTGGCAGCCCTATCACGCGCCGTCCAGACGCAGCAGCTCTAAGCGATGGAGCAGATTCGCCGC
>CATYJA010000047.1:0-12391 GCA_958407545.1 uncultured Collinsella sp. | reverse complement strand
ATTCTAGGCGATGGCCCTCCCTTGCTTCTTACACCACGACTCTGCGCGCTACCGATTCGAAGAGGTTGAAAGCCGTCAAACGCCCTTTAAAGGGAGTTAGATAAATCGATTTTGAGCCCATTTTCGCTCAGAGCAGGCCGAAAAATATGGCACTTCTTTTGCAACAGTACTCATATTTGGCATTTTTTGACCACGGGGGCCAAGACCATGCCCCAAAACACAAAAGGAGGGGCCTCGTAAGGCCCCTCCTTAGGAAAGGGAATCGATTTATTCCACAGCCGTAGATTAATCCTAGCCGCTACTCCATCATATCGAGGACGGAAGGGCGAAGCTCGTTCTCGGCGGCCTCGGGATCGGTCTCGCGCAGGCGGTTGATGTAGCGGTTGTACCACATCACGGCAAGGCCCAAGAAGACAACCACGCCGCCAACGTTGTAGACCAGCGTCAGCCACAGCGGCTGATCGAGCGGAATGGTGCCGCAGATAAGCACGAAGCAGAAGACCACAAGCAGGAATGCGGCAACGACCAGGCCAAAGCTGCGCGAACCCATGCGGAAGCCACGGGGAGCGGCATCAAAGTTCTTGCGCAGCATAAAGTAGGCAAGCAAAATCAGCAGCGGTGGGAGCAGAGCGGTGGCAGCAGTCATGTTGGTGACGATCATGAGCAGGTCGTCGAGGTTACCGGAGCCCAGGGCCGGGATGATCAGGATGGGGACGACGATGGCGAACTGCAGCCAGGCAGCGCGGGCAGGAATGCCGTGCTCGTTGAGCTCGACGATCTTGCTACCAAAGACGCCCTTGGGGATCTCGGTGAAGAAAACCTTGATGGGAGCAGAGGTCCACATCATGAGGGAGCCCAGCGTGGCGGCGAGAAGGATCAAGCCGATGGCGCGCGTAGACACTTCCATGGGAATGCCAAAGTGGGCAAAGACAGCGCCGAATACGTCGAAGATACCGGTGGAGATGGCAACGCCGCCCTCGGGGATGAACAGGTTAACCAGCAGCGAAGCGCCTGCATACAGAAGGCCGATGGTCAGGCCGGCGATAACGACGGTGCGTACGAAGGCCTTGACGCCACCCTTAAGGTCGTTAAGGAACACGCCGACAGACTCAGCGCCGCCAACGCCCTGGATGATCCAGGCAAGCGTACCGAAGAAGCCCCACGCAGTTGCGAAGTTGCTCATGTCGGGAGCCATGTTAGCGGGAGTAGGAGCCGTAGCGAACTCAACGCCGCCAAAGGCAGCAGCAAGGGACAGCAGGATGAACACGGCGGTCAGGCCGAGAGCCGCGGTCGAACCGAAGGAGGAAATGGAGCCGATCCACTTAGCGCCCTTGGTCGAAACCCACGTGGCGATAGCAAAGACGACGATCTCGATAATGGTGATCCACAGCTGCGAAAGCTCGGCGTTGGCACCAAAGAACACGTAGCTCGCGTAGATGATGACGTTGGGCAGGACGGACGCAAAGAAGAACAGGTTAACGAACCAGTAGCTAAATGCCGTCAGGAACGCCCAGCGACCACCCATCGAGGTCTTAACCCATGCGTACACGCCAGACTCGGAGTCCTTGTTGAGGCCGACGAACTCGGCGGTAACCAGGGTATAGGGGACAAAGTACAAAAGCGTGGCGAAGAAGAACGACGGCGCAGCTGCCAAGCCGATGGCCGCGTTGTTGTTGATGATGTTCTTGATACCGAACACGACGGCGACCGTCATGCCCAGCAGAGCGAACGAACCAATCGTTCCTCGTTTTTCAGAGCTCATAAGCCCTCCCAATCATCTGTTAAATGTCATCTAAAACCGTCCGAGCTGCAAGTGCAAACACGGACGGCGCACCTGCTAAGGGGAATGGGGAAAAGGGAGTCAACAAAGCCATCCCCCTTAACGGCGCGAAGCAAACGTCCAGACGGACGAATACTACTTGTTGGGGAAGGAATAACCTTCGACTGTCACGTGCAGTACCACGACGCGGGGATCCGCGGCATCGGCCACGACACGGTAGGCCTCGTCAATTTCGACGACGGCAACGCCGCCGGCGGGAATCGTCACGGTCTCCCCCGTACCCTCAAAGCGCTCGCGATCATCGATATCGCTGTAGGCGCGCGTACAGGTAAGATCGGCCTTGGAAGCCACCTCAACGGTCAGATTGCCGTCGAGCGGGGCGAGCACGGCATGGTAGCGACGATGACCGACCAGATCGGCAGTAGCCGCCTCGTGGGCGTTCACCCACCAATACACCAGCGAGTCGCCGATAGAGTACGCCACATCGTGCTGCAGTTCAGAAACGCCGTCGAGTGCCTGACCGGTACGCATCCACTTCTTGACGGACTTCATCTGGGCGTCGAAATCGGCACGCGAGTTAAAGATATGCATGACTTATGCCTCCTTAATGGGTGCCAGCGCCTGAGCCAGATCGGCAGACGTCAGCGGTCGCAGGGACACCTCAAAGCTGAAGCTCTCAAAACGGGTGCGATAGGAATCGAGCACCTCGGAACCCCAAGAGTTCGAGCCAAGGCCGAGCAGCTGGTCGTTGATGTTGACCGTAACCGTGTCGCCCGGGACAAGATCGTAGACATGCTTGGCGTTATCGATAGCCTCGCAGCTATAGGGCCATGCGGAGAACGAGAACGGATTGGAAGCGGCGTCGCTCGGACGCGTCACGACCAGACCGTCACCGTGGCTGGAGCGCAGGGCGACCCAGCGGGTACCCTCGCGGTTGGCGCAGTCCTGGGGCATAACGTAGGGCGTGAACATGTCGTCGACCGTAGTGCGGTAATGACCGACCGGGTTGGCGCGCAGCGAGTCCGGATAGTTCTCGCCCGGGCCGTGGCCATACCACTCGACGGCACGATCACAACCGGGAACCTCGAAGGAGATGCCGATGCGCGGGATAATGTCCGAATAGTCGCCGTAGGGCTCGCCGGAAACCTTGAGGTCGACGCGGCCACTCGGAAGCACGGTATAGACGAGCTCGACGCGCATGCCGAACGCGCGGACGGGAGGAGCGATACGCTGGCTCACGGTAACGACGACCGCATTGTCGTCCTGCTTCCAAGAAACATTGCGGGTAGACGTCTGCATCACATCGATGAAGTTATCCTTCCACAGGGAGTCGTACTCCTGGGCGTGGTTATCGACGAGCGGATGCCAAAAACCAACCTGGGGACCGGAGGTCATGACGTCGCGACCGGATGCCTTCCACTCGCTCACGGTACCGTTGACCTTGCTGAAGGTCAGCTCGCCGTTGAGGGAGCGAATACGAATCTCCTGCTCGG
This sequence comes from uncultured Collinsella sp., assembly GCA_958407545.1. GTDB lineage: Bacteria > Actinomycetota > Coriobacteriia > Coriobacteriales > Coriobacteriaceae > Collinsella. The sequence goes on along the minus strand of CATYJA010000047.1, from coordinate 9,118 downwards.
TCTCCTCGACCGTAAGCTCAGGACGAGCGGGGGCGGCAATTGCCGGCGCCGGATGGTTTGCGATGGCAAACTGGCTTGCACCCAGTTGGAACATCGGCTCGCACCAGGCGTGAGCCGCCATGGTGTAGGCGTGCACGGTCAGCAGGGTCTCGCCCACTGCGGCCTCGCGAATCACCAGCGGAAGCTGGACGGACTCGCCGGGGGCAACCGCACCGGGCATGAGCGTCTTGCGGCAGACCACGTCGCCGTCCACCAGGGTCTCCGCCGACAGGCAGACATCCTCGAGGGTGGTAAACCAACGCTTGTTGGTGACGGTCAGCTCGCCCGCCTCGGCATCGTAGGCCATGCGAACCGGGCAGATGACCTGGCCGTACTCGGTAAGGCCCGGGCTCGGCTGCTGCCAAGGGAACACCATGCCGTCGATGCAGAAGTTGCTGTTGTTGGGGTAATCGCCGTTGTCGCCGCCATACATATCGTAGGCAACGCCGTCCTCGGTCACAGCAGCCAAACCGTGGTCGCACCATTCCCAGATAAACTGGCCTTGGATGCAATCCCAACGATCGAAGACCTCCTGGTACTCGGACAGGCCTCCGGGGCCATTACCCATGGAGTGGCCATACTCGCAGTTAATGCGCGGCTTGGGGAACGGATGCTCGCCAAAGTCGTTCATCTGCGACACGCGGGAGTACATCGTGGAAATGACGTCGACGGTATCGGCGTTGCGATCCTCCTCGTAATGGACCGGACGACCGTCGAGCTCGTGAGCCTTGGCGTACATCGCGCGGATGTTGCAGCCATAGCCGCTCTCGTTGCCCATCGACCACATAATGATGCAGGCGTGGTTGCGCTCCTGCATCACCAGGCGCTCAATGCGGTCGACGTAGGCCGGCTCCCATGCCGGGTCGTCGGTCACCAGGGCGATATTGCCGATATTCTCGAAGCCGTGGCTCTCCATATCGGTCTCGGCGACCAGCATGATGCCATACTCATCGCACAGCTCGTAGAAGCGCGGGTCGTTGGCGTAGTGGGACGTGCGCACCGCGTTGATGTTGTGCTGCTTCATGAGCTCCAGGTCGCGGCGCATGCGCTCGAGACCCACGGCGCGGCCCTTGTGATCGTCGTGGTCGTGGCGGTTGACGCCATGCATCTTAAAGTAGGTGCCGTTGAGGTAGATATGATTGCCCTCGACCGTCACCTCGGCAAGGCCTTGGCGATGCGGAACGTACTCGCTGACCTCGTCGCCGTCGTAGACCTCAAGCGTAAGGTCATAGAGGAAGGGGTCCTCGGGGTTCCAGAAGTGGGCATCGGCAACGCTGCACTCGGCATGGCCGTCGACGCACTCGCCCGTAGCGACCACATTCTGGCCATCGCTGAGCGTATACACGACGCGACTTGCGCCCTCGGCAACCGTATCGAGCGTGATCAGAGCGGCATCGCCCTCGCGGTGCGTGCGGAACCTAAAGTCGACCAGATGCGCGGCGGGACACTGCATGAGGTACACATCGCGGAAGATGCCCGATGCCCACCACATGTCCTGGTCCTCGATGTAGCTACCATCGCTGTACTGCAGAACCTTGACCGCAAACAGGTTGTCGCCCTCGACGAGCGCGTCGGTCACGTCAAACTCGGCGGACAGGCGCGAACCCTTGGTCATGCCGATAAACTTGCCGTTGACATACAGCTCGCCGTAGCTCTCGATACCGTCGAAGCGAATAATCTCGCGAGCGCCGGCAGGCACGGCGGGAAGTTTGACGATGCGCTGGTAGACGCCCGTAGGGTCGTCGGAGGGAACGAACGGCTGATCCACCGGGAACGGAAAACCCTCGTCGGTGTAGGCAAGGTTGCCATAGCCGTCTACCTGCCACAGGTGCGGAACCTCCACGTGATCCCACTCGGGCTTGTACGTGCAAAGTGCTTCGTTGGAGACGGCCGCGGGGCCCTCAAAAAGGCGGAACTGCCACGAGCCGGACAGCTGGACAAATCCGCGCGACAGCTCGCGGCTGTACGTAGCGGCGAGATCGGCGGCCTCATAACCCATAAAGTACGCATGGGGTGCCAGGCGGTTCCTGTGGGTGAGCGCTTGGTTTTCCCAATCGTTAATGGCGTCCATGGTGATGCTCCTTCGTCATCGTAGTGCTTCTTTGTGCAATCGGTTGTCCTTATCTTACGGGCGGTACAAAAATCTGTGCAACCGGTTGTCCGCCGAACGGTCGATTTTGTCGGATTAACGGTGCAACCGGTTGTACAACCATGCTACTTATGTCACCCTAAGCTTAGGTGCACAGCACGGGGCATCGTTCTTGAACTCACAGGCAACTGTCGCGCCTGCCTATGTCTCGCCCATACATGCCGTGCTCAGTCGCAGTTTGATTGCAAAACGACACCGGTCACCGGATACCATGGACGCCGTTCACGCGCGCTATAGTAATCTGTATCCGCATTAGCCTTTATCGATAGCCCACCGACCCAATTGCACAGGAGACGCCATGACCCAACCAGCACGCACCGCACCCACGCTTGCCGAGGTTGCTGAAGCTGCCGGTGTTTCGCGCTCCACGGCATCGCGCGCCCTCAACGACTCCCCCCGCATTAGCGAGGAAACTAAAAAGCGTGTCCGCGCAGCGGCGAAAAAGGTTAACTTCGTTCCCAACGCACGCGGCCGGGCGCTCGCCGTCGGACGCACGGAAATTATCGCCGTGCTGGTTACCGAGCCTTTGAGCGAGCTGTTTAGCGATCCCACCTACAGTGAGTTTTTAAGCGGCATTACCGAGGAACTTTCGGAGTCGTCTTACTTGCCCGTGATCTTGCAGGCATCTTCCTCGCATGAGCGCAACCGCGCACGCGAGCATTTTGAGCGCCGCTCGTTTGACGCCGTCATCGACGTCTCGCCCTACAAGGGCAGTGAGCTGCTCGAGGTGCTGCGCGAGCTGGGCGTACCCACTGTGTTATGCGGCCAGCTCGAGGGCCATCCCTATCGCGACGTGTTCTCGACGGTCTACTCCGACGACGAAGAGGGCGGACGCTTTGCGGCGCTCGCTATGAAAGATCGCGGACGCAAGGACATCGTTGCCGTGCTGGGGCCGCAGGATAACCCCGCCGTCATCGACCGCCTTCGCGGCTACCGTGCAATTTTGGGCGAAAGCCTTCCGGATGAAAATGTCATCTATACCGGATGGAGCAGCGGAGACGGCTACCAAGCCACGCGGCGGTTGCTCGCGCGCGAAATACGTGCCGACGGCGTGCTATGCGGATCGGACCGTATCGCAACCGGCGTTATCGCCGCATTCAACGAAGCAGGAATTAGCGTACCCAAAGACGTTTCGGTCGTGGGCTTCGATGACCACGAGGTCGCAGCTCGCAGCGTCCCCGCGTTGACGACCATTCGTCAGCCGCTTCGCGAGGAAGGCCACATGGCCGCAGGCATTGCGCTCGATATGATCAATGGCGCCGTACCCACCACCACCGTCATGCACATGCAGCTCGTTCAGAGAGACTCACTGTAGGAAACTGGGCCGGGCTTTCCGCTAGGCTGCTTTAGCGGAAAGCCCGGCCCATTCCGAACGCCGATTCTGGGATGTACTTTCCGCCAGAAGCTCAACCGGAAAGTGCGACCCGTTATTTGGCTGGATTCTGGGTCGCAGTTTCCGCGACGTCCGGTCACCCTATGCCCTCGCAACCTCGGCGTATAAAAAACGAGGGAAAGCACACGTCCTTCCCTCGTTGCAAGCAATATGTAGCCGCTTGCCTACATCAGGCGCAGGCTGACGTCCTTGAGCTGGGCGCCGGAAACGGCACTCGGAGCACCCGACATAAGGTCGGAGCCGCTGGCCGTCTTGGGGAACGCCATGACGTCGCGGATGGAGTCGGAACCGGTGAGCAGCATGCACACGCGGTCCAGGCCCAGAGCAAAACCGCCCATCGGGGGCGCACCAAACTTGAGGGCCTCCATGAGGAAGCCGAACTGAGACTCGGCACGCTCCTCGGTAAAGCCCAGGAGCTTGAGCATGGACATCTGCATCTCGGCGTTGTGGATACGCATACCGCCGCCGCCGGCCTCAAAGCCATCCATGACAAAGTCGTAGGTGCAGGAGCCGGCTGCCAGGGGATCGGCCTCGATCTTGGCGATGTCGGTCTCGGTCGGCAGAGTGAAGGGCTGGTGCTCGGCAGCGTAAGCCTTGCGGTCCTCATCCCAGTGGAACAGCGGGAAGTTGACGACCCACAGGAAGTCGTGACCCTCACGCTTAATCTCGAGGGCGTTGGCCATGTGCGAGCGCATGCCGCCCAGGATCTCGTCAGAGAGCAGGCGCGGACCGGCGGCAAACATCACAAGGTCGCCGGGCTCGACGTCCATGCGCTCACGCAGAGCGGCCATCTCCTCGTCCGAGAAGAACTTGACGATGGGGCTGTTGATGGAGCCGTCCTCGCGGAAGGCGATCCAGGCCAGGCCCTTGGCGCCAAACGTGGAGGCCACGCCGGCGAGCTTATCGATCTTGGCACGTGCCCAGGCACCGGCGCCCTTGGCGTTGATGGCCTTGACGACAGAGCCCTCCTCATTTGCGGCGGTCGCAAAGACCTTGAACTTGGAGTTGGCAAAGATGTCGGTCAGGTCGACCAGGTGCATGCCATAGCGGGTATCGGGCTTGTCGGAGCCATAGGTGTCCATGGCATCCCAGTAGTTCATGCGACGCAGCGGCGTGGGCATCTCGACACCCATGCGACCGAAGGCATCGGCAAGAACCTCTTCGAGCGCGCTCATGACATCGTTCTGGTCCACGAAGGACATCTCGATATCGACCTGGGTGAACTCGGGCTGACGGTCGGCACGCAGGTCCTCGTCGCGGAAGCACTTGGCAACCTGGTAGTAGCGCTCAACGCCACCGACCATGAGCAGCTGCTTCAGAAGCTGCGGGGACTGCGGCAGGGCGTAGAAGTTGCCCGGCTGGATGCGGCTGGGAACGATGAAGTCGCGGGCGCCCTCGGGCGTGGACTTGAACAGGGAGGGCGTCTCGACCTCCATGAACTCACGGTTGTGCAGTGCCTCGCGAATGGCAAAGGTAAAGTCGGAGCGCAGCTTGAGGTTGGCCATCATCTCGGGACGGCGGAGGTCCAGATAGCGATAGCGCAGGCGGGTGTCCTCGCTGGTCTCGATGCCGTCCTCGATCTGGAACGGCGGGGTGACGGACGTGTTGAGAACCTCGGCGTGGTCGGTCAGGACCTCGATCTCGCCGGTCGCGAGCTTGGTGTTGGTGGTCTCCTCGCCACGGGAGCGCACGACGCCGTGGATCTTGATGGGCCACTCGGGACGCATGGTCTCGGCGATCTTAAAGGCATCGCCATCGGAGTGCTCGGGGTCGAAGGTGAGCTGCGTGATGCCCTCGCGGTCGCGAAGGTCGCAGAAGATAAGGCCGCCGTGGTCGCGGCGACGGCTCACCCAACCGGTGAGGGTAACCTCTTCGCCCACGTTCTCGCGGCGAAGCTCGCCGCAGGTACGGGTGTGCATGGAATGCTCATCGATGGGACGGGTCTGGCTCATACCAGTGATCCTCCTTTATGGATCTGTGCCGCCCCGTGTCGTTCCGGGCGGCGTCGTACAGATTTGCCCAGCCTGCGTAAACCGCGCAGCCGGACATGGCGTTCTATCTTATCGCACCCACGTCGATGTACCGCGAAAAAGTAACTCTTGCCCAAAGACTTGACGGAGACGAAACAATTGACGCGGCCTGGCCGTCGCCCAAGCGCGCCGCGTGCGACAATGTGCCCCAATACAACTGCACTCGGAAAGGCCCACCATGACCGCACGCCTCATTGTTATGGATATCGACTCCACGCTCATCAACCAGGAGGTCATCGACCTGTTGGGCGAGGAGGCCGGCGTAGGCGAGCAAGTGGCGAAGATCACCGAGCGCGCCATGCGCGGCGAGCTCGACTTTAAGCAGGCGCTCGAGGAACGCGTGGGGCTGCTTGCCGGCTTGGACGAGAGTGTGTTCGAGCGCACCTTTGAGCGCGTGACGTTTACCCCCGGCGCGTTAGAGCTTGTGCGCTCGGCACACAGCAAGGGCTGGAAGGTCGGCGTGGTAAGCGGCGGCTTCCACGAGGTCGCTGACAAGATCGTAACCGCCGCGGGCATCGATTTTTGCCTGGCCAACCGCCTGGAAGTCATGGACGGCAAGCTCACCGGTAAGTTGGCTGCCAACATTGTGACCAAGGAGTCCAAGCTCATCCAGCTGCTGGACTGGGCAGTTGAGTGCGGTGTCGACATGGCCCATACCGTGGCAATCGGCGACGGCGCCAACGACATCCCCATGATTCAGGCCGCGGGCACGGGCATCGCGTTTTGCGCCAAGCCCAAGACGCGCGAAGCCGCCCCGTTTGCCATCGACGAGCGCAACCTGATGCTCGCCATGGACATCATCCTGCGTGACTAGCCGATCCGTCTAACAATTGAATCAGTCTGTCCTATAGTTTCCGAACAATTTTGTCTTAGTGTTCGGAAACATACCCTTTGAGTGCTAGACTTTGCGCCGTCGAAGGGAACATATATGGATAAGCAAGATCTTGAGCAATTGCTGAGCGATGTTGCCGGCGGAGCAGTCACCCCGGCAGTCGCCCTCGCGCGCATCCAAACGGCGCCAACCGCCGATCTGGGTTTTGCACAGCTCGATCTTTCGCGCGGAGTACGCCAGGGAGCCGGCGAGGTTGTCTACGGTGCCGGTAAAACCGCCGAGCAGATTGCCGCCATTATCGAAGCACTGCGCGATGCCGGCCAGGAGCGCATCCTGGTCACGCGCCTGGATGCCGAAAAAGCAGCCCGTACCTCGGAGCTTCTCGACAACGACATCGACCTGGGATATGTCCCGGACGCACAGCTCGCCCTCGTGGGCGGCAAGCCCTCCCCTACCGGCAACGGACGCATCGTCGTCGCCTGCGCCGGCACGAGCGACCTGCCCGTCGCCGAGGAAGCCGCGTTGACGGCCGAATTCTATGGCAACGAGGTCGATCGCCTCTACGACGTGGGTGTCGCCGGCCTGCACCGTCTGCTTGCGCATGCCGAGGAACTTGCTCAGGCGCAGGTGGTCATCGCCATCGCCGGCATGGAGGGCGCACTGGCGAGCGTTGTCGGCGGTCTGGTGAGCTGTCCGGTCATCGCCGTTCCCACCAGCGTGGGCTACGGCGCGAACTTTGGTGGCGTAGCCGCGCTGCTCGCCATGCTCAACTCCTGTGCCAGCGGCGTTTCGGTCGTCAATATCGACAACGGCTTTGGTGCCGCCTACCAGGCAAGTCTTATCAATCATCTGAGCGCCGGCACATCCCGCGCCCGATAAGGAGCATTCCATGTCCAACCATCAGCACACGCTTATCATCGACGGAACCTCGGGCATCAGCGGCGATATGACCGTCGCGGCTCTGCTCGACCTGGGCGCCAGCGAGGAGCACCTGCGCGAACAGCTCGCCACGCTGCCGGTCGACGGCTTTGAGATTGCCGTTACACGCGTAAACAAGCATGGCATCGACGCCTGCGATTTCGACGTCCAGCTGGCAGAGGAGCTCGAGAACCACGACCACGATATGGCCTGGCTCTACGGCAACGAAGCAGCTGCCGAGCACACGCACGAGCATGAGCACCACCATCATGATCATGGCGAGCACGAGCACTGCCATGAGCATGACCATGAGGCCCACAGCAACGGCCATGACCACGAGGGCCATCATCACGCCCACCACCATCACCACCGTTCTTTGGCGGACGTCACCGCCATCATCGATGGCTCGCAGCTAAGCGATGGCGCCAAGCGTCGCGCCCTCGCCATTTTTTCCGTACTCGCTGCTGCCGAGGCCAAGGCTCACGGCAAAACGCCCGACACCGTCATGTTTCACGAGGTGGGCGCCGTCGACTCCATCGTCGACGTCTGCTCTGTCGCCATCTGCCTCGACGACCTGGGTATTGAGGACATCGTGGTCGAGTCGCTCTCCGAGGGCCACGGAACCATCCGCTGCGCCCATGGTCTCATGCCCATTCCCGTCCCCGCTGTCGTCAACCTGTGCCAGGCGGGCAATATCGCCCTCACGCCTACACCGGTCGCCGGCGAGCTCGTGACGCCCACGGGCGCCGCCATCGTCACCGCACTGCGTACGTCCGACCAACTGCCCTCACGCTACCGCATCGAAGCCGTCGGCTACGGCGCCGGCAAGCGCCCCTACGAGGGTTGCACCGGTACGCTCCGCTGCCTGCTCGTTCACGCGGACGCATAGCCATGGATGCCCGCAAGGCAAAAAGCCGTGCTGCCATCGTTGCGGCGTTCTCCGAGCTGCTGCGCGAAGAGGACTACGGCAAGATCACCGTCGGCGACATCATCGCTCGTGCCCATGTTGGTCGGGCCACATTCTACGGCCTCTTCAAGAGCAAAGACGACCTACTGTCCGAGCTCGTGAACGACATCTGCACCCACGCCCTCGACGACGATGGTACGCCGCTCGACGACCCACTCGTGCAAGTCGAGCATATCCTCAACAACCTCTGGGAACGCCGTCAGGGCGTTCGAGCCCTCGTAGCCGGCGCCGGATCCCGCGTCTTCGCCGACTGCTTACGCAAGACCATCATGTCACGAGCAGCCGAGACCGTTCCTACCGACTCAAACGGCCCCGCCGCCACCATGGACCGAAGCTTCCTGCTACACCACATAGCCTCAAGCTTCGTAGCCACCGTCCAATGGTGGGCCTGGCACAACTTCCAAGCAGCCAAAGCCGACGTAGCCAAAGACTACCTATCAGCCATTAAGCCTCTCTTCAACTGAGTAAACCCCTCATCCCAAAGTTCCGACCTCATCTCAAAGCGCCGCCCCAACCCAAAGCACAATCCATCCCAAAGTGTCGACAGAAGCCCAACGCCCCTACCAGCAACAAGCCCCTCCCATCCAAATTCAGATTTATATGTTGGGTTGCTTGCTCGAGCGCAGCAAAGACCCCGCAGCCGTCCGCATGGGGTAACTTCCCAGCGCACTCCGCAGGACGAAAGAACCCCCGCCGCACGAAGTGCGCAGCGGGGGTTCTTTCATGTCCGAGGACGCGCTGGGAAGTTACCCCATGCGGACGGCGGACAACTATGTAGCCTTGAACTAGA
>CATYJA010000046.1:0-12417 GCA_958407545.1 uncultured Collinsella sp. | reverse complement strand
GCGAAGCCGGTGCGGATCCGCGAAGCGGATGCGCGGAATCCTATACGCCGCACCATTTGAGATTAAAGCTCCCGGCAACGGGGGCTTTTCTTTTACGTAAACACTGCATGGATTCGAACCTCGGTCAAAGGGGACTATTTCTCATCGACTCGTGTAAGATTTCGAGTATGCGCCTCGGTGAGCCCGTGGCGCGCTCTTTCTTTAGACGACCGATCAGGGTGATATTTCGTGGCAGAGCGTCCGACATACAAGCTCAGGTTTCTTGATCCCAAAAAGCGCTTTCCGGCCATGCCCGAGCAGCCTGCGGGACGCTCGTATGGCGTGGTTTGGAAGCTCTTTGGCGAGGACCCGCATGAATCATGCTATGTCGTCGAATTCGTCGGCAAAAGCCATGTGTCGCTTTTGGGCTACGTGAGCGTTTCGGGTGAGGTCTATAAGGTGGACCGTCCCGTTAACGAAGTATCGCTGCCCGACGATCCCGACATGCAGCTGATTCTTGACGAGTCCGATTCCAACATCGGTGAGATTGCAGTCAGGGGTACCGATGGGACGATGCGCTCCCGGGCGCGAGTCATCGGCTCTCCCGAAGGCACCATGCGCGAACAATCCGATCGCGAGACGTGGAATTCGACGCGCAGCCTTCGCTACGGCGAGTTCATGGCCTCGATGTTCTTGCGTTACGTGATATTCGCCGATTCTGAAAACGCTGTCTCAGACACGGCAGGCGGTGACGGCCTCGACGAGGGTATGAAAAATGCCGTCGACAAAATCAAACTTGTAAAACTCCCCGAGCCGGTTGAGGTACTGCTGGGTTTTGATTCCACGCCGCTGCCCGATGCAATCGAAACGTTGCTCTACCGCATTGACCATACAGATAATCCAAGTGGCATTGAGCGCTATGCCGCCGCCCTTATGAGCGAAATTGACTTGCCCCGCCTGCGCACCATCGCCGCCAAGTCCGAAATGAGCCTGGCTCGCATTGATCGCTCAAAGCTGTTCTATCTCAATTTTGATCGTAGCCTGCTAGACCAGGACGAGATTGACACGCTGCTCGCCATCGAGTGCCGTCTCAACCGCCTTTCCGGCATCCTTGAGCGCATCGGGGCTGGATTGGCCCCTGCGGCATCCTCGCCGAGCCTTGAGGGCTGCGCGCTCTTTGATGCGTGGCATATCGCCAAGACGACCAACGATGTTCCCCGACTGCTCGATATGGCCTCGAGCGATAACCCGTGGGGCAAACCGGGTACGGTGGCTTGCCAGCCGGGCGGCGAGTGGGACGTGCGCACCCGTTTTGCGCGAATCGTTGAGGCGCTCAACGTGGTCACACGGCTTGACTATACCTATCGAGTAAACGTTGCCGAGGGGATTATGCTCGTTCGGTTTGCGCAGTCTGTCGTTGATGCCATGCCGCAACGTGAATACGACGCTCAAGATGACGCCTGGCGCGAGCTGGACGAGGACACGCGCGCGATCTGGGCCGCGGAGCACGATGCGCGCGTGGCACTCACGCTTGCGGCAGCGTGTTTTGCCGCGGGCACCTGCATCACGCGCTGCTACGTGCAGATTGCTGCTCCCGACGGTGAGCAGGGCGAGCGCGTTGTCGCAACGTATTTCTTTGGGCGCGCGGCCTATCTGGCCGATTGCGTGCCTGTCGCCAAGGATCTTGAGAGCATGGACATGGACGATATGCCGTGCAAGCGTGTGCTTGAGGCGTATGAGTCAACCGCTCCGGAGACGATTGAGCCTGCGGAGGTTCATGCTCGTCCGCGTGATGACCATCGCACGCTGCCGCCGGCGCTGCGCGATCTGCTGCTTGCCGATACGGCTGACGAGTTGGAGGTCATGGAAGAGGACGACGACCCATACGTGGCCCGTGTTGTTGAATTGCGCGAGCAGGCAAAAGTCGACCGTACAGGTGCTTTTGAAGGCTTTTCCCGTCTTGTCGAGGAGTTGGAGGCTAAGTGCGCCGTCGCCGAGCTTTTGGCGACAGGTCCGGTTCAAACACAGTTTTGCGATAACCAGCTGGTGCGCATGGTGCTACCGGTGTTGGAAGAAGACCGCTCTGTGCGAATCCTTCGTGCGCCCGATGCGCTGTACTTTGCCCAGCACGAGATCTGCAGCTTTTACGCCGAGCAAGAGGACTTTGAACGAGCGCTGCCCGAGGTGCGCCATCTTTACGATCTGGCGCGCTCGTCCATGCAATCGCACTTTGCGCTCATCAACGTGCTTGCGCGTCTGGAGCGCTTTGACGAGATTATCGAGGTGGCACGCCACGGCCTACGTATTGCCAGCGATCGCTCTGCAATCGGCTACCTGTTCTATCGCTTGGCGTTTGCCTATTGGAATTGCGATCAGCTCGACCTGGCGCTGGCTTGTTACCGTCTGGTGCCGCGCGGTGAGGAGTCGGGCAGCAGCGCGCTGGAAGAAATGCAGGGCCTTATGAACGAGATGGGCGTCAGCGAGCCTCCGACGTTCGAGGAAGCGGTCGAGACTATCCGCAAGGCTGGACTTGAGTTGCCGCCAGTGTCCGCCGTGACGAATCAGCTGGCAGATGCCGCTGTGCAACTGGTCGACAACGGCTTCTTTTTCCTGGCACGCGGTTGCATCTTCCAAATGTGGCGCACCATGGGCAACGACGAGCTCGGCTCCCTCAACCGCTCGCTGGGGTAGGCGAAGCCTCCAAGGAGGAAAGGATGCTAGGCAATTAGAAAATTCCCTCTTGCTCAACTTCGGCTGTTTGGTTACTATAGAACGGCTGTTACGGAGAGCTGACCGAGAGGCCGAAGGTGCTCGCCTGCTAAGCGAGTATGCCCCAAAAGGGCATCTGGGGTTCGAATCCCCAGCTCTCCGCCAGTTTAACTTTAAAGAAGGGTCCCATCGGGGGCCCTTTTTTATTATCGAGAAAGGGCGCTGGGGATTCGAACCCTCAAAAAAAGGAGGCATCCTTTCGGACACTTCCTTTCAGCGAGTGTATTGTTCTTCGATCTTACATCTCGGGCGCCTTGGCGACGGTCTCGCTTTCTGCCGTGAGTGGGCGGTTGTCGATGCGGCGGCCCAGGCGGTCGAGCTTCACAAGGAGCCACTCAATGGGATTCGGCCCTGCCCCTTCCTCGTCGGCAACCAGGTCCATAACGGCGATTTTGGTGCCGTCCTGCTTGAGCGTAACGCTGCCCACCTTGTCGCCCACATGCACCGTGCCCGAAAGATCGTCGTAGCTAACCTTTTCGGTCACCTCGCCGGCAAGGGAAAACACGGTCGCTTGCGCCGTAGGATCGGCGAGTGTGGCGTCGATTGTCTTATCCGTCCAGTCGGTTTGGCCAACGCGCGCCATAAGCGGGTTGCCGTTGGTGGTCTTTTCCTGCGTGTTGGCGATTGCGACCGTCACCTTGTGGCCGTAGTACCAATTGGCAAGGGTTGCGGTATCGGTAAAGCGCTGGTCGGTGGTGGTGGAGTTCAAAACGACGGTGTAGATCTCGTCGCCATCGCGGTTGTAGGCACTCGTAAAGCAATAGCCTGCATCGTCGGTGGTGCCGGTCTTGCCACCGATGTTGCCATCTTGGCCCAGCAAATAGTTATGCGTGTCCATGGAATGCGAATGGTCGGCGCCGTCGGCGCCCGTGACCTCGATCCAGGAATCCTCGCTCGCTACGACCTCGCGGATCGTGTCGTTTTTCATGGCCTCCTGCATCATCAGCGCTACGTCGTGTGCGGTTGAGTGCATATCGCCAGCCCACTCATCAAAGTCCAGACCATGCGGGTTTTCAAAAAGCGTACCGGTGCAGCCGAGCTTCTTAGCGCGCTCGTTCATGGCCTTCACAAATGTGGCCTCGGCGTCTTTGGTCTTAGGGTCGATCTTCTTGCCCACATATTCGGCGAGCACGATGGCGGCATCGTTGCCCGAGGGAATCATCAGGCCGCGCAGCGCCTGCTCCACGGTAAGCTTGTCGCCTTCGAGCAAGCCGGCGGTCGAGTTGCCCACGGTGGCTGCGGCGTTGCTCACCGTGACCTTCTCGTCCATCTTGCAATTCTCGACGGTTAGGATTGCGGTCATGACCTTGGTGATCGAGGCAATTTTGACCTGCTCATCGGCATCGCGGGCATAGTAGACGGTGCCGTCTTTGCCCATGACGAGGGCATTGGTCGCATCGATATCGGGCAGGTTTTCGGCCGTGATACCGCGCACATCGGCGGTTTTGCCGCAAACATTGTCGGTCGTGAGCACTTGGGCGCCGGCGACGGTGGGCACGCCAGCGGCAAGGGCGATAGCGCAGACAAAGCCGGCGGCAAGCTGGGCTGAGCGCTTTGCAAAAGAGGTGAGGGACTTCACGGATTTCGCTTTCGACGGGATGGTCTCTTCTGAAACTAGAGTATATCGTTTGCCGGCGTCGGCGATCATCGCGTGCGTGCGTGGCCCACATCCGCGCCCGAACGGGCACAAGGGTGCTTAAGGCCGACTTAATCACCCACGCTTGTTGTGTGTGACGGGCGCCCCCTCGGGCATAATGGAGCGCGAGAGGAGCACGCATGAACGAGCGCATACTGGTAGTTGATGACGAGAAGGCCATTGCCGACCTAGTGGGCATCTACCTTACAAAAGAAGGCTTTGACGTCCAGATTGCCTATAGCGGGGCCGATGCTGCCAAGGCAATCTTGGAGCAGGAGTTCGATCTGGCGCTGCTGGATGTCATGCTGCCCGATATCGATGGGTTTGAGCTGCTGCGTACGATCCGTTCCAGCCATACCTATCCTGTGATCATGCTGACGGCGCGCGATGCCCAGCAAGACAAGATCGAGGGCCTTTCGCTTGGCGCGGACGATTACGTGGTTAAGCCGTTCCGTCCGCTGGAGCTCATCGCGCGCGTGCACGCTCAGCTTCGCCGCTACACCAGCTACGGTAGCCGTGCACAGGCGGCCGAGTCGCCGACCATTCAGCTCGACGGCCTGGAGATCAACCGCGATGCTCGTTCCGTAACGGTGGACGGTTCACCGGTACGCCTCACACCCACCGAGTATTCAATCTTGCTGTATCTGGTCGAGCATCGCGGCAGCGTGGTGGCCGTGGAGGACCTGTTCCGCGCGGTATGGAACGAGGACTTTATGCCCGGCTCCAACAATACGGTGATGGTGCACATTCGCCATTTGCGCGAAAAGATCGGCGACGACGCACAAAAGCCGCGCTTTATCAAAAACGTCTGGGGCGTCGGCTACATCATCGAATAACGCTTTTCGCTTGTGAGGATCTTGATATGACAAAAGACGATAGGCAAGCGTTCGAGGTGCCCGATCGACTCTTTGAATACGTGGGGTCAGTCGTCGACAACCGCGCGCTTGCAACGGTGCTGCTCTTTTTGCTGAGCCTGCTGCTGATTGGCATCGATAACATCGCTGGAATCTTGGCGGTGCTGCTTGTCGGCTTTTTGCTGATCGATCGATTTGAGATCGTGCGCCGCTGCATGGTGATTGGCGGCGCCGCGTGGGCCATGACGTTGGCGATTGGCGCCATGGCGCTCGGCGGCATCGAAGGGCCGGTGCTGTTCGATGCCGGCTTTGTATTCAACATGCTTGGCTTTGTGCTGGCGCTTGCCGCGTGCGTGCTGTTCTTGTGCGGCCGCGCCCTGTACTACCAGGGCTACGAACAGGGCGAGCAGCATGCCGATTGTGTGCTGGCCGCTCGTATTCAAGATCGCCTGATCGATCACCCCGACACCTGGGACAACATTGACGGCGACTTCTTGGAGGTCGAGGGCGCCCTTAACCGCGTGCGTGACCGTGAGCGCAAGGTGCAGCAAGCTCTGCGTGACGAGTCGCATCGCAAGGACGATCTGGTCACGTACTTGGCACATGACCTACGCACCCCGCTTGCCAGTGTGGTGGGCTATCTTTCGCTGCTGCAAGAGGCTCCTGAGCTGCCGGTTGAGCAACGTGCGCACTTTACAGGCGTGGCTCTCGACAAGGCGCACCGGCTCGATGCACTCATCGAAGAGTTCTTCGATATCACGCGCTTTGACTTCCACGATATCGTGCTCACGCGCGGCTATGTTGATCTGGGGTTGCTGCTGGCTCAGGTGGCTGACGAGTTCTATCCCATCCTCAACGAGCAGCATAAGGAAGCCCAAGTTGATATTCGCGAGGACCTGACGGTGCTCGTGGATGGCGACAAGATGGCTCGCGTGTTCAACAACATCATGAAAAACGCCGTCGCCTATAGCTATGAGGGCTCGACTATCACGATCGAGGCCGGGCGCCAAGACGATGGCGGCGTGCGCGTGCGCTTTATCAATCAGGGCGATCCTATCCCTGCGGCTAAGCTCAAGGTGATCTTTGAGAAGTTCTATCGCCTGGATGCGGCGCGTGCGACCAATCGCGGTGGTGCCGGTCTGGGCCTTGCTATTGCCAAGGAGATCATCGCGGCACACGGCGGTACCGTTGCATGTGAATCGACGCCCGAACACACGATATTCACCATCGAGCTGCCCGCCGCATAGCCAGCGTGCCCTTACAAACACTTGACAATGCGCTCACGTGCATATGAGCCGCGATTTCTACTATCGATACTGCTGAATTGATATCGATGTGGAGGTATGCGGTATGACGGCTGCTGCGGCTGTGGAGCCCACGGAGCTTGAAGAACTCATGAAAGCGCAGGCCGAGGCCGCGCACGAGCGCGAGGTTGGGGATGCGACTCGCCCCACGGCAGAGGATCTTGCCGCCTCGCCGACGCGCATCGACGTCGAGGGCCTCGACCTGTTCTATGGCGACCATCATGCGCTCAAGGACGTGAATATCAAGATCCGCGACAAGCAGATCACCTCATTTATCGGGCCTTCGGGCTGCGGAAAGTCCACGTTGCTGCGCTGCTTTAACCGCATGAACGACGGCATCAAGGATTGCCGTATCGAGGGCAAGATTGCGCTCGATGGTCAAGATATCCTGGGCGATTACGACATCTGCCGTTTGCGCCAGCGCGTGGGCATGGTGTTCCAGCGCCCCAACCCGTTTCCCATGAGCATCTACGACAACGTCGCCTATGGGCCGCGCGGTATGGGTGTGCGCGACCGCGTCGTGCTCGACGAGCTGGTCGAGGACTCCCTTCGTCGCGCTGCGCTATGGGATGAGGTCAAGGACAAGCTCAAAGAGTCGGGTCTGGGTCTTTCGGGCGGCCAGCAGCAGCGTCTGTGCATCGCCCGCGCACTTGCCGTGCAGCCCGATATTCTGCTGATGGACGAGTCGACCTCGGCGCTCGACCCCGTATCGACGCTGGTGGTGGAGCAGCTGGCCTGCGAGCTCAGGGAGACCTGCACGCTGGTGGTCGTTACGCACAACATGCAGCAGGCCGCGCGTATTTCCGATTCGGTCGCGTTCTTTTTGCTGGGTGAGCTGGTGGAGCACGCGCCTACCGCGCAACTCTTCAAGAATCCGACTGATCCGCGCACGGCGGATTATTTGACGGGCCGTTTTGGCTGATACCATCTAGTATAGGCACCTTTAGGGTTAAGATGCGGTCATGTCGGCCGCAAAGGGGTTCAACATGATCTATTACGTCGAGGACGATGACAACATCAGGGATTTGACGGTCTATGCGCTGCGCAAGCAGGGAATCGAGGCCGAGGGCTTTTCGTGCGACGGCGAGTTTAAGGCCGCCGTGGCGCGACGGGTACCCGATGCTGTCCTGCTCGACATCATGCTGCCCGATACCGATGGCTTGGCGATTATGCGTCGCCTGCGTGCCGATCGCCTGACGGCGACGGTGCCCATCATGATGCTTACCGCCAAGGATACCGAGCTCGACAAGGTGATGGCGCTCGATGGCGGTGCCGACGATTACCTGACTAAACCCTTCTCGCTCATGGAGCTCGCCAGCCGCTGCCGCGCACTGCTGCGTCGCGGCGGCATGGTCAAGCAGGCAAGCGATGTGCTCAGCGTGGGCGACATTGTGCTCTCGCCCAGCCATCGCGAGGTGACCGTTGCCGGCGAGCCGCTTAAGCTCACCCTGCGCGAGTTCGACCTGCTCGAGTACCTCATGCGCAAGCCCGGCGTGGTCTTTACCCGCGAGTCGTTGCTGCAGAGCGTGTGGGGCTGGGACTTCGACGGCGGTTCGCGCACCGTTGACGTGCACGTGCAGACGCTTCGCCAAAAACTGGGCGAGCATGCCAGCGCCATCGAGACCGTGCGCGGCGTGGGCTACCGCTTGGCCGAGCCTTCTGCCGGTGATGGTGCCGAAGGTGACGACACCGCGGCCACCGCATCGGAGGAGTAACCCGTGGTCTTCGCCCTCCAGGGAAAACATACGCTGTCCCACCGCGTTTTTGTGACGATCTTTGTCTGTGCCATGGCGGTTATCGTGGCGTTTACGGTGCTGGGTGCGTTCTTTGTGCAAAACACCTTGGCGGATGCCACGAGTGCCAATCTGGCGCAGGAAACCGAGCTCATTGCTGCCGCCCTCGACGAGCAGCAGGAGCCCATCCCGTTCTTGCGTAGCCTCGATCGTGAGGACTTGCGCATCACGCTGATTAACAAGGATGGATCGGTTGCCTACGACAACGAGGCGTCGCCTTCCACACTGCCCAACCACGGCGATCGCCTCGAGGTCATCGAGGCCTTTGAGAATGGTTCGGGTTCCGCGGAGCGCGCAAGCTCTACGCTCGATGAGATTATGCTGTATCGCGCCGTCGCCCTTGATAACGGCCAGGTTGTCCGCTTGGCGCAGGCCCAGCCTGGCGTTGCGGCGATTTTGCTGTCGATGGTGGCGCCGATGCTGCTTATCGCAGCAGCGGGTGCGGTGCTCTCGTTTTTTATGGCGCGCCGCGAGTCCCGTGCCATCATCGCTCCGTTGCAAGAGGTGGATTTGGACCACCCACGCCGTAGCTATGAGCACGCCTATGCCGAGATGGTCCCCATGCTTGAGCGTATCGAGTCGCAGCGCCAGGAACTCAAGCGCCAAATGGCGGTGCTAGCGGACAACGACCGTATGCGCCGCGAGTTCACGGCGAATATCACCCATGAGCTCAAGACTCCGCTTACGGCGATTTCGGGCTATGCCGAGCTCATCGCAAACGGCATGGTCGAGGGCGAGGACGACCTGCGCAACTTTGGCGGTCGCATCTATCGTGAGGCGGGCCGTTTGGCGGCGCTCGTCAACGACATCCTTACGCTGTCTAACTTGGACGAGGCCGAGCGTGCAACTGAGGGCGAGGCGGTGCCCATTGGGTCCACGGAGCCTATTGAGCTCTCGCGTGCCATCTACGCGGTTGAGCAGCGTCTTGAACAGGTCGCCCGTCAGGCGAATGTGACGATCAGTCATGAGACCAAGCCTGTGGTCATCGAAGGCGTGTCGCGCTTGATCGACGAGCTCATCTATAATCTGGCAAGCAACGCCATCCGCTACAATCGACCCGGCGGTACGGTTACGCTGCAGTGCGGCACCAACGACGAAGGCCATCCGTTCCTCGCGGTCGCCGACACGGGAATCGGTATCGCGCCTGAAGAACAGGGCAAGGTATTTGAGCGGTTCTATCGCGTGGACAAGAGTAGGTCCAAGGCGCGCGGCGGAACCGGTCTGGGGCTTGCCATTGTCAAGCACGCGGCCCTGTATCATCACGCCACGCTCGATCTGTCGAGCGAGTTGGGCGTGGGAACCACCATTACGGTGACGTTTCCCATACAGCAGGACGAGCCATTCGCATAGCGATACAACATAGGTATTGATGTAGACGCCGCATTTGACTTTCGGGTGCGGCGTTGTTGTGCAATTTTACGATTGCTTCCGACATTTTTACAGGAGAGCCTGTTTCTTATGTATAGAGTTTGGTCTCGGTAAAAAGATGCGATAACATACGGACAGTTTTGTCAATCCGAACTGGGGAAATGAAAGGCAAGCTGCATGACCCTTCTCGAACTGTTCCAGCTGCTGAAGAAGCACCTCAAGCTGGTCATCACCCTTCCGGTGGTCTGCGCGATCGCCATGGGCATCGTGTCCTTCGCCGCGATGGACAACACCTATACCGCGACGACGAGCATGTACATTCTCGCCAAGACCGACGATAGCGGCCAGATGAGCTACAACGATCTCTCGGCGAGCCAGATGCTTTCCAACGATATCGCCACGCTGCTGGATAGCGATAGCGTTAAGAGCGGCGCCGCCAAGGAACTGGGCCTCACCGATCTGGATGACTACAAGGTGTCTGTTTCCTCCGAGACCACCACGCGTGTCATTACGCTTTCGGTTACCGGCACCGATGCCAAGGAGACGGCTGAGGTCGCAAAGGCCATAGCTAGCTCGGTGAGTACGGTCGCTCAGAACGTCGGCGCTGCCCAGAGCATCAACGTTATCGACGAGGCTAAGACCCCCGAAGCCCCCAGCGGCCCCAAGCGCACGCTGTATATTGCCGTCGCGTTCCTCGCCGGTATCTTTATCGCAGTCGCCTATGTCGTTTTGGCAGACATGCTCAATACCCGCATCCGCGGTGCCGAAGAGGCGGAAGAGCTCCTGGGCATTCCCGTTGTTGGCCGAATTCCGGCTATGAAAGGTGGTAAATAGGCATGGCTAAGGCAAAGAACACCGATAAGCTCGTTGTACAGAATGCCGCCAAGACCCTTCTGGCCAACATCCGCTTTGCGAGCGTGGACGACCCCATTCGCACCATTACCGTCACGTCCTCGATTCCCAACGAGGGCAAGTCTACGGTTTCCATCAACCTTGCCCAGGCTATCGCCACGAGCGGCAAGTCCGTGCTCCTGGTCGAGGCCGATATGCGCCGCAGGTCCCTTTCCGATATGCTCGGCGTTCGTTCGCGCGGCGGACTCTATGCGGTCCTTTCCGAGCAGATCTCCATTGACCAGGCAATTGTCGAGACGGGTCAGAAGAACTTCTACTTCCTCGATGCCGAGCCGCATATTCCCAATCCTGCCGACATCATCGTCTCTCACCGCTTTGCCAAGCTGGTAAAGGCACTGTCCGCCAAGTTCCAGTACGTCATCTTTGATGCTCCCCCGGTCGGCACCTTCATCGATGCTGCCGAGATCGCAAGTCTGACCGACGGCACGCTGTTCGTGGTGCGCGAGGACTTCACCAAGCGCGAGGAGGCACTCAACGCTATCGGCCAGCTTAAGAAGTCCGAAAAGGTCAAGCTCATCGGTACCGTTATGAACTACTGCGAGACCGAGACCAGCGAGTACTACTACTCCTACTACACCAAGGACGGTAAGAAGGTGAAGAAGGGCTCCGACGATCAGGGGACTTCCAAAAAGGGCATCTTCACCAACCGAGCAAACGTTTAGTTGATTAAGGCTGACCTATGCGTGACATTCATTGCCATATCTTGCCGGGTGTAGACGACGGCGCCGCCGATCTCGATGAGAGCTTGGCGATGCTCGAGGCTGCCAAGCGGGCCGGTGTAACCAGAATCGTTTGCACTCCTCACTGCCGTGATCCCTATTTTGATTACGACAAGATGTGGGATGCCTTTGAACTGCTGCGTGATAACGCTGACGGTTTTCCGCTCCAGATGGGCTTCGAGGTCAACCATCGAAAGCTCGTTGAGCTTGGTATCGATGCCGCGGAGCACTTGCATTTCGATGGGACCAACGAGTTTCTGCTCGAGCTTTCGACGCATGCCGATGCGTATGCGTTTAGAGAGTACGAGAACACGATTTACGATTTGCAGTGCCGTGGCTACCAGGTGATCATCGCTCATCCTGAGCGCTATCGTGCGGTTCAAAAGGATGTAAGCGTGGCGGAGCGCCTGGTCGATATGGGCTGCAAGCTGCAGGCTTCGGCGGACTTTATTGCCGGCGGTCGCTTTGGTCGCGAAAAAAAGCCGGCACAGCGCCTGTTCGATCAGAACCTGTACAGCTTCATCGCGAGCGATGCCCATAACGTGGGTCATTACGACTGCCTGGCGAAGGCTCGCGCGAAGTTTAGCGTGCGCGGAGCTCATTTTCGCTAAAATCTGTCCCTAACGTTCGCGTTGAATGAAAGGGCAGCCATGGATATCCAACTTAAGACGGGATGCTTTGATGACGCGGCGTTGGTGCGCCGCGTCGTTTTTATGGACGAGCAGGGCTACGAGAATGAGTTCGACGCTATCGACGAGGATCCGAACTGCATTCATGTGACGCTCTATGTAGACGGCGAGCTTGCCGGCTGCTCGCGCGTGTTTCCCGAGGAGCTGGGGCGCACGGCAGATACAGAGGCTCCGGTTTCGCCGGCGTGCGACTTGGACGAAGGCGTCGCAGCGGGGGAGACCTATATTATGGGGCGCGTCGCCGTGCTGCCGGCTATGCGTCGTCGCGGACTGGCGAGTGCGATCGTCGAGACCAGTGCTTCGTGTGCATGCGATGCCGGCGCTAAGCTTATTAAGCTACATGCGCAGGAATACGTGCTGCCGCTCTATGCAAAGGCGGGCTACACGCAAATTG
>CATYJA010000045.1:0-13307 GCA_958407545.1 uncultured Collinsella sp. | reverse complement strand
AAGACTGAGGAAAAGGCTCCGACCAAGAAGACCTCCGTCCGTAAGGCAACGGCCACCCGCAAGCGCCACTAATTCGGACGATTCAAACTTAATCCTCAACGCAAAAGAGGGCGCCCCAACCAGGCGCCCTCTTCTTGGTTGAACTTCTCTAGTAAAAAGAAGCCCGGTTTACTACAACAAAATGGCTCCGGCTGACCACGGCGAGTAATCTACGAAATTGGCAACGCCTCTACCTGCGGTTTTAATATCATCAAAATGACCGTGGTTGAGATCATCCAATTCATCGTAGTAAACCGAAGTACTTTTGGTTGGCTACAAATAGTATCGGTATAGACGTTTTTAAATATCGCGATAATTTGGGTGGTAAAACGATTTTCTAGGACAACCGTTCGCCGATGGTAAACGGATGTTGTTTATACAGCCTGTGTACAACAGATATACTTACATCCTGTGCGTAAAGCCCATGGCCAGCTGGCCATGATTCTATTGAACTGGACCGTACTATGAGATTGATACACAACAGCCGTCTGCCGCAGTTTCGCACTCCGTTTGGCGCTGTGACCACAGGAACTACCCTTTCGCTCTCCGTGATTCTAGAGGATGCCGATCCCGCGCAGGCAACGCTTACGCTGCGCACCTGGGTCGATGAGATCGGTGAGTCTCTGTATCCCATGACGCACGAAGGTGACGGCATATTTAGCGTAGAGCTTGAGTGCACCGAGCCCTGTCTTATCTGGTACAGCTTTATCTGCAATATCGAAGGCCAGCCCGAGGTCCGCTTGGGCGCACCGCAGGGACGCACCGGCGGCGAGGGTGTAACCTACGACTACGCCGAGGTGCCGTCATTCCAGGTCACCGTCTACAAGCACCGCGAAGTTCGACCCGAGTGGTACGAGCGCGGAATGGTCTACCAGATCTTCCCCGATCGCTATGCCCGCGACGAGCACTGGCGCGAGCGCACGCTGGCCGAGGTCGAAAAACCGCGTAACGGAATCCAGCGCCGGATGGTCGAGGACTGGAACGAGCCGCCCGTTTACGAGCGCGCCGAGGACGGCTCCATCAAGACCTGGGACTTCTACGGCGGATCGCTCAAGGGTATCCAGGAAGACCTGCCTCGCATCGCCGAGCTGGGCTTTACAGCCATCTACCTCAACCCCATTTTTGAAGCCGCGAGCAACCACCGCTACGACACAGCCGATTACACCAAGATCGATCCGATTCTGGGCACTGAGCAGGACTTTACTGAGCTGTGCGAGGCAGCCGAGAAGCTGGGCATTTCCATCATCCTGGACGGCGTCTTCAACCATACGGGCGACGACTCGATCTACTTTAACCGCTACGGCAACTATCCCGGCGTCGGTGCATGGCAGAGCGAGGACTCGCCGTGGCGCGATGCGTTTTATTTCCACGAGGACGGCTCGTACGACTGTTGGTGGGGCGTGGGCAATATGCCCGCCATCAATGAGAGCTCCGAGTTGGTACGCGAGCGGCTCCTGGGCAAGGACGGCGTTATTCGTAAATGGCTGCGCGCCGGCGCTCACGGCTGGCGCCTGGATGTGGCCGACGAGCTTTCCGACGACTTCCTGGCCGAGATCAAAAAAGCCGTGCTCGCCGAGAAGCCCGACGCGCTGCTGCTCGGCGAGGTCTGGGAAGACGCCTCCAACAAGATCAGCTATGGTCATTTGCGCCGCTACCTGCAGGGCTCTGAGCTCGACTCCGCCATGGACTACCCCTTCCGCGACATGGTCATCGGCTTTTTGATGGGCTACAAGAACGCCTACCAGGCAGCCGAGGATATCGAAACCCTGCGTGAGAACTATCCACGCGAAGCCCTGTCCTGCGCGCTCAATCTGCTCTCGAGTCACGACCGTCCGCGCATTATCTCGGTGCTCGGCGGCGGCCCTGACGAGTCGCAGCTGCCCGAGAGTGAGCGCAGCAAATGGCGCCTGGACGAGAACTCCATGGGCCTGGCCAAGAGCCGCTTTTGGCTGGCGACGCTCATGCAGATGACGTTCCCGGGCGTTCCCTCAATCTATTACGGTGACGAGTACGGTTTGGAGGGTCTCACCGATCCGGGCAATCGCCGCACCATGCCGACCAAGGAAAACCTGCACGACTTCGATACGTTCGCGATCGTCAAGAATGCCTCGGCCGTGCGCCGCGCGCTGCCGTTTATGATCGATGGCGAGATCAAGGCCTTCGCGCTCAATGACGAGGTGCTGGCCTACAACCGTACCGGTAAAGACGGCGAGTCCGCGACAGTCATCATCAACCGCAGCCTGCGCAATTCGCATCGTGTGACGATTCCGGCGCTCGGCGAATGCGCGAGCGATGTTATTAGCGGTCACGAGTGCGAGATCCACAACGGCACGGTCACGCTCGATCTTTATCCGCTGGGCTCGTCGATCATCTATCACCATGCCGAGCAGCGCCTGCAGGAGCCGCTCGATCACGGTGCGGGTGTTGTGTGTCATATCACATCGGTGCCGACCGACGACGGCAAGCCCGGTACGATCGGCGCGCCCACGCGTCGCTTTATCGACCATCTGGCCGCCATGGGCATGCGCTACTGGCAGGTTCTCCCCGTCAACCCCACGGACTTCTTCCGCTCCCCTTACGCTGGTCCTTCAGCCTTTGCAGGCAATATCGACCTGCTACCCGAGAGCCACGAGGAGCTGGCAGCCGACTTTGAGACCTGGAAGGCCCGCGGCGGCGAGGATGCCGATCCGCTGTACACCGCGTTTAAACATCGCAATGCCGATTGGCTCGAGAAATACTGCGTCTACATGGCCGTTAAGAAGTACTTTGAGGGCGAGTCGCGCCATGATTGGCCGGCAGATATCGCGCGCTACAACGAGCATCTGATCGACGACAAGCGCTTCCACAACGAGGCCGAGCTTCAGGCGTACATGCAGTACCGCTTTGACCTCGCTTGGTGCGAGCTCATGAACTATGCGCACAAGAAGGGCATCGAGGTTATCGGCGATATTCCTATGTACGTGTCCGACGATTCGGCAGACGCGTGGAGCGAACCCGAGAACTTCTGGCTGTCCGATACCGGAAAGGCGATTGAGATTTCCGGTGCGCCGCCCGACAACTTTGCACCCGAGGGCCAGGTGTGGGGCAACCCGACGTTCCGCTGGGACTACATGAAGCAGAACGGCTATAGATGGTGGATGGATCGCCTGCGTCGTGCGTTCTCGCTCTACGACCGCGTGCGTCTGGATCACTTCCTGGGCTTCCACAGCTACTTTAGTATCCCCGCGGGCAAGGCTTGTGCCGACGGCCGCTGGCTGGCAGGACCGGGCAAAGACCTGTTCCAGACCGCCTACGACGAGCTGGGTCCGCTCAACTTTATCGCCGAGGACTTGGGCTATTTAACGCCCGGCGTTCGTGCCATGGCTTCGACCTGCGGCTTCCCCGGCATGGACGTGCTGGAGTTTAGCGACTACGACGTTCGTTGCGGTGTGCATCCCACGCCCGGCAAGATCCTGTACACCTCAACGCACGATACGTCGACGCTGGCCGGCTGGTGTACGCGTTCCTTTGCGGGCGGCGATGAACCGAGCGGTGTTGAGGTGGCGGCCAAGCTGATGAGCGACGCGCTGGCAAGCGACGCTCCCCTGGTGATGATGCCGCTGCAGGATGTCCTGGGGCTTGGCGACGACGCGCGCATGAACGTTCCGGGCGTGGCCACGGGCAACTGGACCTGGCAGGCTGACGAGGCAGACATTGCAGCCGCCGAGAACAAAACCGCACAGCTCCTGCGCAACACTCATAGATTCTGGGGCGAAGCGTGATAAAACCCCCGATATAGGGTACAGTTACAGACGTTTGAATTTTTGCGGGCAGAGTAATCTGCCCGCTTTGTGCTGAAAAGGAAGTATTATGGCGCGCTACGATTACAAGTGCTCGAGCTGCGGCAACGTGTTTGAGGTTGAGCATCCCATGTCCGAGACTCCCGAGGTCGTGTGCCCCAGCTGCGGTGCCCCGGCGGCCAAGACATTCTCGGCCAGCGGCATTAAATTTGAGGGCAGCGGTTTCTACAACACCGACCAGCGAAGCGGCGGTGCCAGCACCAGCGCCACGAGCGGCTGCTGCACCAACTGCCCGCATAGCCACTAGAAACAACGCGGCCCCACGATCAACATCGATCGCGGGGCGATTTCTTTGCGCTAAAGGTGGCTCTATGAGTTGCGGTGAAATAAGGACTTTTTGGCGGGTAGATGCCGCTATTCAATCCCTATTTCACCGCAACATAGTAGTTACTTGCGGATCAGGCGGGCGCAGAAGTGGCCGTCGTAGGAATCGGCGTTTACGGGAACGCTTTGGAAGAGGCCTCGATCGTTCTGGCGTACGGATACGAGCTTCTTGGCCTGATCGAACTCAGGGAGTTGCAGAATCTGCGCCCCGGAGAGCGGCTCCAGGCTAAAGCCAGCGCCCTCGGGAGAGTTCAGGAAAGCATCCACCACCTGCGTGTTCTCCTCGTCGAAGACGGAGCACGTCGCATAGATGAGCTCGCCGCCGGCAGCCACGCGCGCGGCAGCTTCCTTGAGCATCGTCAGCTGCAGTTTGGGCAGCTCAACCGTCACATCCTTTTCAGTCAGGCGCCAAGGTATCTCGGGATGACGGCGCATGGTGCCGGTGCCCGAGCACGGCGCATCGATAAAGACTGTATCGAACTTAACCGGCTTGCCAAGCATGGCATCAAACGACGTCAGGACTTCATCAAGCTCGCAAGCATCGCCCGAAACCGTACGAACGCCCTGAATACCGGCCTTATGCAGGCGCGCGAGATTCAGGTCGCACTTGCGGTCATGAAGATCAAGTGCCGTATGCTGACGCTCATAGCCCGCGCGTTTGGCCTGGCACATCATCACATAGGTCTTGGTGCCACGACCGGCACCAATCTCAAGGCAGCTTCCAGGACGCGTGGCTGCCGTGGCGATAAGCTGTGCGTTGAGATCAGATGCTACCGCGACAGCACGCTCAAACACGCCCGACGCAACGGTGACCTGCGCATCGACTGGCGCATGGCAGCCCGGGAAGACAGGCGCGACGAGCTGCGAGATATACGGATCGGGCTTGGTCGCAAAGGCGTTCTCATGCAGGGCCAGCGGCGCGGGGGCCAGATTACCGGCAAAGCTAAGCGCGCCCTCCGGTGTGTCAAACGAAGCCATAATACGAGCGCAAAGCCAACGCGGCAGACCCATCAGGCGCGACAGACGAACCAAGCGTCGCTCAGACTCATCTACATCGGACGCAGTGGCAAAGTCCTCAACGTTGTCCGCGACCTTATGGAGCACGGCATTGGCCAAACCGGCGGCAGACTTAGCTCCGCTGCGCACCAGCTCAACGCCCTGACTCACCGCAACGCGGCCAGGCGTATGCAGATAGAACATCTCGAAGGCCGAGATACGAAGTGCCATGCGAACACGCGGCGCAACCTTTTTAGGCTTATCGAGAAACTGATCGAGCAGCTCGTCCAAAATACCCTGGGTAGCCGCAACGCCCAGTGCCAAACGAGCGGCAAAAGCGGAATCGCGCTGGTCAATAGCCTTGGCAGATGCGCGAGAGGACAGCACGTCGCGCGCATACATACCGCGGCGATCGGCCTCCATTAGCACATCGAGCGCAAGTTTGCGCGCGGGAGACAGCTTGCTCATGACAAAACACCCCAGATAAGATCGGCGCCTTGCAGCCCAGCAGCCCAAGCAGAAGCGGCCATGGCACGCTTGCCATCGGGCTTAACCTCGAGCAGTTCAACCGCACCGTCGGAAAGACCAAGGTAAACACGCTTGTTTTTAACGTCAACGGCGCCCTCACCAAGCGACACATCAGCCGGCGCAGCATCGAACACGCGCACGGTCTTGCCGGCAATCACGCAACGAGCAGGCGCGGTATCGGACGAAGCGAGCACATGACGCACGCAATCGAGCGCAGCCATCTGCGGATCCAGACGCATCTCCAGCTTGGAAATCTTGGCAGCATGAGTGACGAGCGACTCATCCTGCTCAGTCCACACGGCGGTGCCATCGGCAAGAGAAGGAAGCGTATCGGCAAGCAGTTTGCCACCAAGCTCACCAAGTTCCATGGTCAGCGCCTCAGCATGCTTACCGGCAACCGACGTGGAAGCCTGGGCACAATAAGCACCAGTATCCACGCCATGCCCAATGCGCATAATGGAAACGCCAGCAACCTCATCACCAGCAAGAATCGCACGCTGAATAGGAGCGGCGCCACGCCAACGAGGCAGCAAAGACGCATGAACATTCACAATACCAAGCGGCGCCATGTGAAGAACCTCATCGGGCAAAATGCAACCATAAGCAGCCACACAGAAAATATCGGCTTGCGCAGCTTGGAGAGCCTCAACAACCTCGGCCGTCATACGATTAGCCTCAATAACCGGCAACTCTAGCTCAAGTGCCTTAGCCTTAACAGGAGACGGCTCCAACTTTTTACCACGCCCACGAACAGCATCGGGACGAGTAACAACAAGCGCAATCTCGTTTCCAGCCTCGACAAGCGAAACCAGCGAAGGCACAGCAAAATCAGGCGTACCCATAAAAACAATACGCATAAAGAACGTCTCCCCTCAACCAAAGCCGAGACGGCTACAAATTAACAGCGGAAAGCCGAGTCACCAGCCCATCCGCAATAACAATTCAACAAGAACAAATATACCCAAAACCAAAGAAAGAGCCGCAATAAAAGCAGCTCTTCCAGCAAAGCAATTATCAGCGAAGACGCCTATCCCTGGCCCAACGGCACCCGGGCGAACCGGGCCAGAACAACGCAGTCCCCGGTGCTGAGCGCCCACATATCGTCCCGCGCGCAGTTTCGCAGCGCAGCGAGAATGTTTGAGCACGGGATGATATAGGCGGGCGCCCCGGTGACGGACAAACCTACTCCGTCTCGCCCGGTCGTGCGCCGCGGGCCAGGGCGTCCTGGTACTCCTTGACTGCCTTGATCCTCTGCATCGGCTTCAATCGCTCAAACATGGTGTTGCCGTGCAGGTGATCGATCTCGTGCTGAAGGCACACGCAGAACAGGTCGCCCGTGGCCTCGTAGCGAATCAGGTTGGCGTCCAAGTCGTACGCCTCGACGACGACATGGTCAGGACGCTCGATCTCGCAGCTAATGCCGGGGATGGACAGGCAGCCCTCGCTAAACGGCACCAGATGGTCGCTCTGCTCCACGATCACGGGGTTGATAAGCACGTACGGGTCGTAGTCGTTCTTGTCGCTATAGTCGCAGTCGATGGTGACAAGCTGAATGAGCTCGCCGATCTGCGGGGCAGCCAGGCCGCAACCGCCGTTCTCGAACATCATCTTCTTCATCTTCTCGGCAAGCGCCTCGATCGCCGGGGTGATCTCCTCGATGACGGCGCACTCCTGGCGCAGGCGAGGGTCGGGCGACAGTACGATTCCGTTGGCTTCCATGGCCATCCTTTCGGGTTGTTACATCAAATCATAGGCGTCGACGTCAACGCTCACGCTCACGCCGCGCACAGAGCCCACCTCTTTGAGGCAGGCGTCGATATCATCAGAGACATGGTACCCTACCGGCGACTTCACAAGCAGATGGAAGCGGTAACGGTCCTTGGCTCTCTCGATTACACATGAAGCCGGGCCCAGCACCTGAGGCACGGCGCTCCCCGCCCGCAAAAAGTCGGGCGCGGCGGCATGCCAGCGGCGCTTGAGGAGCTTCGCGATGCGGCCGATGTAGTCCTGCGCGTCGTCTCGGTTCGCCGACCATACCAAGATGTTGACCAGGCGAACAAACGGCGGGTACAGCGCGTCGCGGCGCTGGTCCAGGTCGTAGTCGGTAAAAATCGAGCGGTCGTGCTCGGCGACGGCGCGGATGACCGGGTCCTCGGGCAGGTAGGTCTGGATGATAACCTCGCCGGGGCGATCGCCGCGGCCGGCGCGGCCCGCAACCTGCTCCAGCAGATCGTAGGCGCGCTCCCCTGCGCGAAAGTCGGGCAGCTTGAGGGCGAAGTCGACATTGACCACGCCTACGAGCGTGACCTCGGGAAAGTCGAGGCCCTTTGCGATCATTTGGGTGCCCAGCAGCACCGCACAATCCGCCGCATCGAACTGCTCGAGCAGCTTTTTGTGCGCATCCTTGCCGCGCGTGGAATCGGCATCCATGCGAATAATGGCGACATCCTCGGGAAGCATCTGATGCAGTGCGTCCTCGATCTGCTGCGTTCCCAGACCCATTTTTGCCAGGTAGCGACTGCCACATTTGGGGCATCGGCTCGTGGGCGCGGGATACGGCTGCACGCGCCAAGACGAACCGCAGGTGTGACATTGCAACGTGTGCGTGCGCTCGTGATATGTAAGCGCGGTGGAGCAGTGATTGCAGGTGGGGACGCATCCGCACTCGCGGCACATCAAGAACGGCGCAAAGCCACGGCGGTTGTGCAACAGCACGGCCTTCTCGCGACGCTCGACCACACGCTCCAAGCCCTCCATCAAGGGTTTTGAGAACATGCAGCGGCTGCCATGCGAGAACTCGCGGCGCAGGTCGGCAATGCGGACAGTCGGCAGCACGGCGTGTCCCGGGCGCTCGGGCATCTCGACGCGCGTCCAGGTGGCACCGTTATACATGCCACGGCGGCAGCGGTCGAGAGCCTCGGCCGAAGGCGTGGCGGAGCCCAACACAAGCGGGCAGCGGTAACGCCGCGCCATCTCTGCCGCCACCTCGCGCGCGTGGTAGCGCGGACTGGAACCCTGCTTGTAACTGGTCTCATGCTCCTCGTCGATGATGATGAGGCCCAAG
Source organism: uncultured Collinsella sp. (assembly GCA_958407545.1). Lineage (GTDB taxonomy): Bacteria > Actinomycetota > Coriobacteriia > Coriobacteriales > Coriobacteriaceae > Collinsella. Next base: position 4,517 of record CATYJA010000045.1, on the reverse strand, counting down.
TCGCTGAGCGGGCAAAAGAGCGCCGAGCGGGCGCCCACGACCACGCGAGCGGCACCGCTGGCGACCATATCCCACTGGTCCAGGCGCTCGCCAGCCGAAAGGCGGGAATGGAACACGGCGACCGTCTCGCCAAAGCGCGAGCGGAAGCGGCCGACGGTCTGGGCCGTCAGCGAGATTTCGGGCACAAGCACGCACGCCGAGCGACCGGCCGCGAGCACGCGCTCGATGGCGGAGAGATAAACCTCGGTTTTGCCGGAGCCGGTGACGCCGTCGACCAGCACCACGTCGCCATGAGCGTCCAGACGGGCGCGCTCAATCTGCGCGAGCGCCTGCTGCTGACCGTTGGTGAGTGCGACCGGTGCCTTGCCGCTTGCCGAGGAGAGCGTGGTCTGTTCATTGCAGCCACGCCACGCACGGCGCTCCTCCACCACCACGACGCCGCGTTTTTCGAGCGCCTTGATGGTAGCCGACATGCTGTTATAGAGCAGGTTGAGGTCACGCGTCGTGACCGGGCCGCACCGCAGTGCCTCGATGAGCTGGCGCTGGCGGACCGCGGTCTTGGGCGGCGTATAGTCAAAGCCCTCGGGCGTGAGCATGACCCAGCGGTTTTGGATAGGCTTGACGGCGGGACGTTCAACCGTCCACACGCCGTCGTCGCCCTTGACCACGCGCGGGCTTCCACCCGGGGGCAAAAACAGGCGCAGGCACTCGGAAAGCGTCGCGACATACTCGCGGCTCATCCAGCGCGCGATACGGGCAGCCTCGGCGGTAAAGAGCGGTTTGCTGAGGATGGCTTCGACGGCTTTAATGCGCGCGGGGTCGAGCGCGCTGTTGCCCTGCAGATCGCCCAGCTCGGGCGCAATGTCGACGATGTAGCCTGCGGCAGCACGGTTGCCAAAATGGACCAGGACCGTGGATCCGATCTGCGCGTCGCTAGCAAGGGGTTGAGGAATGCCATAGGCAAACGGCTCGGACAGCGCACGCGTCGGGATGTCGAGAACCACGCTCGCATAGGCGGCGATGGGCTCAGGTGCAGGCTTAGGCTGAGCCGAGGCAGCGGCAGACACTGGCTTCACCGGAACCTCCTCCGGTTCCGGCGAACCAAACAGCGACAGTTGCTCGGCCACGGCTCCAGCACCTCCTATCCCATACGTCTACAGAAACAAGAGCCCCGCTCGGGTGAACGGGGCTCGGATACATGCGTTTACACGGCTGCTACAGCGCCATCGTGCGGGCGCGGTCGATGCGCGCCAGGCAGTCGTCGCGGCCGACGAGCGCCATGGTCTCGCCCAGTGGAGGGCTCACCATGTTGCCGCAGACGGCGACGCGCACGGCCTGGAACACCACGCGCTTCTTAAGGTCCATCTGCTCGGGCAGCGGCTCAAGCGCGGCGTCGATGTTCGCGGCGGTCCACTCGGTGACACCCTCGAGCGCGGCCTTGGCGGCGTCCAGGATGGCACCCATGCCTTCCTTGGCCAGGCCCTTGTTAACGGACTTCTCGTCATACTCGAGCGTCTCGGCCGTGGCAAAGATGGGAGCGGCGACGGTCACGGCGTCGGTCGGCATCTTAGTGCGCGGCTTGACGATAGCGGCAAGCGCGTCGATCCAGTCCTCGCCGTACTCGACGTTGCCCTCGATGAGGCCCGCCTCGTGCAGCTCGGGGACCATGATCTCGTCGGCAAACTGGGCGTCGGACATGCCGTTGATGTACTCGGCATTGACCCAGTCGAGCTTCTTGGGGTCGAAGGTCGCCGGGTTCTTGGAGATGCGGTCGAGCGAAAACTTGCTGGCCAGGACATCACGCGGAATGATCGTAGTCTCGCCGTCGAGCGACCAGCCGAGCAACGCCAGGTAGTTGACAAAGGCGTCGGACAGGTAGCCGGCGTCGCGGTACTCCTCCACCGAGGTGGCGCCGTGGCGCTTGGAGAGCTTCTTGCCGTCGGCGCCCAGGATCATGGAGATGTGGGCGAACGTAGGCACGGGAGCGCCGAGGGCCTCATAGACCATGACCTGGCGCGGGGTGTTGGACAGGTGATCGTCGCCGCGGATGACGTGGGTGATCTTCATCATGGCGTCATCGACGACGGTCGCGAAGTTGTACGTGGGCGTGCCATCAGAGCGGAAGATGACAAAGTCGTCGAGCTCCTTGGCATCGAAGGTCACCTCGCCGTGGACGGCATCGTGGATAACGACGTCGCCGCGGTCCTCGGGCACCTTGATGCGAAGGACGTAGGACTCGCCGGCCTCGATGCGGCGGCGGGCCTCCTCGGGATCAAGATTGCGGCAACGGCGCTGATAGCCCTGGAAGGGGTCCTTGCGCTCCTGCGCGGCCTTGCGGTCGGCGTCGAGCTGCTCCTTGGTGCAGAAGCAGGGATAGGCCTTGCCCTCGTCCCAAAGCTTCTGGGCGGCCTGCTTGTACAGGTCCAGGCGCTCGGTCTGGGCGTAGGGGCCAAAATCGCCGCCCACCTCGGGACCCTCGTCCCAGTCCAGGCCCAGCCAACGCATGGCGCGCAGGATGATCTGCGTGTTCTCGTCGGTAGAGCGGGTGGGGTCGGTGTCGTCGATGCGCAGGATGAACGTGCCGCCGTTTGCGCGGGCGAAAGCCCAGTTATAGATAGCGGTGCGGGCGCCGCCGATGTGCAGCTTGCCCGTCGGTGAGGGTGCAAAGCGGACGCGAACGTCTGATGCCATGGAAATCTCCTCGATTGCAGGATGGATGTCTAACCGCACCAGTATAAAGCATCAAAGCAACCTCCGCACAAAGGGCACCGACCTACTCATTGGGGACAGACTTAAATGACCATTCTTTGGGCTACTCATTGGGGACAGTCTTAAATGACCAGTCGTTGGGCAACCTGTCGGCACTTAGCGAAGGCTGGTCATTTAAGTCTGTCCCCAATGAGTAGGTGCGGAAAGGGTGTGAATGTTTGATTTACGCGCTATGATGTGCCCTTGCATAGAGAGCCCGGCGGAATGGTAACGGTCGCCGGGACACGTTTTTGAAAGGACAATCATGTCAGAAGAACTTCGTTCCATCCCACCCCAACACGGGTCCTTCGTATTTACGTCGGAGTCGGTGACCGAAGGTCATCCCGATAAGATCGCTGACCAGATCAGCGACGCCGTCCTCGACGCAATCCTCGCCAAAGAAATAGAGCTCCAGGAGCAGGGTTACATCGCCCCCAACGGCGTGCCTGCCAACGTGGAGAACGTCCGCTGCGCCTGCGAGACCCTCGTGACCACCGGCACCGTCATCGTCGCCGGCGAGATTCGCACCCAGGCCTACGTCGACGTGCAGGAAATCGCTCGCGGCGTTATCCGCCGCATTGGCTACAACCGTGCCAAGTTCGGTTTTGACTGCGATACCTGCGGCGTTATGAGCCTCATCCACGAGCAGTCGCCCGATATCGCCCAGGGCGTCGACGAGTCCTTCGAGACCCAGACCGGCGCTACCACCGACCCGATCGACCTGATCGGTGCCGGCGACCAGGGCATGATGTTCGGATATGCCTCCAACGAGACCAAGACCCTCATGCCCATGCCGCACTACCTGGCAAGCCGCCTGGCCGAGCGCTTGGCCGCCGTGCGCCACGACGGTACCCTGCCCTATCTGCGTCCCGACGGCAAGACCCAGGTCACCGTGCGCTACGAAGACGGCAAGCCCGTCGAGGTCACGACCATCGTCATCTCCACGCAGCACGCCGCCGAGATCGAGGACATGGACAAGATCAAGGCCGACCTCATCGAGCACGTCATCACCCCCGTGATGGCTGCCGAGAACATGCCGTGGGACAACGCGGACATCTACGTGAACCCCACCGGTCGCTTTGTCGTGGGCGGCCCCATGGGCGACACGGGCCTGACCGGCCGCAAGATCATCGTCGACACCTACGGCGGCTACGGCCGTCACGGCGGCGGCGCCTTTAGCGGCAAGGACTGCACCAAGGTCGACCGCTCCGCCGCGTATGCCGCGCGCTGGGTCGCCAAGAATGTGGTCGCCGCCGGTCTGGCAGACCGCTGCGAAGTCGAGCTTGCCTACGCCATCGGCGTTTCCAAGCCCCTCTCAATCATGGTCGACACCTTCGGTACTGCACATGTTGCCGAGGACAAGATCGTAGAGGCCGTAGAGAAGACCTTCGACCTGCGCCCGGGCGCCATCATCCGCGACCTAGACCTGCGTCGCCCCATCTACGAAAAGACGGCAGCCTACGGTCACTTTGGCCGCGAAGACCCCGACTTCACCTGGGAGAAGACCGACCGAGTCGAAGAACTCAAAGCAGCCTGCGGCCTGTAAGCTAACGGCAAAAGCTACAGCCAAGAAAAAACGCACCAAAAGAAGTACCGGCTCCAACCGGTACTTCTTTTTTATTAATCCGGTGGTGAAGATGTTTCGATATGCAAGGAAAGACACGTCCCTAGCTAATGAATTTTGCCATCCAGCAACTCCAACCATGTATCCTTAGTCCCGAGGGGCGGGGCATAAGGTCGATCGCGAGTTCCGCACGAGCCGGAGAGCA
>CATYJA010000044.1:0-13436 GCA_958407545.1 uncultured Collinsella sp. | reverse complement strand
CATAAAAGCGATGGATGCGCTCCGAAATATTGTGCATGGCCACACCGGCGCCGCCACCCTGGGGAGAGCTGGCGTCGGGACGGGCAGAGCGCTCGTCAAACAGTCTGGCGGCGGTACCCTCATCCATGCCCACGCCATTATCGGCCACGGCAATCAAGATTGCATCCTCGCCGTCTTGGTGAACGGTCACGTCGATCCTCAGGGCGTCGTCATCGCCCATACCATGACGTACGGCGTTCTCGACAATCGGCTGGATCACGAACGCCGGCACCAGCGTATCTTCCACGTCCTCGGACACATCGAACGTCGCAAGCACGCGGTCCTCGCCAAAGCGGGCCTTCTCAAAGGTAAGGTAGCGCTTGGTCTGTGCAACCTCGCGCGAGACCGGAATGAGCGATCCCGAGTTGTCGAGCGTGGCACGATAGAACGATGAGAACTCACGAAGCAGTTCGCGGGCCCGCAGCGGGTCGGTGCGCGTAAACGATGCAATGGTGTTCAGCGTGTTGAACAGGAAGTGCGGGTTAATCTGCGCCTGCAGCGCACGCACCTCAGCGCGCGCCGTGAGTTCCTTTTGCACCTCGAGCTCGTGGATGGCGAGCTGCGTGGACAAGATCTCGGCAAAGCCCGAGGCAAGCGCGTACTGGGTGCGGTCGACGGCGCGCGGGGTCTTGTAGTAGAACTTGAGCGTGCCGACGGTACGATCGCCCACCTTGATGGGGGCGATAATGCCGGCGGGGACTTGGTTGTGCGAGCCATCCGAGCCCACGACATCCACCATACGGTTGAACGACTGCACGATGCCATGTTCGATAACGTAGCGCGTGGCAAGCGTGTGGATGGGAGAATCTGGCAGTAGTTTTTCCTCAAACTCGCCCGCGCAGGCCAACACGTTGCCCTCGTCGGTGATGGCAACTGTCATGGCGCGCGTCTCGGGCAAAATGCGCCGGCACACCAAACGCGCCGACTCCTGCGTCAGACCGCCCTTAATGTCCTCGAGCATGGCCGAGGCCACCGAGAGCGTCTCCTCGGTGTACTGGGAGCGCACCGAATCGGGATTGAGCGTCAAAAAGATAAAGATGCACAGAAAGATGCACAGCAGCGCGCAGGCAATCACCGTGGCGATCGGCTCGATACCGGTCACCAAGGCAAAAATAAAGTACACCAGCACGCAAATGGCGCAGGCAACGGCAATGATGCGAAAGATTGATATTGAACTATCGCGCTGGGCGCGGCGGTCGATCATTCGGCCCCCTCCAGGATACTGATCAGTTGTGTGTCACGCCAAAGCCCGTCCATGATCTTGGGCCAAAAGCTCTGGAAACGCAGATAGCTTGCAGCGTTTTGGCGCGCATAGGCCTTTGCCTCGCCGATACCATGGCGCCAGATGCGCAGGTAGCCCTCATGCTCGCGGGTAAACACGCTGCGGACCATAGCGGTCTTGCGCACGCGGTCGTCGAGCTCGCGCGAAATCCACGGGCCCGGGTAGGGCATGAGCGATGCCGCCGTAACGGGAATGAGCTCCTTTTGATGCGCGGCGAATGTCAACTTGGCCCGTTCGTAGTACCAACGGTATACATCCTGCATAAAGCGCGGTGAGCGCTTTTCGGACTCCGGAGGCAGATGGCGCACGGTCCACTCGTTATCGAACCACACGTCGTAGCCAAACATGCGCATGTTAAAGAGGTAATCCAAGTCCTCGCCGCGGGTGATAAACGGGTCAAAGGCTACACGCGTAAAGGCGCGGGCGTGCAGGGCCATCAGGCCGCCGCACACGTAGTTGGAGCGAGAGATGCGGGTGCCCGAGAGCGCCTTTTTCATCCAACGGTTGAACTCGATGCGCTTGGTCCACCAACGATGGCAGATGCCCGCCTTGTCCGTGGGAGCCAGCGGCGAGCCGTCGCGATCGTAGAAATAGCCGCTCTTGACCAAGATCGGCAAGCCCTGACGTGTCTGCTGCCCCAACGCATAGGTCGCGCGCTTCATAAAGTCGGCGTCGATGACAGTCTCATCGTCATCCAAAAAGATAACCGCGTCATGCCCCAGCACAGCGGCACAGGCTAGCCCCATGTTGCGGATGGCACCGTAGCCTCGCAGGCTCACGCACTCGCCCGAACCCTTGGGCGCGATCTGAGCAACCCGGTCTGCAATGCGCGAGGCCTGGGTGTTGGTGACAACGGTGACCTTGAGCGTGGGATGCGCGTCGACAATCTCGTGCACGCGCAGCGACACATCGGCTGTGGCAGAAACGGGACAGACCACCAAAAGGATGATGCGCGGGATGTCACGTACCTGCTCAAGCGAGGCCAGACAGCGGTCGAGTTCGGGATTGTCGGCGTTGAGTCGCGTCGAATGGTCATAAGTGCCAGGGGCGTTTGCGCAAGCGTCATCGCCCGCCCAATACGTTGGAATCACGACTGTGGCGTTCATGCCTTACCCTCCCTGCAACACAAAAACGGGACGCCGCCAAACACAGGCGACGCCCCGCGACCTAGCTGATTCCATCATACCCACTTGGGCAAATCATTGCTCGCAAGTCGCAATGTTTATTGCGGATAACCCCAAAAGAGTACCGTGGACAGGCACAATAGCCGCTCGCTCCTATGCGGCATGCTCTGCCGCCCGAGTCATGCGGGACAGGCGGACCAGCAGCATAAAGCCAACGATCAGCAGCACGCCAATGGAAAGGACGCCCAGCGACGGGTTGCCGGTCAGCGAGGTGACGACCGACACCAGGAAGGTGCCCATAACGCTTGCATAACGACCAAAGATGTCAAAGAAGCCATAGTACTCGTTGGACTTTTCCTTGGGGATAATGCGGCCAAAGTAGCTACGGCTGAGCGCCTGCACGCCGCCCTGGAACAGGCCGACCATAATGGCAAGCACCCAAAACTCAAAGGCGGTCTTTAGGAAGAACGCGGCGAACAGCACAATGCCCATATAGGCGGCGACTGCCACCAAGATCATGTTGAGCGTGCCCACGCGGCCGGCGAGCTTGCCGTAGATGATGGCGGACGGAAAGGCCACGAACTGCGTAACGAGCAGCGCCAGGACCAACTGGGTCGAATCGATGCCCAAGGCCGATCCGTAGCTGGTTGCCATGGAAATGACCGTGTGCACACCGTCGATATAGAAGAAGAACGCGATCATGTAGACCAGCACGGTCTTGTTGTGGGCGATCTCGCGCATGGTGTGTCCGACCTCGGAGAACACACCGCCCACGATGTGGCCGATGGTGTCCTCGGGACCGCGCTCGCGACCGTACTTTTGCTTATAGGTGCGAATGAGCGGCAGGGTAAAGATGAGCCACCAGGCACCAGTGATGATAAACGACAGACGCGTTGCCAGCATGGTAGGGACGCCAAGAGCGGGGCCACCCATGATGAGCGCCAGGCAGATGACGAACGGCACGGTGGAACCGATGTAGCCCCAGGCATAGCCCGAGCTGGACACGGCGTCCATGCGCTCGTCGGTGGTAACGTCGGGCAGCATGGCGTCGTAGAACGTCATAGAAGAGTTAAGGCCGATGGTGCACAGCACGTACACGGTCAAAAATGCCATGGCGGACATTGGGATAGCCTGCGCCAAGCAAAGCACCAGGCCCGTGAGGAAGAAGCCCAAGAAGAACTTGATCTTGTTGCCGGCGTAGTCGGCAAGCGCGCCCAGAATGGGCATGAGCATGGCGATGACCAGCGAGGCGATCGTCTGCGCATTGCCCCAGGCGACCACCAGGTCGGCCGAAGAAGCGCCGGTATTGATGGCGTTAAAGTAAATGGGCACCACCGAGGTATTGAGCAGCACGAGCGCCGAATTGCCCACATCGTACATAACCCAGTTACGCTCGAGCTTGGTGTATTTCATGGACAGGGACCCTTCGTATTCGCCCGATATGCAGTTAGTTCATCGTACCCCAATTGTCCAGAACCGCCGGTAAGGATTCGGCAAAGGGGCACGCACGGGCCCTATTCCTCGCGGTCGAACTCCTCATCGGCTTCGAGCACGCGACCGCTGTAGTTGACGTGACTGGTCACGGCATCCATGTCACCGGTCTCGATAAAACGTGCGACCGTGCACTCGTAATCGACCAGCGCGCGATCAAAGACCTCGGGGAAACTCTCGTTCGAGACCTCGTCGGTAAAGGGATTCTTCCATGTCAGATGGCCCAGGTTACCGGTACGCTCAGGCAGCTCCGTCGTCACGCGATGGGCAAGGCCGTCGAGCAGCGAGTAGTCGTGTACCAAGCCCTCAACCAGCGAGATCGCACGCGTCTTTACGGAGCCGGCCGGCTCAATCGCGCGGTAAAGTCGCTGCATATTGGCAACGGCAGCACCGTACTCCCCCGCTGGAATGTCAATGCCGTACACGCGTCCGGCAACATAGCTCATCAGCACGCCGGCCACGCGATTGATGCGATCGGTGGTGACGATCTCGCCCGCCGGCGGGTAATCGTCGACCGTAGCGCCATCGCGTTTAAGCTGCAGCATCAGTACATCCAAGTCGCTCTCGATCACAGCATGGACCTGACTGCTCGAATCCTCAAGCTCTGAATCGGACTCCACGATGCCAAACTGCTGCTCATAGACAAAGGGATGGGCGTTGCGGTCGAGCACGTAATGAGACAGCAGGCCCAGCGCAAAGGCGCGACCCAAGCTGGCGTCGCGCGGCAGCAGATGCGACACGCCGTCGCGCAGGCACGCGAACTGGCGAGACATGCGCGACCGATGCATGACCTGCGCCAGCAGCGTGCAGTCGGAAACACGCGGTGTCAGAATGTGAAAGAAAAACGGGTCGGGGCCTTGGTTGCCCAAGATAAAGGCAATGCGCTCTTCATCGGACGTGATGACGCCCTGCGGAAGACGGTCGATGCTTTCCTCGCCAAACAGATGATGGGTGATAAGCGCGGGCATAATGATCCTTTCGATTTCATTCGATGCCACCCATTATGCCCACCGCGCGCCCATGCCAAACCTGCGATGGTAAACGACAGCACGCAAGCCTCTTACGCAAGCCCCAGGTGCGACTTGACCTCGGCGGCACGACGACGGGACACCGGCACCGTCGAGCTCACGCGGTCGAGCCTGAGCTCCATCAACCCCGTGGAGCCAATCTCAACATTGTGCACGTCTTCCAAATTGACCAGATATCTGCGATGAACGCGAATAAAGCCCTCGGAGCCCAAGCGACGCTCGAGCGAAGAGATCGACTCATTGATCAGGTACGTTCCCTCGGCGCAGATGGCGTTGCAAAAATCGGCGCGCGCCTCAAAGTAGCAGACGTCTGCGGCGGGAATGAACACCTTTTTGCCCCCGCGGTCCACCGTCAGACGCAAAGGCTGGCGCGGAGCGTGGATAACACGACGGGCACCCAAGGCCGCCTCGATCTTGTCGAGCGCCTTTGACAGGCGTGCGTCCTCGACCGGCTTGACGACATAATCGACGGCATCGAGGTTATAGGCATCAGCCGCATACTCGGCAAATGCCGTCACAAACACCACGACCGGCGGCCTCTTTAGGTTCTGCAGCGTCTCGGCAAGCTCAATTCCCGAGCGACCGGGCATGGTAATGTCTAAAAACAGCACGTCGGGCTTGTTCGACAGAATCGACTCCACGGCTTCGGTGACATTGCCCGCCTCGGCGATCTGACCCACACGCGTATCCTTTTCCAACAGATAGCGTAGCTCGGCCCTAATGGGAGGCTCGTCATCAACTACCAGGATGTTCCAACCCTCGGACATGTGCGCTTCCTCTCTCTCCTCAATACACTCGAGTGCTACGCCGTCAACGGCGCCGGCTCATGCGGCTCGCCGTTCAGCTCGACGATGACCTGCGTGCCAACGCCCTCCTGGGACTTCACGCGCATGCCGGAATCTTCTCCGTAAAAGAAATGGATGCGCTGAAGCACGTTGAAGAGCGCCAGGCCGCAACCTCGCTTGACGGAGCCGTCGGCGGTAATGCTCTCGGGCTCCTCTCGGCGATGTTGCTCAAACAGATGCGCGCAGACCTCTTCGCTCATACCGATGCCATCGTCCTCGACGATGATCTCCAAACCGTCATCGGTCTCGAAAGCCCTAACATGAATAGAAAGCGGCTCGGTCTCGCGCTGCGCGTGTTTGATGCAGTTTTCGAGCAACGGCTGCAAGATAAACGGCGGCACCAGGCTGTCGCGCACCTCAAAGTCGATATCGACCGAGACGCGCAGACGGCCGTCGCCATAACGAGCCTGCATAAGATTGATATAGCGAGTGCCCTGTTCCACCTCGTGCTCGAGCGTTGTGAGGGTATCGGAATCAGAAAGCGTCTGACGGTAGTAATTGGAAAAGTCGATCAGCAGCGACCTGGCCTTGTCCGGCTCGGTACGTACGAGCGACACGATGGTGCTGATGGTGTTAAACAGAAAATGAGGATCGACCTGCGATTGCAAGGCGCGCAGCTCCACGCGGGCCGTAAGCTCGTCCTGGCGCTCGAGCTCAAAGCTCGCAAGCTGCGTGGAAATGAGGTCGGCAAAGCCCGAGGCAAGCGCCGTCTGGCGCATATCGATGCTGCTCAGACGGGGATAATACAGCTCGAGCGTGCCCACGCAATGCCCGCGCACAGTAAGCGGTGCGACAATACCGGCGCGCAGGCGCGGAAAGTAGCCACCCGTCTCGGTCGAGGCATCGCGCGAGAACACGCTTTGCTCACCGCTGTTGATCACATTGAGCGTAGTCCGCAGTACCACCGGGGTGCCCGCGGGGCATTTTGCCGAGTCCTCGCCCCAGCTTGCCAACACCTGCTTGCCGTCGGTAAAGCAGATGGCAGAGGCGATAGTTTCGGACAGGATGATCTTAGAGGCGCCCAGGGCAGCTTCGGGCGTAAGGCCGCGCGACGTGTAGGCGAATATTTTTGAAGCGATGGCGAGCGTACGGTCGGTTGCGCTCGATGTGAGGTCGTCGGGAACGACAAAGACGTACGAGAAGAAGAAGCACAGCATGACCAAGCCGGCAATGACGACAACGGCCGGAACGGGATTGGGATTATCGGTTAGATCCCAGATGAGCAGTAGGATAAGCAGCGGAACGACAATACCGAGCAAGATGGCTTGAACCACATGCTGAGCGGTACGAAAGACCTTAGTAGAGTTGTAGCTCTTGCCCAGAATCAGCCTATTGAGATCCACCGTCATCTCCTTCTTACTGACGCACCCCATAGCAATAAAGAGGGCCGCAAGCGACCCTCTCCATTGCATTATGCAATCAAATACTGTGTTTTACATCAAGCCATCGATGAACGGTAGCTTAGGCGCTGTACTTGTTTGCCTCGCCGAAGGTGCCGGCCTCGACAATCCAGCCGTCCTTCATGATGACGTCCATGTTGTCGGTGTTGAGCACGTGGATGTCGGCGGCGACGTCACCGTTGACGACCAGCAGGTCGGCGCACTTGCCGGCCTCGATGGAACCGGTCTCGTCCTCGATGTGGCACATCTTGGCACCGTTGAGAGTGGCACAGGTGATGGTCTCGACCGGGGTGAAGCCGATCTTGTCGACGAACTCGTACATCTCCTCGATGGAGCAGGTGCCGTACGGGGTGACGAAGGAGAAGGAGTCGGAGCCGATCGTCATGACGACGCCGCGCTTCTTGGCCTCGCGCAGGCAGTCGTAGTTGCGCTGCAGCTCCTTCTCGACCAGGGTGCCCTCGTACTTGTCGTGCAGCTCGGGGACGTAGACGGGCGGATAGGTGGCGTACCAGGTGGGCAGGAAGGCGATCGTCGGGGTGAAGAAGGTGCCCTGCTCGGCCATGAGGTCCATGGTACGCTCATCGATATCGAAGCCGTGAATCAGCTGCTCGCAGCCAAAGCGAACGGAATCGTAGGCAGCGGCATGGTTGTTGTAGCAGTGGCTCCACACGGGGATGCCGACCATCTTTGCCTCTTCGACCACGGCCTGAATCTCCTCGGAGCAGTAGTGCTGGTCGCGGCCGGAGTCCCAGCGCCAGATGCCGCCACCGGTAGCCCAGATCTTGATGGCATCGGGGTTCTCGCGCAGGCGACGACGGACGGCCTTGCGCAGATCCCAAGGACCATCGACCTGGTCGCCCCAGGGGTGGGATTCCTTGTTGAGCTCCTGGGTGCAGTGGTGGGAGTCACCGTGACCGGCAACACGGCAGAAGCCGAGGCCGGTGGCCAGAACGCGCGGGCCCTTGAAGACGCCCTTGTCGATGCAGTCGCGAATCTGGATACCAAAGCGGCCGATCTCGCAGACGGTGGTGAGGCCGTGGGTGAGGCAGTCGTAGGCCTGCTTGACGGCGACGGCCTGCTTCTCGAGGAGCGGCTGCATGACCCAATCGGTATCATCGTCGGTCAAGTTGCCCGAGAAGTGCAGGTGGGTGTCGATCAGGCCGGGAAGGACGGTCTTGCCGGCGGCGTCGATAACCTCAACGCCCTCGGGAAGGTCCTGCATGGCGCCGGCGTACTCGATCTTGCCGTTGTCGTCGACGAGAACGAGGGAGTTCTCGACCGGCTCGGCACCGGTACCGTCGATGAGCTTGCCGTCAACGATTGCATACTTAGTGGACATGGTTCCTCCTTATGGATCCATATAGTGGGCGAGGCCGTGTTGGGTTAAGGCCTCACAAAGCTACCCAAGTGGCGCCGGGTTCGGCGCGCGGAAGAGAGGGTCCCGCGCACCCGATCCGCCCCGGCTCGGCGTTACTTTTTGCGGGAATTGGTGAAGGCCATGAGAGCCAGGCCGACGGCCAGCCAGCCGATCACGATGCTCCACTCCACCATGTTGAGGGAGGCGGGAGAGAACGGAATCACGAGCAGGCCGATGATGATGGCGCAGGCAGCGATAGCGAGGCCGATGCCAAACTTGCCGCCGGGCACCTCGTAGGGACGAGGCAGGTCGGGCTCGGTGAAGCGCATGCGCAGGCAAGCGAGGGCGACCATACCGCAGGAGAAGATGAAGGCGAGAGCCGACACGTTGGTCAGAGGGATGAGCATGTTCTTGCCCAGGAACGGACCGACGACGGTGATGACGCCCAAGACGACGCAGGCAAGCTTGGGAGCGCCGGACTTGGGGTCGACCTCGGCGAACTGCTCGGGCAGCTGGCCCTTGCGGCCCATGGCGAGCATGATGCGGCTCGTGGCGCCGTAGAAGGAGTTCATCGGGCCCATGGGTCCAAGCGTAGCGATGACGAGCATGGCCAGGTACAGAAGCATGTTGATGCCCTTGAGGCAGGCGAGCGCGGGAACCGGGCTCTTAACGAACTCATGCCAGTCGAGGATGGTGCCGAACGAGTAGATGCAGACCATGTAGAAGCCGCCGGCGGCCAGCAGAGCCAGGGAGATGATCTTGCCGAACTTGTTCCAGTTGAGGCCCTCGGCTGCTTCCTCAGCCTGCTGAGGAATGGTGTCGAAGCCAGCGTAGAAGAACGGGGTCAGAACCAGGACCGACACGATGCCGGCAAACAGGCTGGTGCTCTCGGTAGCGGCCTTGCCGCCGCCAGCGCCGGTGACCTGGGAGAACACGGGCATGGCATTGTCCGGCGAGCCGGTGAACAGCGAGACGCCCATGGCGAGCAGCATGCCGCAGAGCAGGGCCTTGGTCAGGAAGGCCTGGAGCTTGGCAGCCGAGCTGGCACCGCGGAAATTGAGGAAGATGACGTAGACTGCAAAGCCGAGCGCGATCAGCGTCGGGAACAGGTAAACGTCGGCCCCCAGGATGGTGTAGAGCTTGACGGCGCGCAGCCACTCAAGGCCGGGCAGGCTGCCGAACATTTCGGACACGAGGGTCGAAATAGCGATGGCCTCCCACGGGCACAGGATGCCGTTGCCCAGGGCCAAAAGCCATCCGGTGATGTAGCTCAGCGTACGGCCAAAGCTACGATCGACATACTCGACAATGCCGCCCGAGATGGGGATAGCAGCCGTGAGCTCACCGAAAACAGCTCCGACGGGCACGAGGAAGATTGCACCCAAGAGGAATGCGATCATAGCGGGAACGGGACCGCCGCCCACGACCATCCAGTCGCCGACCTGCAGAACCCAACCGGTACCGATGATGGCACCGAAGCCGATGGTGAAGAAGTTCCAGAGCGAAAGCGTTTTCTTCATGCCGCCGTTATCCTCGACTGCAACTTCTGCGTTCTTGTCCGCCATTGTTCCCCTCCTTTCCTGTTTGACGCCCTTGGCGTCACCCCTTGCGCGGTCCGTTTTGCCGCGCGCTTTTATTCCATGGCTTTAAGATACGGCCTTGGCGCAGCAGCGCCGCTCGCAGCTCGACCGAAGGCAGAATTGCAAAACGAGCGGCGCCGTTTTTGGGACGAACGGCGGGAGACGTCATTCGTCTTGGACGCTTTCATCTTGTCTGCTTTTGAATACCTGTTGCCGTGACGCTTGGCGCGCGGCGCGGCAACGTTCATACCATTTGTCAGGCTTTTGGCGCACATACCCATGTGTCGTGCATCTTTTTATGTAGGATAGACAAGTTACACATGAGGCAAGGTGATTCGAATGGCATACGGATACAATGACGGCGACCAACGGCCACAAAGCGTGCGCCTTGCCGGCCGCACCACGTCAACGCCCAAAATCACCTCCGACAACGACAACCCGCAGCGCCCCCAAGAGCAGCTCGGGGCTTCTTCGCGGCAGCAAAGCCGTACCGTGCAGCAGTCAGACCGTGTGAGTACGAGCACACGCCAACGCCAGACCGGCACATCGCAGCCACGCCGCTACGATCGCCGTAAGACCGACTACTACGTCAAGCGCTCCTTTTCGCGACCTCAACGCGATCGCGGCAATTCCGCCCCTCACCCCGCGTCGCACACCACAAGCCACGCGCTTCCGGCCCGCCGCCTACGCCTTGCGCTTTGCTCCATTGCCGCCTGCCTCGTCTTTGTGTTTTTGGGATCCTGTATCTCCCACGGATCAGCCGGTCTTGAGCCCACTGCCGAGGACAAGCTGCTTAAAGCTCCCGTCGCGCCCGGTTACTCCTTTGCGTTCTCGACCCCACGCTCGCAATGGCAGGCCGGCGCCATGCCCCACATCTACCAAATTGACCCCGCATGGTCGGAGCTGCCCTATGCCGGTGGCACTATTCGAGAAAACGCTTGCGGTCCCACTTGCCTCACCATGGTCTATATCTTTAAGACCGGCCACACCGATAAGACGCCGGTCGATGTATGCGCACTGGCCGAAGCCGGCAACTACGCCCCCACTGGTGCCACCGAGTGGTCGTTTATGACAGGCGGTGCGTGGCAGCTAGGGCTCAACGGAACACAGCTCTATAACGATCGCGAATCGATTACCCAAGCACTTCGCTCGGGTGCGCCCGTCATCGCCGCAGTGCGCCCCGGTACGTTTACCAACGTAGGCCACTACATCGTGCTCTACGGCATCGACGATGCCAACCAGATTGGCGTCTACGACCCCAACTCGGCCAGCCGCAGCGCCCGCCGCTGGGGCGTCGTAGAGGTCCTCAACGAAGTCGAAGCCATGTGGGCCTACTACTAGTCATTGGGGACAGACTTAAATGAGTGGTCATTGGGGACGCTCTTGTTTGACTAGTCATTTAAGAACGTCCCCAATGACTAAGAACGTCCCCAATGACTAGGTGAATAGCAAAAGCCCCGCAGTCGGAGCGGACTGCGGGGCTCATGAAGAGAGGCTAGTTTGCGGGCACTTTGCCTGGCGCCCACCAGAGAGGCGACAGAGTAGAGACTACTCGTGGATGCGGGTACCGGAGAGGCCGGCCATGGTCTCGGCAGCCTTGTCCAGAGCGCCGATGATGCAGGTGCGGCCCTTGCGGGAACGGGCGAACTTGATGGCAGCGCGGACCTTGGGCTCCATCGAACCCTTGCCGAACTGACCCTCGTCGGCCAGGCGCTCGGCCTCGTCGGCGGTGAGGTCCTCGAGCTCCTCCTGGTTGGGCTTGCCAAAGTTGATGGCGACATGCTCAACGGCGGTCAGTAGGAACAGAACGTCGGCGTCGCAGTCCTCGGCCAGCAGCTCGCCGCCCAGGTCCTTGTCGATGACGGCGGGAACGCCCTTGTAGCAGCCCTTGTTCTCGTAGTCGCGGACGACGGGGATGCCGCCGCCACCGCAGGCGATGACGATGAACTCGTTGTCGAGCAGGTTGAGGATGGAGTCGGCCTCGACGATCTTCTTGGGATCGGGGGAAGCGACGACGCGACGCCAGCCGCGGCCGGAATCCTCGACGAAGACCTTGGAGGGATCCTCGGCCATGAACTCCTTGGCCTGCTCCTCGGTGTAGAAGGGGCCGATCGGCTTGGTCGGGTTCTTGAACGCGGGATCATCCGGGTCGCACTCGATCTGGGTGACGACGGTGGCGGCGTGCCAACGCTTATAGCGCTTGTGCATCTCGCGGCCGATGCCCTGCTGCAGGTGATAACCAATGTAGCCCTGGGACATGGCGCCGCACTCGGGCAGCGGCATCTCGGGGGTACCGATGGCATCGTGGGCAGCGGCGAAGGCGTTCTGGATCATGCCGACCTGCGGGCCGTTGCCGTGGGTGATGATGATCTCATTGCCCTGCTCGATGAGACCGAGGAGAGCGTGAGCGGTGTTGCTCACGGCCTCGATCTGCTCGACGGGGTTGTTGCCGAGGGCGTTGCCGCCAAGGGCGACGACAATACGATCGGGCTTGCCAAGAGGCTTAGACATTGCTGGAATCCTTTCTGTAAAAGGCCTACAACCCATTAATAACCCGCGTCCGTGCGCGATACGCGAGTTTATTAAGGTTTATATTCTCTTTATCGCTCATTTTATTCATTTTGAAAATAGCGGAACGGTGAACGGTCGTTTTTGTCCGCTCAGCGTACAGAACTCCAGCTCAGACATATCTACGTAATTTACGTGCGACTTTATTTAAATGAAGCGAGGATTATGTTGGATTATGCAAACTACATCTCTGCTAAACACAAAACGGACAGCGCAATATCTTACTCGCGCTATACGAGATTCTATGCACTTATAAGTCGAGTATGCACCCCTGCAAAAACAAGGGGCTTTTCATCCAGCATAAGGAATAAAGAAGGGCTCAGAAAAGGCGGCAACAGCCAAGTCCCCCATCCATCCCCAAAGTGGCGCGAGGTTTCGCGGCAAAGCCGCGAAACAGCGAAGGGAACGGAATACCCGGCCAGCTACGTCCTTCATCCGCCCACACAATCCGAGGACGTAGTCGTAGCAGGATCTGAGGGCTAACCTTCGCGGACACTCCGCAGGACGAAAGAACCCCCGCCGCACGTAGTGCGCAGCGGGGGTTCTTTCATGTCCGAGGACGTCCGCGAAGGTCAGTCCTCAGATCCTGCGGTGGGAGACTTAGGCCTCGTTGTACACCGTCTTGAGCTTCAGCAGGTGCTGATAGCGGTCCATAGCGGCCTGCTCATTCTCCTTGAAGAGCTCCTCGGCGCGCTCGGGGAAGGAACGCGTCAGCGAAGCGT
>CATYJA010000043.1:0-13826 GCA_958407545.1 uncultured Collinsella sp. | reverse complement strand
TTGTACTCGACCTTGTCGACACTCTTCTTATCGAGCGCTTTGACAAACGTCGAGTAATCGGTCTTCGTAATCTGCTGCGTGTGACCGATGTTGGGGAACAGAACGGTCGAGAGCACGAGGTAGACGACGAAGGCGATGAGCACGTAGAGGATCATATTCCGTCTACGCTTGTTGTCATCCATCTCCATCTGCTTGAACTCCATCTACTGGGGTTGATAATGCTTTCTAGAATACCCAACCCGGACGGCGATAAACCGACGCCGGGCACGAAAAGACAGAGATGGCATCACTGGAAGTCGGCAAGGTTCAAATCTATACGGGCGACGGCAAGGGCAAGACGACGGCTGCGCTGGGGCTCGCGCTGCGTGCCACGGGCTATGGACTTAACGTGCTCATGCTTCAGTTTGCCAAGAAGGTGCACTGCGCCGAACATGATGCAGCACCTCGTTTAGGGCTACGCATCGTACAAGCCGACCGCGACACACCCGAGGCTTGCGCCGCGCAGATCATGGAGCTCGCATGCGAGCAGATATCACAGGTCGACGTTCTGATTTTGGATGAACTCGGCGAGGCCATGCGCCGCGGCTTCGTGACGCGCGAGGATGTCGAAGCGCTGATCGCGATAAAGCCCGCCACCACGGAGCTCGTGCTCACCGGCCGGGGCTTGCTGCCCCTCGCGAACCTCGCCGACCTTGTCACCGAAATGCGCTCCATCAAACACTACTTCGACGAAGGACTCCTAGCCCGCCAAGGCATCGAATACTAGCCATTGGGGACGTCCCGAATGGCTAGGCGGTGGCGCGGCCGAGCCAGTTGCCGCTGTGATGGTAGACGGTGAACATCATGGCGGTGATTACCCAGGTTACGGGGTAGACAAGCAGCAGGTGCTCAAGCGACGGATCGAACGGCATAATCGCAAACACCCAGATCACCCTGAGCACGACAGTGCCAAAAATCGTGAGCAGCATGGGCTGCAAGCTCACGCCGGCACCGCGAATGGAGCCCGACGCGTTTTCGATAATCGAGAAGATCGCGTAGAACGGCGCGATGAAATGAAGAATCGTCGTGGTGTACGCCGAAATCGAAACATCGTCGACAAACAGACGCGACAACGGACCCGAGAACACCAGCAGCACGGCAGATAGGCCACCAATGAGCATAAACGACAGCACGAGCGACGTATGGTAGCCCTTGCGCATGCGCTCATAGTTGCGCGCGCCAAAGTTCTGTGCCGAGAACGTGGTGATCGACACGCCGAGCGCCTCGGTAACCATCCAGACAATGCCATCTAAGCGGCCCGAAAGACCCCACGCCGTGGTGACATCGGCACCAAACGAGTTGACCGACACCTGAATCAAAACGTTGGAAATCGAATACGCAGCAGACTGAAAGCCAAGCGGCAGACCACACGAGATCATGCTCTTACAAATACCAGGATCAATGCCGAGTTTGGACAGCGAAAGCCGCCACGCACCCGGTGCGTGCATCATGCGAATCACGATCATCGTGGCGTTGGAGCAAATGGTCAGCGCCACCGCGATGCCGCAGCCCAGCGCCTCCATATGAAGCACGGCAACAAAGATGATATCCAGCACCGCATTAACAAGGCAGCCGGAAGCGATGATCACAGCAGGCCCGCGCGTGTCGCCCACGGCGCGCAGCAGTGCCGTTCCCATATTGAGCAGCAGCGCCGCAACCATGGCGGCAAAATAGCAACGAGCATAGGCCACGCCCTCGGCCAAAAGTTCATGCGGAGTGTTCATAAGTACCAGCATGGGCTCAACGAACACTATGCCAAGAATCGAGAAAACGATACCGCCCACCAGCGCGAGCGTCATGGCCGTATGGACCGAACGGCTCAGTCGCTCATCATCGTGCTGACCAAAATACTGACCGGTAATGACCGCGCAGCCGGCGCCGACGCCAACGCAAAAGCCAATGCAGAGCTCGGTGAGCACCATCGTAGCTTGAATGCCACCTAGCGCGAGCTTGCCGCCAAACTGGCCGACGATATAGGTACCGATAAGCGTGTAGGCCTGCTGAAAAAACGAACTAAAAAAGATGGGAACGCACAGCGAAAGCAGCTGCTGCCAAATAACACCCTGCGTTACATCGATAGCCGTAGATTTCTTAGCCACACGCCCTCCCCAAAAGCGTACGTCAACCGACAAAACAGTAATTAAAGACCTAAGCTAATAGCAGCTTAGCACCGACCGACGTCGACCGAAACACCCCGAGTCAGAGCCCGGTGCAAACTATCTGCCTAGTGATACAGCCCCGGCCGGTAGTGATACTCGTTGCTCACGTGCGGGCACAGCTGCCAAAAGGCGACGGCACTCGCCGCGGCCACGTTGAGCGAATCGACCCCGTGCGCCATCGGAATGCGCACGGCTCGGTCGCAGCCCGCGATAGTCTTGGCGCCCAGGCCGGCACCCTCGGTGCCCATAAAGATCGCCAGGCGATCAACCTCCTGCAGCGCAGGATCGTCCAGCGAAACGGAGTCGTCCGTCAGTGCCATCGCAGCGCACGAAAAACCGGCTTCGTGCAGTGCCGCCAGGCCATCGTGCGGCCACACACGAGCCTCGCTGCCAATACGCGTCCACGGCACCTGAAACACCGTGCCCATGCTCACGCGGGCCGAGCGACGGTACAGCGGGTCGCAGCACGTCGGACTGACCAAAATACCGTCGACATTGAGCGCGGCGGCCGAGCGGAAAATCGCACCCACGTTCGTGTGGTCGACAATACCCTCGAGCACGCACACGCGCACCGGGCGCTCCCCCGCCGCCTCAACGACGCCACCCAAGAACTCATCAACCGGAATCTGCCGCGGGCGACGAAACGCCGCGAGCGCACCGCGCGTCACGTTAAAGCCCGTCAGCTGCTCCATGAGTTCCATGGAAGCCACGAACACAGGAACCGGACCTGCGCCCTCGCGCACAACCAGGCGCTCAAACAGCGGCATCATCTGGTCGAGCCAGCGTTCGCCCAAAAGAAAGCTCACCGGCTCATATCCGGCGCGAACCGCGCGCTCGATAACCTTGGCGCTCTCGGCGATAAAGATGCCCTTTTGCGGCTCTAGCACGCAGCGCAGTTCACGCTCGGTCAGTCGCACGTAGGCATCGAGCCGCTCGTCCTCGAGCGAATCAATTCGCAGAACCTCAACGGCATCAGTCATAGTAGCCTGCCCGCACCCTTCTTTACAGCACATCTATACCAAACGAGGCGACGCTAAGCGCCGCCCCATACATTCAATCAACCCGATAATACCGTTCACGCCAGGCGATTTACGCCTCAACGCGACGATACGTCACGAACTCATAATCGACACCCTCGTCGCCCTCGCCCGAGGCAATCGTGGCAACACCGCCACGCCACGCAATCTCCCACGCGGGATCGGCGTCCAAATCGGGAAAGTACGTGTCCACGGCATGAGTGCAATGGTTGTGCGTGACCTCGGCCTCGGCGCAATACGGCAAAAACTGCCGATACACCTCACCGCCACCGATCACCCAGGCAACAGGCTCATCGGCTACCGCGGCGAGCGCCTCGTCAACGCTATGCACCACGTCAACGCCCTCGGGCGCAAAGCTATCGTCGCGCGTAAGCACGATATTGCGACGGTTCTTGAGTGGACGCCCACCGGGAAAACTCAGCAGCGTCTTGCGCCCCATGATGACCGGGCAGCCCTTGGTGCAGGCCACAAAATGGCGCATGTCGGCGCGATTGGACACCACCATGTCGCCCTCGCACCCAATGCCCCAATCGTCACACACGGCAACGATAGCAGATAGCTTACACGTCATGAGCACCACCTACACCGCAATGGGAATGTTCTTGACCTGCGGACCGTGCTCGTAGCCCTCCACAATCAGGTCGTCGGTCGTAAACGCATAGAAATCGTGCACGTCGGGGTTAAGCGTTACCTTAGGCGCCGCAAACTGCGGACGCTCGATAAGTTCGCGGACAATATCGACATGACGGTCGTAGATATGGGCGTCGGCGATCACATGCAGCAGCTCGCCGGGAATCATATCGATCGACTGCGCAACCATCATCAGCAAGATGGCGTACTGGCACACATTCCAGTTGTTCGCGGCCAAAATGTCCTGGCTGCGCTGGTTGAGAATCATGTTGAGCGTCGGCTTGTCGTCCTGCGGGCGCTGCGTGACGTTATAGGTCACGCTGTACGCGCACGGATACAGGTGCATCTCGGACAGGTCGCTAAACACATACGTGTTGGTCATGATGCGGCGACTGTACGGTGTGTGCTTAAGATCGTACAGCACTCGGTCCATCTGGTCGAAATCGCCCTCGGCATAATGGCTCTTCTGGCCAATCTGGTACCCGTAGGCCTTGCCGATGGAGCCGGTCTCGTCGGCCCACTCATCCCAGATATGACTGTTGAGATCATGCACGTTATTGGACTTCTTTTGATAGATCCACAGGATCTCGTCCATGGCGGACTTGAGCGCCGTGCGGCGCAGGGTAAGCGCGGGGAACTCCTCGCGCAGGTCGTAGCGCGCCGTGACGCCAAAGTTTTTAATGGTATAGGCAGGGGTGCCGTCCTCCCACACCGGGCGGACCTTTTGGCCCTCGGTGGTGGTGCCATGGTCCAAGATATCGCGGCACATGGTTACAAACTGTTGATCAGCTTTGCTCATTGACCCTCCTGTCAGTCGCCTACAAGCGAGATTCATTGTAGCCCAGGCGCACGCGGCCCCACAGCCCAAACATAAGCCCTCATTTTCTGACATATGCCAGAAATTCCTTGCGCAAATCCGCACGTTCGCTATTCTATTGTTGACATATGTCAGATTTGGAGAGTGTATGGCTGGAAGACGCGAAAAACTGCGCCGCGTTGGGATCATCCCCGAATATCGCGGCTTTACCCCCGATGGCCTTGCCAGCGGAGACGCTATCGATATGACGGTCGATGAGCTCGAAGTACTGCGCCTGTGCGATCTGGAGGGCCTCAATCAGGAGGCCGTCGCCCTGCACATGGGTATCGCCCGCGCCACGGTGGCGGCAATCAGCAGTCGCGCGCATCGCAAGGTGGCAAACGCGCTGGTCAATGGACGGGCGATCGTCATCGAAGGCGGCAACATCGCGTACTCCCCCATCACCACGACGACGGCCGCATGGCCAGCAAAGGAGGTCGGCACCATGAGGGTGGCAACAACGTACGACAACGGCAACATCTTTATGCACTTTGGCCGCAGCGAGCAGTTCAAGATCTACGACATCCAGGATGGCAAGGTGCTCAACGAGCAGGTCGTAGGCACCGGTGGCACCGGCCACGGCGCCTTGGCGGGCCTGCTTGCCAACGGTGGCGTTGACACGCTCATTTGCGGCGGTATCGGCGGCGGCGCTATCAACGCGCTTGCCCAAGCCGGCATCACGGTCTATGCGGGCGCCCAGGGCAGCTGCGATGCCTGCGTCGAGGCCCTCATTGCCGGCACGCTCGCACAGAACGGCGAGGCCACCTGCGACTGCCATGGACATGATCACGAGCACATCCACGAGCATGGCGAGTCCTGCGGCTGCCACGGTCACCACGACCATGACGGGCACGAAGGCTGCGGCTGCCACTAGCGGCAAGCACCTCGTCGAGAACGCGCTTCCACACGTGCGACAACCAGCGAACAAACGGCGAAGGCCGTCTGGAATACCATCCAGGCGGCCTTCGCCATACACGACTCAACTAGTCGTTACTTCTTGTTGCGCATCTGCGCTTCCATCTGGCGCAGCAGGTCCATATCGGACTTGGGGCCGCCCGTTCCCAGGCCGCCCATGCCGCCCAGGCCCATGGCATCCAGACCGGGAATATTGGGCATGCGCATCTTTTTGCCCTTCTTACCCTTCTTGCCCTTCTTGCCGCCAGCCTGCGCCTGATTGGCCATCGTGCGCATGCGGCCCATCATCTTATTCATCTCGCCCCACTGCTTCATAAGGCTATTGACCTCGGTGGGGGTCACGCCGGCACCCTTGGCAATGCGGGCACGACGCTGGCCGTTAATGATGGAAGGACGCAGGCGCTCCTCCTTGGTCATCGACATGATGATGGCTTCGTTCTTGTCAAAGATGCCCTCGTCCAGGTTGCCGCCCATCTGGTTGAGCGCGCGCTGACCACCGGGAAGCATGCCCAGAATGCCCTTCATGCCGCCCATCTTCTTGACGGCCTTCATCTGGTCGAGCATGTCGTTCATGGTAAAACCCTCGCGCAGCATACGCTCGGCAGCCTCGAGCTGCTCGGCGTCGGCCGCCTCCTGGGCCTTCTCGATAATGCCGACGACATCGCCCATGCCTAAAATGCGCTTGGCCATGCGGTCGGGGTAGAACGGCTCAAGCGAATCGGGCTTCTCGCCCATGCTCACGAACTTGATGGGCTTGCCGGTCACCTGGCGCACGGAAAGCGCGCCGCCGCCACGAGCGTCGCCGTCGAGCTTGGAGATGATCACGCCGTCAAAGTCGGTGCGCTCGGCAAAGGTCGAGACGACGTTGACGATATCCTGGCCGGTCATGGCATCGACGACCATCAGCACCTGATCGGGCTTAACGGCCTTCTTGATGTCCACGGCCTCCTGCATCATCTGCTCGTCGATCTGCAGACGACCGGCGGTATCGACGATGACCACGTCGCGCAGGTGGTCAACGGCCTCCTGGATGGCACCCTTGGCAATGTCGACCGGGTGCGCGCCGTCACCGCGGAAGACCGGCACGCCGATCTCGCCACCGAGCGTGGCCAGCTGGTCGGCAGCGGCGGGACGGTAGACGTCGCACGCGGCGAGCAGCGGCGAGCGGCCCTGCTTCTTGAGCAGGTAGGCCAGCTTTACGGCCGCCGTGGTCTTACCGGAGCCCTGGAGGCCCACGAGCATGATGACGTTGGGAATACGGTTGCTAAAGACGAGCTTGCTCTCGGTTGAGCCAAGCATCTCGGTGAGCTCGTCGAGCACAATCTTGACGACGTTTTGCGCCGGCGACAGCGACTCCATGACCTCGGCGGTCATACAGCGCTCCTTGGTCTTGGCGACAAACTCCTTGACGACCTTAAAGTTGACGTCGGCCTCGAGCAGCGCCATGCGAATGTCGCGCATGGCCGAGGTGATATCGGCCTCGGTCAGCTTGCCCTTGCCGCGCAGGCGGTCAAATGTGTCGTTGAGGCGATCGCTCAGGGAATCAAACACTAGTCACTCCTTAATTGGACTCGCCCACCAGGGCGCGGCAGAAATCTTTGGCATTAAACTCCTGCAGGTCATCGACCTGCTCGCCCACGCCGATGCGCAGGATCGGGAGCTTGAGCTTCTCGGCCACGGCCATGGCGATACCGCCCTTTGCCGTGCCGTCGAGCTTTGTCATGATAATACCGTCCAGGCCAAGCGCCTCGTTAAACTCGAGCGCCTGGTTCAGACCGTTTTGGCCCGTCGCGGCATCAATCACAAGCACGACCGAGACCGGCATGGGACCGGCGGCCATATTGGCGGCGCGCTTACGGGTCACATTGACCACCTTAGCGAGCTCGCGCATGAGCTCGGGGCTCGTGTGCAGACGACCGGCGGTATCAATGAGCACCAGGTCGCTGCCGCGCTTATCGGCCTCGTCGAGCACGTCATAGCACACGCTCGCCGGATCGGAACCGCGGTCACGCTTGATAACCGGTACGCCGGCACGCTGACCCCACACATCGAGCTGCTCGATGGCGGCGGCGCGGAAGGTGTCGGCCGAACCGATGACCACGTTCTTGCCGCGGGCGGCCATGGCGTTCGCAATCTTGCCGACCGTGGTGGTCTTGCCGGCGCCGTTGATGCCGACAAACAGCACACAGCTCGGCGTATCGGAAAACGGGTCACGCTCAACAGGCACAAAATGGCCCTCGAGCTGCTCGGCCAGGGCGCGGCGAAGCTGCGGGGCGGTCTTGAGGTTCTTCTTGGCAGCGGCATCACGCAGGTCATCGGAGACTTGAATGGCGACCTCGGCACCCATGTCACCCATAACGAGGGTGTCCTCCAGGTCCTCCCAAAAATCCTCGTCGACCTCACCGCCAAAGTAGAAGACCTCGTTAAGGGCCTCGCGGCTGCGCTCAAGTCCGCGCGAGAGTGCGTCAAAGAATCCCATTATGCATTCACGACCTTTCCGGTTTCGCGATCGAGTTTTTGCGAGACGACGCGACTGACGCCGTCGGCTTGCATCGAAACGCCGTAGAGAACGTCAGCATCCTCCATAGTACGGCGCTGATGCGAAATGACCAAGAGCTGCGTATCGGAACGCAACACATCGAGCGCGCCGATGAGCTTGGACAGGTTGGCGTCATCGAGCGCCGCCTCGACCTCGTCCAGCACATAGAACGGCACCGTGCGCGTGCGATACACGGCAAAGAGCAGGGCGAGCGCCGTCAGACTCTTCTCGCCGCCCGACATGAGCATCATCTTGGTGATGCGCTTGCCGCGCGGCTGCGCCACGACCTCGATACCCGTCTCGGCAGGATGCTCGGGATCGGTCATCTCCAGATGAGCCTGGCCGCCCGGGAAGAGCATAGCGAAGATCTCGCGGAAGTTCGCGTCGACCTTCTCAAACGTCACCAGGAAGGCCTTACGCATCTTGCGGTCGATGGCCACGGTGATCTTGGTGAGCGCCTTGCGCGCGCTCTCCAGATCGGCCAGCTGCTCCTCGATGTAATCAGCGCGGCGCTTGAGCTGCTCGTACTCCTCCATGGCAACCTGGTTCACAGGACCCAGGTTGTTGATCTGGCGCACAAGCTGGTTGAGCTCACGTTCGGCGGCATCGCGGTCAGTGGGAGCAGGAAGCATGAGCGCTTCCTCGAGCACCGTGGTGCCATCGGCGGTAATGGCCTTGATGGCCGCCTCTACCTGCACCTCGAGCTTGCCACGTGCGACCTTGAACTCGTTTTGCGTCACCGTGGCGGCATCGACCCGCTCCTTGGCGCGGGAGACCTCGGCCTTGGCGTCCTCGATAGTCTTCTTGAGCGAGGCCGAGTCCGCCTCCTCGAGCGAAGCCTGGTCACGCAAGCGCGCGGCCCAATCCGACGCGCGCTCCAGCAGGGCCGAATAGCGCTCGTGCATGGGATCGACGCGCAGGCGCAGCAACTCGAGCGAGCGCGAGGCCTGGCGTGTTCCGCGGATACGGCGGTCGATGCCCTCCAGGCGATGCTCCAGGTCAGGCACACGGCCCTTCAGCGAACGCAGACGCTCGCTCGTCTGAGCCAGGCGGACCTTGGCGTCGGCGAGCTTACCGGCTGCCTCGGAGTCGTCACGGCGCACGCGATCGAGCTCGTCGTTGGCTTCGGCAATCTGAAGACCCAGGTCGCTTGCCTGCGCATGGGCCTCGTCGCGCGAACGGGTGAGCTCGTCAACGCGCGGGCGCGCAGCGCGAACGGCCTCGGCGGCCTGCTCGCGGCGCTTGGAGATGCGCACGCGCTCGACCTCGGCATTGTTGGCGCTTTGCTCCAAGCGGCCAATCTCGGAGAGCAGCGAGCGGCGCTCGCCCTCAAGACGGGCAATCTCGCCGGCAGCATCGCCCTCGGCGGCACGTGCCTCCTCGACGGCCGCATTGGCCTCGACGACCTGATCCGACACATGCTCAAACACGGCAGCCAGATCGGGCTCCAGGCCCTCTAGCTCGCGAATACGACGCTTGCGCTCCAGGGCACCCGAAGCCTCGCCGGCATCGAGGCCCACGCGCACCAGGCCGCCACAGGCGACGCGGGCGCCATCGGGGGTCACGTAAGTCACGCCGTCAACGACCGGCGCCGACAACGCGGCAGCAAGATCGTCCACGACGTAATAGCCGCCGAGCAGCGCCTCGACGACGGGACCATAGCCTGCGCGCACGGACAGACGATCAACCAAACGGGTACCGGAGGCGCCCTCAGCGGCGGTAGAGCCGCTCACGCCGCGCGTCACCAGCAGCGCCTCGCCCGAGGCCTTCTTCTGGTCCAGAGCGGCACGACCGGCACGCTCAAGCGCGGACGTATCGTCGAACAGTAGCGCATCGATATCGCCGGCAAGCAGCTGCTCGACCAGACCCTCGAGCTCACGAGGAGCCTCGAGCACGTCGCCCAAACGACCCGAGACATCATCGCCCAGCGCACCCATCAGACGGCTCACCAGCGGCGAGCTATCGGCCATGCGGGCATCGAGCTTCTTTTGGCTGGCAAGCTCCGAGCGCACCTCGGACAGCTTGTTGCGCGCCTTGCTCTCGCGATTACGCAGGTCCTTAAGGGCTGCACGGGCGACCGCGGTGGTCTCGCGCGCATCGGCCTGGGCCTGGCGCGCTTCCTCAAGAGCGCCTTCAAGCTCCTCGGCGCGGTCACGACGGCTCTCGAGCGAGGCCATGACCTCCTCGAGCTGCTCGTCAATCTGCTCCAGGCGCGAGGCATACATGTTGTCCTCGACCTCGGCATTGCTCAGCGAGTCCTTCACCTTGGCGAGCTCGAGCGCGGCGTTATCGGCTACGCGCTGAACATCGCGATGCTCACGCGTAAGCTGCGAAATCTGATTGTCGAGCGCCACGCGCCGCTCGTGGAGCTCAGCGGCGGCAGGACCAGCGGCGTCAACGTCCTCCTGGGCCTGCATATGCGCACCGGTCACTTCCTCAAGCTGCGCACGCGCGTCCTCAAGCTCCTCGACCACGCGACGACGCTGATGCTCGGAGCTCGAAATCTGCCCGCGCATATCAGACAGGCGCGACACCATGTTGTGACCCTTTTCCTCGAGCAGGCGCATGTCGGAGTTAATGCGGCCGACCACATCTTGCATATGGCGGCGCTGCTCGCCCAGGTCGCCCACAAACAAGCCTTTTTCCTCGAGCATAACCTGGAGCTTCTCGAGCTCGCGCTCCTTTTCGCCCATGCGGTACTGCGCAAGCTCCAGCTCGGCGGCACCTTCCTTGGAGCGGCTCTCCAGATCGTTCCACTGCGACTGCAGCGAACGCAGCTCGTCGACGGCCAGCATCTGCGTAAGCTCGTTCGCGCGAGAGGACAGCTCTTTGTACTTGCGTGCGCGATCGACCTGACGCTCCAGCGGTCGCAGCTGACGGGCGATTTCCTTATTGATGTCGCGGGCACGCGTCAGGTGCTCGTCCATCGACTTAATCTTTTTGAGCGCGCGCTCCTTGCGGCGCTTGTGCTTGGAGATGCCGGCGGCCTCCTCGATGAGGGCGCGACGCTCCTCGGGGCGGCTCTGCAAAATGGCGTCGAGCTTGCCCTGGCTGATGATGGAATGCGTATCCTTGCCCAGGCCCGAATCGTGCAGGATGTCCTGAATGTCCATCAGGCGGCACGGACTCGAGTTGATGAGGTACTCGCTTTCGCCCGAGCGATACATACGACGGGTGATGGCAACCTCGTCAAAATCGACGGGCAGCATATGGTCCGAGTTATCGAGCACCAGCGTGACCTCGGCGACACCCACCGGCTTGCGAGCCGACGAGCCCGAGAAGATGACATCCTCCATGGCCTGGCCGCGCAGCTGCTTGGCGCTCTGCTCGCCCAAAACCCACAGGATGGAGTCAGAGATGTTCGATTTTCCCGAGCCGTTGGGACCGACGATGACGGTCAGGCCCGGCTCAAACGTCATATGGGCGCGGTCGGCAAACGACTTGAACCCTTTGAGCGTGAGGGACTTGAGATACACGGTTCCTCGCTTACACGTGCTTCTTGTTCAGAATCACGCCGTTGGTGGTGTAACCCATGCGGTCGAGCGCTTCGAGCGCGGCGGCTCCCTCGGCTTCCTTCTTTGAGGAGCCGGAGCCGCGACCCTGACGAATGCCATCGATGAGCACCACGGCGGTAAAGGTGGGCGCATGCGCCGGGCCCTCGGAGCCAACGAGCTTATACGCTGGGGGCTCGTGACCGTCGGCCTGCACGCACTCCTGCAAAAACGACTTGGGGTTCGCAGGATGCTCGGCACGCTCGGAAGCCAAATGCGGCTTAAGCGTACGGTGAATGAACTCCGCCGCCGCATCCCAGCCGGCATCCAGGTACAGCGCACCCACGAGCGACTCATAGACGTTCTCGAGGGCCGAATGCAGGCCGCGCGCACCAGTACCGGTCTCAGAGGCACCAAAGATGATGATGTCGTCGATGCCCAGCTCGTGAGAAACCTCGGACAGCGTAGCGCCCGAGACAAGCGACACCTTCAGGCGCGTGAGCTTGCCCTCGTCAAACTCCGGATAGGACTCAAACAGGGAGCGTGCGACCACAGCGCCCAAAATGGAATCGCCCAAGAACTCAAGGCGCTCATAGCTGGCAGAAACCGGCTGTCCCTCGACTGCCGAGGGATGCGTAAGGGCCGCGCGCAGCAGCACCTTATTGTTGAACTCGTGGCCCAGGATTTCCTGGGCGCGCGTAAGTCGGTCGGATAAAGCCAAGACTTAGGCCTCCTTGGCAGCTTCGATAGCGTCGACGGCGTCGGCGACAGAGTTGAGCGAGAGCAGGGTCTCGTCATCGATCTCGAGGTTGAACTCGTCCTCGATAGCCGTAACCAGCTGCAGGCGCTCGAGCGAGTTGGCATCGAGGTCGTCAAAGGTGGTCTCCTCGCTAATTTCGGCAACATCGACGCCTAGAACGTCAGCAGCGACCTCGGCGATCTTGTCGAAGATTTCGGAGCGGTCCATAGCGCTTCCTCTCATAGTGCATGAATACCAAAAGAATGGTACCGCCCGGGCGGTACCAAGACACGGTTCTGATTCTACCCCACGACGTGCGCCCCAAGACGCATAACGACGCTGTTATAAAACGATACCGTCCATAGAGTTGGCGACATTCTCGACCAGCCCGGCGCGCACGACTTCGGCCGCCGCGAGCGTACCGTTTTTAACAGCCTCGACCGAGGTGGCGCCATGGCCGATCAGGACCACGCCGCGCAGGCCCAGAAGAATTGCGCCGCCCTTGGCGTCGCCAGAGAGCTTGGCCTTAATCTCGCGCATTTGCTTTTTGATGAGCAGCGCGGCAATCTTGGTGCCGAGCGAAGACATAAAGACACCCTTGAGCTCCTGCAGCAAAAACTTGGCAGCGCCCTCGGTGGCCTTGAGCGCAATATTGCCCGACATGCCATCGGCAACGACGACATCGAAGTTACCTGAGGTGATGTCCGTTCCCTCGCAGTTACCAACAAAGCCGGGAACGGCGGCTTTCATGGCCGGGAAGCAGGCCTTGGTAAAGTTGGAGCCCTTCTCGTCCTCGGTGCCGTTGGCAAGCAGGCCCACGCGGGGATGCTCGATTCCCAGGACGACGCGGGCATAGGCGCTACCCATCTGGGCAAAACGCACCATGTCATCGACCTCGACATCGGGGTTGGCGCCCATATCGCACAGCACCGTCAGACCGCCGGCGCGATTGGGCAGCGCATTGGTCAGACAGGGGCGCACCGGCTGCTTTTTGCCTTCGGCCTGATACCTAAACGGCGTCACGTAGGCGGTGGCAGCGGCGGTCATGGCACCGGTCGAACCGGCGGAGAAGAACGCGTCCGCATTTCCCTTCTTGATGGCGCGGCACGACAGCACGATCGAAGACTTGCGTTTGGTCATCACGGCGCGAATGGGATCGTCATCCATGGCGATAACGTCGGGTGCCTCCAGGGCCTCGACGCGCGCATGGGAGGCGGCAAAGGGATTGACGATTTCGGCGGGGCCAGCTGCCAAGACCTCGATATCGGGATCGGCGGCAAGCGCAGCCTCGATACCATCGAGAACAACCTGAGGTTTCTCGTCTCCGCCCACAACGTCTACACAAACGCGAACGTTACTCATATACATGCTCCTTATACAAAAATGGCCGACTCATTGAGCCGGCCATTGTGGTTCCAGTT
>CATYJA010000042.1:0-14054 GCA_958407545.1 uncultured Collinsella sp. | reverse complement strand
CATGGCGCATGAGCTCGATCTCCTCGGCGTCCTTGATGGCGCGCATCTTGCGGATGTCGTCGTGCATCAGCGGCAGCATGCAGGCGACGGAACGGTCCTCCAGGCCACGCTGAATACCCTGGTAGAAATTAATCTGCATATCATCCTCGACAGCGCAGACACGGCACTTGTTGGCCGCGATTTTGTCGGCGAGCCAACCAGGGATGGTGCCTTCGTCCATGTCGTAGACCCAGGGGCTGCCGGCGGGCGTGTTCTCCTCAAAGCTGTTGAGGTAGCGCGAGTCGGTGTGGAACAGGCACTGGTCGACCGTAATAAACGCAGCGTGCGGGAACTCGAAGGTGTAGTCGAAGACGCCCTTCACGCCCGTAAGCCAACGAAGGTTGGCCTCGTCGCGCACCACGATGGCGTCGTAGCCACGCTCGGCCATCAGGGCACGGACACGCTCGATACGACCGGCAGGACCGGCAGCAAACTCAGACATGCAGATTCCTTTCTTGATGTCCTCAATATAGACGGGACAGGTCTCAATCGAACGACGGAATCGCATGCGATCCGCAACCGATTGAAAACCCGCCCCTCAACATGATACGAAAGACGATGGATGTCAATAAAGTTAGAGAAGTTCCTTGCGAGAAGCCAAGTAGGCGTGAGCATGGCGCTCAAGAACCTCGTCCTCAACGCTCGTTAGACGAATGGCGCCAAGTGCCGCGGGCAGCGGCAACATGCTGCGGTTCGAGCGAGCGAACTGCTGCTTGCGGAACTCCTCGATATATGCGGCAGGCTCCAGATCGAAGGCAAGTTCCTCGATACCAAAGTCCTCCAGGCAGTCATCGACCTCAAAGACGTAATCGATATCGAAGTCGCAGGCATCGTGGGCTAGGCGCGCCTCAAAGCGCATGCCCTCGGATAACAGCTGATAGGCAGGAACCTGCGAAGCAGCATCGCCCAAGCAAGCGCGCAGAGTACGCTCCCCCGTCTTGCCAAAATCGAGCGCATGGCGGGCGCTCGGGTTCGTGGCCATCAGTACGTCCTTGCGGGCAGTCTGAGACCATTGAACGGCATTGACGAGCGCGACCTCCTCGCCCGCGAGAATCTCGGGAACGGTCTCAGTAAACTGATTCCAGCGGGACTTGCTGCTCGAAAGCATGGTGCCAACAAGTACCACATAGCCGAGCTTGAGGTCCTCAGGGTCCGCCTCGCGAACAAGGTCGAGGTCACACACGACCAAGCCCGGTTCGGGACGGAACGCGATAGCGGGAAGCGCATTGGCCGACGAGGCGACAAGCGGCTTCATGGTCGTCGCGACCGTGAGCATGGCGTCGAACGTCGACGGCAGCAGCGCGCACTCGGTGCGACCGCACCACTGGTTGGCGCACCAGCTAACAACCGAGCAGATTGCGGCATCGCCAACGGCGACAACCAGATCGTCGCAGGTAATGCCGTTGGCAGACAGGGCGCCAAAGACGGTATCGGCATCGGCCAGCGTAGCACCGGCAGGCGAAACCTCGAGGACGAGCAGCGACACGGCAAAACCGGCGTCGACCAGCGCATGCTCGACGACCTCACCAAAACGCTCTGACGTGGCGGAGTTCCAAACGACCATCGCGCGCTTAGGCTTGCCCACGGCCGAGGCAAACATACGCGACAGTTCATCGAACGCACCCAATCCGACGCGGACATCGACACTGCGGTTTTGGAAATTGATCAGTTGACGGCGAATCATAGCAGCCCACGCTCCAAAAGCATCTCGGCACAAAGGTAGGAAACGTCCTCGAAGGACTTGTTGCGAATATCAAGGGTAAGGTCGGCGGCCTGGCGATACAGCGGACGGCGATGCTCAAACAGGCGCGCGGCATGCTCGGGCGAGCGGAAATCGGGGCGCGTGTCGGACCGACGAATCTGGCGAATTGAATCCTCAAAGTCGCCCTCGAGGTACACGCACGTACCCATTTCGTGCATCAACTCAATATTCACCGGCGTCTCGACAATGCCGCCCCCGCACGAAACCAACAGGCTGCGCTCACTTTGGAGCGAACGGAGTGCCGAGGTCTCGAGCTCGCGAAAACGATCCTCGCCCTCGGTCTCAAAAATCTCGGTTACCGACTTGCCGCAACGGCGCACGACCAGGCGGTCGGTATCGATAAAACGCCGCTTGAACATGGTGCCCACGTTGCGCGCAAGCGTCGACTTGCCCGCGCCCAAAAAGCCGATAAAGAAGATATGGTCGTAGCCGTGTTTGATGTGCTGGGACATGACGAGACCTATTCCTCGCAGGGAAGGTCGCGCAGGGCCCGGCGCTCAAAGATACGGAAGATCTGCGTATACCACAGGTCCTGCGTCGCCTGCGGCTTTACCAGGATAGTATCGACGCCGGCGAAGTTGCCGCTCCACACGTCCGTGTAGAGCTGATCACCGATCAGCACAGCCTCGCCGGCTGTGGCGCCGAGGCGCTTAAGGCCCGCCTTGAGGGCAAACGGCGCCGGCTTCATGGCGTGGCTGATGGCCTCGAGTCCCAGCTCGCGCGCAGAGCTCATGACCTGGTCGCGATGCCAGTTGTTGGACACCATGCACAGCTTAAAGCCTTTGGCGCGGGCGGCGTCGAGCCAAGCGGAAACCGCGGCGGGAACCTGCTCGGTGTCGCGCGGCACCAAGGTGTTATCGCGATCGAGCAGAATGGCGCGTTTGCCGTCGGCCCACAGGGTATTAAGGTCGATGCGATCGACCGAGGCAACGTATCGTTTGGGGCTAAAAATCCTCATGCTAATTCCAAGACTGTTGATGCTCTTCGTAGGTTTGCGAGAAGTACTCCTCGTCCTGCGTAATGTAGAAATACAGGTCATCAGAGTCGGTCGGCTCAAGGGTGGCCTTGAGTGCCTCGAGCGACGGAGAGCAGATGGGCGTGGGCGGCAGGCCCTCGTGCTTATAGGTGTTATACGGGCTATCGCTCTGCAGGTCGTCGGCGGTAACCTCGCCACCGGTGACATACATCATAGTCGCATCGCTATTGAGATAGCGCAGGCCATCGAGCTTGCCGGCAAGGCGGTTGTAGAAAACCGAGGCCACATGCGCACGTTGATCGGCGTTGAGGCCCTCGCGCTCAACGATAGAGGCCAAGTTGACGATGTCGTAGTCGGACATCTCCACACCGTAGCGTTCCTTGATCTTGGCTTCGCAGCTCGCAAAGTCAAGCGACTTGTACTCGGTCTTAAACTGATCGAGCATAGCGCGAATCACGCCATCGGCCGTCGGCGAATTACCCAACGAATAGGTCTTGGGGAACAAGAAACCCTCGAGCGAGTCGTTAGCGGCGCCCTTAAGGAAGCTATAGTCGTCCACGTAGTTGGAGGCCTTGGCCTGGTTGAGGAAGTCTTCCTTAGAGATGCTGTCGTAGGCCTGGGCCACACGGTCGGCGACTTGATCGACCGTCAGGCCCTCAGGGATAGTCAGCGCATTGGAGCCCGCGTTGGGGCCTTCCATGAGCTGCTGAACAACCTTGGTCGCATCCATGAGTGTGGTGAACGAATAATCACCAGGCTTGAGCGACATATCGGCGTTGAGCTTTTTCACCGCCGCATAATAATCCTTGGGATTTTCGACGATATGATTCTCGGAGAGAATCGAAGCGATGCTGTCACCCGAGGCACCATCGGGAATCGTGATAGTAACCTGCTGGCCTGCAACGACTTTCGCACCCTCACCGCTAAAGAAGCCCTTGACGGCTGGCACGACAAAGAAAACGATCGCGACAAGCGCAAGCACGGCAACAACGCCACTGATAATCATAGGCACCGGGGAGCTTTTCTTTTGAGCACCGCGACGAGCATGCGTGTTGTAGCTCGAGCGGGTCGCCGGAGCAACGCCATGCGAACCACGAGCGTGATGCGAATGCGATTGGGGGGCCTGCGTTCGCTGGGTAGGTGCCTGCTGCTTAAAGCGGGTGCCGCCTGCAGGCTGGGCCGTACGAGCAGTGGGCTGCTGAGCCGCGTGAGAAGCCGAATGCTGAATCGAACGAGCAGAAGGCTGCTGACCCGTCCGTTGAACAGGTTGGGCCGAACGAGAGAAGGACTGCGCCGGGCGCGCGGCAGGCTGAGCTGCGCGCTGCGTCGGCTGTGCCGGACGCTGGCCAGGCTGGGCGGGGCGCGACGCCGGCTGCCGTGTACGATTCGGCTGGCGCGGATCGGAAGCACTAGGCATGCGAAACCTCCTCGTTTTTACGATCGAGCCACGTCTGCAAAAACAGGCTGGCGGCAATCATGTCGATCTTGCCCCTCATCTGCTTTTCGTTGAGTCCCTGCTCGCGCAGGATACGCTTGGCCTCTTGCGAGGACAGACGCTCGTCCTCAAACTCCAACGGAAGATCGAGCTCGTCGGCAATCTTTTGCGCCACAGCGGCAACGCGCTCGGCCTGAGGGCCGGGCTCACCGGCCATGGTCAGGGGACGTCCGCTTACCAGGATGTCGGGCTCATAGTCCTCAACCAGGTAGCGAAACGTCTTGGCCATACCGGTGACCTCGGCAGCCGGAAGCACCTTGACAGGCATCGCCATCTTGCCATCACGGCTCGAGACGGCGATGCCGATCCTGGTCTCCCCTATGTCCAGCGCGAGCGCAACCACAGCGGCTTCTTAGATTCTTAGGCGCCGAGCGCGGTCTTAGCGGCCGCGAGGGCATCGGCGATGCCGGCAGCATTCTTGCCACCGGCCTGGGCCATGTTGGGACGACCGCCACCGCGACCGTCGACCAGACCCGCGATCTGCTTGATCACGTTACCGGCGTGGAAACCGGCCTTGACGGCGTCATCGGAGCCGGCAGCGAGCAGGGCCGGAGTGCCCTTCTCAGTCACGCTGGCGACGACACAAGCGACAGGGCCGGCGACCTTCTGATGCACGGTATCCCATACGTTGCGCAGGTCGGCAGCCTCAAGGCCCTGGAGCTCAGCGACAACGAGCTTATAGCCGTCGAGCTCGACGGCGCCCTCGATGGCGCTGGAGATGGCGTCGGAGGAGCCACCGGTCAGAGCCTTCTTGAGCTTATTGGACGTCTCGCGCAGCTCGGCCTGCAGGTTCTCCACGCGGGCGGGAACCTCGTCTACGCGGCACTTGAGCGCAGCGGCGGCGGCGTCGACGAGCGCCAGGCGGTCGGCCATATAGTCGAGAGCACCCTTAGAGGTCACGGCCTCGATACGACGGACATTGGAGCCCGTGGAGGACTCGGAAATGATCTTGAACAGGCCAATCTCGGCGGTATTAGCAGCGTGTGTGCCACCGCAGAGCTCGCGGGAGAACGGCTGGTCCTCGGAGCCCACGGAGACGACGCGGACGACATCGCCGTACTTCTCGCCAAACAGAGCGACAGCGCCGGCGGCCTTAGCCTCGTCAATGCCCATGACACGGGTCACGACCGGCTTGGAAGCGAAGATCTGCTGGTTGACCAGGTCCTCGACAGCCTTGAGCTGCTCGGAGGACAGAGCCTCGAAGTGCGTGAAGTCAAAGCGCAGGTGCTCGGGCGTCACCAGCGAGCCGGCCTGAGAGACGTGCTCGCCCAGGACCTGCTTAAGGGCGGCGTCGAGCAGGTGCGTGGCGGTGTGGTTGCGACGCAGGAAGCCACGGCGCTCGGCGTCGAGCGCGGCGGTAACAGCGGCACCGACAGTCAGCGTGCCATCGGCAACGTGCGCGACGTGGGCATACAAGCCGTTGTGGTTCTTGGTGTCGGCAACGGTCAGAACAACGCCCTCGGCGGAAAGCTTGCCGGCATCGCCCTGCTGACCACCCATCTCGGCATAGAACGTGGTGCGATCGAGCACAACCTCGACGTCCTCGCCGGCGGCAGCGGACTCGACGGACTCGCCGTTGCGCACGATGGCGACAACCTTGGCGCCCTCGATCACATCGTTGTCATAGCCGTCGAACTCGGTCGCAGCGACCTTGTCGGAAAGCTCAACCCACACGTCGTTGAAGCTGCCCCAGGCGTCGCCCTTGGCATTGGCGCGGGCGCGGGCCTTCTGGTCCTCCATGCAGGCAGTGAAGCCGTCCATGTCGACGTCGTGGCCAGCGGTGCCGGCGATCTCGACGGTTAGGTCGATGGGGAAACCAAAGGTGTCGTGCAGCTTAAAGGCAACATCGCCCGGAAGCACGGCGCCCTCGGCAAGCGCTGCCAGGGCCTCGTCCAGATAGACGCGGCCGTTGTCGAGCGTCGTGGAGAAGCGCTCCTCCTCGGAGGCGACGATACCCTTGACGAGCGCGACATTCTTGAGCAGCTCGGGATAAGCCTCGCCCATCTGAGCGTTAACCTCGTCGATGAACTTGGTCAGGAAGGCGCCCTCGATGCCCAACAGGCGACCGTGGAACACGGCGCGGCGGAGCAGGCGGCGAAGGACGTACTCGCGTCCCTCGTTACCGGGGAGGATGCCGTCAGAGATCATAAAGTCAACGGCACGGGAGTGGTCGGCGATGATGCGCAGAGAACGGCTAGCACCGGAGTAATCGTCGGCGTCATAGGTCTTACCGCTGATCTCCTCGCCCAGCTTGATGAGATGCTGCATCAAGTCGCCGTCGTAATTGGCGGTCTTGTGCTGCATGATAGCGGCCATGCGCTCCAGGCCCATGCCCGTATCGAGGTTGCGGTGCGGCAGCTCCGGCATGGAGCCGTCCTCCTGGCGGTCGTACTGGGTAAAGACGAGGTTCCAGAACTCCAGGAAGCGGTCGCAGTCGCAGCCGGGCTTGCAGTCGGGGCTACCGCAGCCGACCTCCTCACCCATGTCAAAGTAGATCTCGGAGCACGGACCGCAGGGGCCGGTGGGGCCAGCGGCCCAGAAGTTGTCGTCCTCGCCCAGGCGGGAGATATGGTCTTCGGCAACGCCCAGAGAGCGCCACACGTCGTGGGTCTCGTCGTCCTCGGTAAAGACGGTGAAGTACAGGCGGTCAAGCGGCAGCTTGAACTCCTTGGTGATGAGCTCAAAGGCCCAGGCGCAAGCCTGCTCCTTGGAGACGCCGCCAAAGGAGAAGTCGCCGAGCATCTCGAAGAAGGACAGGTGACGGCCGTCCTCGCCGATGCAATCGATGTCGTTGGTGCGGACGCACTTCTGGCAGGAAATCGCGCCGATCTCCTTCATGGTCTTCTTGCCCTGGTAGTACTCCTTAAACTGGTTCATGCCGGCGTTGGCAAGCAGCAGCGAAGGATCGTCGGGGACGAGGGACGAAGAAGGATAGAGCTTAAGACCGCGCTCCTCAAAGAAGTTGAGGAACTTGGAGCGGATCTCGGCCGTAGTCATAGACGGGTAGTCAGCACTCATAGAGGGAATCTCCTCGGTTTCACATCGAAACAGTTCAAACGTAACGATATTACCATCCCACCGCGCAAGTGCAAAAAAGAGGACCGGCACAATGCCGGCCCTTCAGCGAAATTGCATGTTAGCGCGTATGAATGTTGACTAACATTACCACGCTACTTGTCGTCATCGTCCATGGCGCCGTCGATGCCGGTTTTGGTGTCGTCATCCGTGTTGGAATCGTCATCCTTAGCGAAGGGGTTCTTGAAGAAGCCCGTCGCATCGGGCTGCAGGCCCGAGAGCTTGATCCAGGGATTATCGAGCTCGGGCTTGGGCATGGCCTTGGCCTCGGGCGCAGTCTCGTTGCCGATGAGCTCGGACTCGTAGATGAAGGTGTCGTCGCCGAGCGCGTCGTAGGCGGCGACCGGGTTGCCATCGGCATCGCGGTACGGCGTGCCCTTAAACACGGCACCGTCATAGGCCACAAGCTGGCGGCCGGTCTCATTCTCGAAGTAGTACACGAAGATACCCTTGAGGGCCGCACACAGCGGGATGGCAATAATCATACCGATGGGGCCCATGAGTGCCGAGCCAATAACAAGCGCCGTGAGGCTCATAATGGGATGCACCTGCACCGAGCTCTGCATAACCTTAGGCGAAATCACGTTATCGGTGACGTTTTGCGCGACCATCGTCACGATGAGCGTCCACAACGCCAACATGGGGCTGAACATGAAACCGAGCACCGTGGCGATTGCTGCGCTCACCCAAGGACCGACGACCGGAACCAAATGCATGATGCCGGTAAAGATAGCCATGAGCGCCGCATACGGATGGCCGATGATCATAAAACCGATAAAGGCGAGGAAACCACCGCAGATGGACGTCACGACCATACCGCGCATGTAGCCGCCGACAGAGCGAGAAAGGATGGCGACCATAAAGCGGTACGAGGTCTCCTTCTCCTGACCGATGATGGTGCAAATCTCGTGGTGCATGCGAGGGTAGTCGCAGGCCATCCAGTACGCAAGCACCAGACCAAGGAAGATCACGAACAACTGCGAGGCCGTATTGGTGATGAGCGGGAACACACCGCGGCCAAGCTCGGCAGCGATCTGAGACACGTACTTCGATGCCACGGTAACAAGCGACGAAAGATTATCGTCCAAATACTCCTTGAGCGGCGTGTTGTTGAGCGTCTTGGCATGCGAGATCATCTCGTTGAGATCGCCACCCGCAACACGAAGCTGCTCGGGCAGGCGACTCAGGACTTCCATGATCTGACCAAAGAGAATCGGCGACAAGATGCAAACGACACCGACGAGTACGGCAACAACAACAATAAGCGCGATAAGCGAACCGATGCCGCGATTCACGCCATGGTGCTCGAGCCAATTGGTGATCGGGGACATCACAAAAGCAATGATGGAACCAACAGCGAGAAACTCAATAACCGGTGCCAGGATGCCCATAAGGTTAAAGATGACAGCAGCAATAACAATGCAGCCGACAACAGCCCAAATGCGCAGCGTCAGAATGCGGGTATCGCGCAGCACGCGATCGGTTTGTTGGGGGTGCTCACTCATGAACGAATCATCACTCCGTCGGGGTCGATCTTGTCCTGAATCTTCTTAAGCGTGCGGCGCAGTAGACGCGAAACCTGCACCTGAGAAATACCCAGCTTCTTGGCGATCTCGATCTGGGTCATGCCCTTCACAAAGCGCAGCTCGATCACCTCGCGCTCGCGCGGCGAGAAATCACGGATGGCTTCCTCGATCACTAGGCGGTCATCGGTAAAGTCGAGCTCGTTGTCGTCGTCGGCGTAACGGTCGAGAATCGAGGGGGCATCGTCGGAATCGGACGCACCAGGAGCCTCGATGGGCACCGAGGTATAGGCCGAAGACGATTCCATAGCCTCGAGGACCTCATCGACAGTCACATCTAGATACTCAGCGATCTCCTCAACCTTGGGCGAACGCTGCAGCTCGTTGGTGAGTTTGTCAGTAGCTTGGTTGACCTTGGCCGAGAGCTCCTGCAGACGACGCGGTACGCGCACACTCCAGCCCTTGTCGCGGAAATGGCGTTTGATCTCGCCCAGGATAGTGGGTGTTGCAAACGTCGTGAACTCGAGCCCGCGCTCGGGGTCAAAGCGGTCGATAGCCTTGAGCAAACCCAGATAGCCGACCTGCATGAGGTCGTCGAGCGGCTCGCCGCGATTCTTAAATTTGTTGGCAAGAAACCTTACCAGATTCATATGGGACATGACGAGCTGCTCGCGAGCATCCGGATCACCGGTCTCCTTGTAACGACGAAACAGCTCGCGGGTTTTCTCCTTGTCCCAAGCGGTCTTGCCGCTCCGGGAACGTTCGGTCATATTAGATATCCGCCTTGAGGTCGAGGGATAGCGTCAAGGGCGCCGCAGTCTTTTCGTAGGAGTCGCACACGCTCGCGAGGATGAGCTCGGCATACACCGCAGCCTGGTCGTCTTCATCGACCATAGCCTGGTCGCCAAAGGTAATAGTCATGCCAACGTGGGTCTCATCGACATCGAATTTGATGGTGATGTCGTCGCAGTCGACCGCGGTGCAACCAAAGATGAAAGCCTCCTCGGCAGCCATGCGGATGTCCTCGATGCGATCGACAGACATGGAACACAG
Source organism: uncultured Collinsella sp. (assembly GCA_958407545.1). Lineage (GTDB taxonomy): Bacteria > Actinomycetota > Coriobacteriia > Coriobacteriales > Coriobacteriaceae > Collinsella. The sequence continues at coordinate 4,131 of CATYJA010000042.1, read as the reverse complement.
GGCACCAACGTTGGCTGCCGTCATGCGTACAAGGCGAGCGAGACGCGGGTCGCCGGCAACGGTCAGCGTGATGGGGCAGGTTGCTTCGCTACTCATCGCAGGACTCCTCAGAGGTCTCGGAGGGTGTATAGGTGTAATACTGAGCCGGCTTAGCTGAAGACTTCTGAGCCGCATCTGCGCCATCGGCGGCCTCGCCCTCGCCAATTAGGACGCGCTCGGTAGGCCGCTCTGCCTCCGCAGCAGCAGCGGCGAGCTTGCGCTCGGTGTCAGCTGCAGGAGCCTTCACCTTATTGAAGAGCTTCTGCACAGCACCGGCGGCGGAGTCGGTCACGCTCGACACAGCATTGCTGGCCTCGGCCATGCTGCCCGTAACCTCGGAAATGTCGCGAACCACAGCTTCGACCTCTACGAGATTGGAGGTAAGGGCATCAACTGCCGTCTTGCTCGACTTAAGCAGCGGCTCCATCTGGGCAAGCGCCGGCGTAAGCTCATCGACAGCGCCATCGAGCTTTGCCACCACAGGCTGAGCCTCGGCGATGGTGTTGTTGAGGTCGTTCACGGTCTTATCGAGCGAGTCGACAACGGTGCGGGTCTTGCGCAGGGTAAGCGCGAGCTCAACGATAGCCCACACGCCGGCAACGGCGAGCAGCAGCAGGGCGATTTGAATGGGACTCATACAAGCCTCCCAAAGGAATCGATATACAGACGGTTTCCATGGTACCCCAAAGGGGACCGAACATGCCATGAGCAGCAACGTGGGACAAAATTATCAGCAGCTACTTCGGTGCATTCCCGCTGTGGTCGCGTTCACTTTGCTCTACGCGCCATTCTTCCCAACCGCGGCCGGCAGGCTGCCAGAACGCGCCGCGCTCCAGCCCCTCGGGCAAATAGCGCTGATCGACCCAGCCTTCGGGATAATCATGTGGATACTTATACACACCGTATTCATCGCTGCCCGGGCGATGGCGATCGCGCAGATAACTCGGCACCTCGCGAAGCCCACTAGAATGGATATCGGCCAGCGCCGCATCGATCGAAGCCTCGCACGCGTTGGATTTTGGCGCCAAGCACACATAGAGAGCGGCCTGAGCCAGGTTAATGCGGCACTCGGGATAACCAATGACCTCGGCAGACTTAAACGCGGCATGTGCCACCAAAAGCGCCTGCGGGTCGGCGTTCCCAACGTCCTCAGAAGCATGAATCATAATACGGCGTGCAATAAACTTAGGATCCTCCCCTGCATCGATCATGCGCGCAAGCCAGTAGACCGTGGCATCGGGGTCGCTACCGCGCATAGACTTAATAAACGCACTGATGATGTCGTAGTGCATGTCGCCGTTTTTGTCATATGTAAAGCCGCGACGCGGGTTGGCGATCTTCACGTCATCCACGGTGATGGGATAGCGCTCCCCCGCCGCCGGCGCTGGCGTTCCCTCGGTATCGGGACGCGTAACGGCAATCTCGCTCGCCAGCTCAAGTGTCGTCAGGGCCGAGCGTGCATCACCCGCGGCCAGCGTACAAATGGTCTTGACCGTATCAGCATCGGCCGAGAACTTTCCATTCAAGCCCTGCGGTGCCTCAAGCGCACGTTCAATAAGCGTGGCGATATCCTCATCCTTCAGATGCTCAAGTTCCACCACGCGCCCACGCGACAACAGTGCCGAGTTGACCTCGAAGTACGGGTTCTCCGTCGTAGCGCCAATCATAATGACGGTACGGTTCTCAACTGCATGCAGCAGGGCATCCTGTTGCGACTTAGAGAAGCGGTGAATCTCATCGATGAATAGAATGGTGCGGCGGTCGTACGTATTCAGGCGCGTCTTGGCCTCATCAATCACGCGGCGCAAGTCCTTCACGGTACCCGTCACGGCGCTGACCTCGACAAACTCGCTCTTGGTATGGTTGGCGATAATATGGGCCAGCGTCGTCTTACCCGTACCGGCAGGCCCGTACAGAATCACGCTCGAAAGCACGTCGTGCTCAATCGCGGCACGCAGCCATGAACCCTTACCAACGGCCTTTTGCTGGCCCACGTACTCGTCGAGCGAATTGGGTCGCATGCGCACCGCGAGCGGCGCATTTTTAAAGGAACGCTCGCGCGTCGAGGCAGAAAAAAGGTCGTCCATAGCCATCCCGTGCATCAATCAAAAACGTTTTCAACTAACCAGTATACCGAATATATACGAACTACCGTTCGTTAATATAGGTACGGTGCGGAAACTCCAGACCAGGGAACAGCTTGCTCGTCAGTTCGCAGAAATAACCGTCCGTCATGCTCGCGATATAATCCACCACGGCTTGATCCTTGTCGTCCTGCCAGGCATAGGTGCGATCGTAGTAGGAAAGCTGCTGCTCAATGCGCGAAATATGGTGCTTAAAGATGTACGAAGACTCGTCGCCTTCATTTAGATCCCGCAGACAACGGTCGTAGAGCTTTACGAACGCCTCGCGCAGCTCCGCCTCGGAATCGCCTTCGATACCGCCCTTGCTATAGATCTTCTCATAGTTCTCGCGCTTGGCTCGGCGAATTTCCTCAAACAGGTCCTCGCTCATCTCGATGCGCGGCTTACCATAGCTGTGCTCAACGATATCGATGGAGGCATGCGTGAGGATCCAACTGTTGTAGGCACCGCCAAGGTCATCGTCAAAGGCGTCGGGTGACAGCAGGCCCGCCGCAATGGCGTCTTGGCGATCGCGCCCCACGTAGGCAAGGATATCCGAGATGCGGACCACGCAGCCTTCGAGCGTCATGGGACGCAGGTGCTCAATTGCGCCGTAACCCGCGGCAATGCAATCCTCAACCGTCTGATCAAACTGTTCAAAAGAGCCCATGTCCGAAAGCTCAAAAACACGCTGTTCGTACTCGCCGTTGTGGCACAGCACGCCATCGAGCGTCTGGAGCGACACGTTGCGGCCATACAAAGCGTCGAGCACACGGACCGACTGCACGTTATGGAAAAAATAACGCCCCGTGCGCTCATGATAGATATCGTTGAGGAAGCGCTCGCCGGCATGGCCGAAAGGCGTGTGTCCCAAGTCGTGACCCAGGCCAATCGCCTCGATCAGATCGCAATTGAGCCCCAGGGCGCGACCGATATCGCGCGCAATGCGGGAGACAAGCTGCACGTGCAAACCCCGGCGTGACAGATCGTCATTGCTACGAAAGCTAAAGACCTGCGTTTTGCCCGCATACCGGGTGTAAGCCGGAAGATGAAGTATCTTTTCGGTATCGCGCATAAACGCCGGACGCATAAGCGTGCCTTTGTCGGTAGTGCGATCAATACGACGAATGACCTGGTCGTCGTTGCAACGATACGGGTTGACATAGCCCGAAGCACGATCGGCGGCAATACGCTCGACAAGTTCGGGCGACAACGCCGAGGGAATACGGTCCATGCGCGCCTTAATGACGGCCGTTTCTTGATTAGTTGCCATGGCATGCTCCTTAAGAAGGATGCGCAATTGATTACAAAGTGCAGCCCACGACCTCGATTATGGCAAAAATCGGCACTAAAAACGGGAGCAATGGCAGGGAGCGCGATTTTGTGAAGAGGCAGGAGAGGGCAAGGACCAGGAGCGCGGCGGCAAATGCCACGATGCCACCCATAGGGTCGAGCGTGCAAAGCGCGAAGAGCGCCTTGGCATCCCCCATGCCGATGCCCGGGATTTGGCGAAGACGACGCCAGAGGGACTCAGTCAGAACGAGAGCAAGATACACAATGACGGCAAGACCCGCGTGGTCAAGCGCTGTGTTCAAACCGAGGTCGAGCCAAACACCCGCCAACGCCGCCACGGCACACGCGCCGGCAAGCCCATTGGGAAACCGTCGCTCTCGGGCATCAATTGCCACGCCGGCAAAGATGCAAATCCAAAACGGGATATAGACCATCGGACGCCTCCTCGAGCTGCATCGCAAAAGCAAAAACCACCACAAAGGTGCCTGTCCCCTTTGCGGTGGTTTTGGTGGTGGTTATTTGGCGCCTTGCATGACCTCGTCAAGGGTAACGTTGACGGCGTGCTGCGTCGGGACCCAGTCGACCTTCAGGAACAGCGCTGCCACCGTGATGGGGATATAGCTGAACATAAAGATCGGGAAGGTAAACAGGTTGGTCACCAGACGCCACTTTTGCG
>CATYJA010000041.1:0-14083 GCA_958407545.1 uncultured Collinsella sp. | reverse complement strand
TCGCCCAGGAAGTCCTCGAGACCCTGGATGTCGGACAGGACCACGGTCTTGCCCTCCTCCTGGATCAGGCCCATGGCGATACCGGAGACCGGGCGCTTAATGGGCACGCCGCCGTCCATAAGGGCGAGCGTGGAGCCGCAGGTCGAAGCCATCGAAGAGGAGCCGTTGGACTCCATGACCTCGGAGACGACGCGGATGGCGTAGGGGAACTCGTTCTCGTCGGGGAGCACCGGAAGCAGAGCGCGCTCGGCCAGATTGCCGTGGCCGATCTCGCGGCGCTTGGGGCTGCCCATGCGGCCGGTCTCGCCGGTGCAGAACGGCGGGAAGTTGTAGTGGTGCATGTAGCGCTTGCCCTCGGTGGGCTCGATGGTATCCAGACGCTGGCCCTCGTTGAGCATGCCGAGCGACAGGACGGAAAGCACCTGGGTCTGGCCGCGCTGGAACAGGCCGGAGCCGTGAACGAGCGGCAGGTAGTTGTCCTTCACCATGATGGGACGGATCTCATCGGCGGCACGGCCGTCGACGCGCTCGCCGGTCTCGACGACCATGGTGCGCATGGCCTTCTTCTCGAGCTTCTTGAGCGCCACGGGGATCTCGCGCTCCCAAGCGGCCTGCTCCTCCTCGGTAAACTCGGCGCGGATGGACTCCTTCAGAGCCTCGACCTTACCGATACGGGAGAGCTTGTCGGCGTCGCGAAGGGCAGCTGCCATCTCGTCGTAGTGGGCGAAGATGCGCTCCTGGACCTCCTCGACGGGCTGGTCGAGCGGGTACTCCTTCTTGACGATGGGGCCGTTGACCTGCTCCCACTCGGCGACAAACTCGTCCTGGGCCTGGCAGAAGGCAGCAAGAGCCTCCTGGCCAAACTTCATGGCGGCGAGCATGTCGTCCTCGGAGATCTCCTCGGCGCCGGCCTCGACCATCGAGATGAAGTCGGCAGAGCCGCCCAGCTCCAGGTCCAGATCGGAGTTCTCGCGCTCCTCGTAGGTGGGGTTGACGATAAACTCGCCGGTCTCCACGTTACGGCCGATGCGCACGCAGGCAAGCGGGCCCTCGAAGGGCACGCCGCCGAGCGTCATAGCCAGGGAAGCACCCATGACGTTGATGACGTCGAAGGGGTTGACCTGGTCGGCGACGAGCGAGGTGGCGACGATGTGCACCTCGTTGCGGAAGCCGTCCGGGAAGCTCGGGCGAATCGGACGGTCGATCATGCGCGCGGTGAGCGTGGCCTTCTCGCTGGGACGGCCCTCACGCTTGAGGTAACCACCCGGGATGCGGCCGGCGGCGTACATCTTCTCGTTGAAGTCGACGGTCAGCGGGAAGAAGTCGTAGTTCTTGCGCTCCTTGGAGACGACCACAGTGTCGAGCATCGTGGTGTCGCCCTGCTTGACCAGGCAGGCGCCGGTGGCCTGCTTGGCAAGCTCGCCCGACTCAAAGGTGTAGGTCTTGCCGTACAGCTCAAAGGTCTTGGATACGAGTGTCATTGTTCTCCTTTACCCCACAGGCCCCTTGCCTGCGGGCTTCTCATGTGACGCGGGCCCCCTGCCCCCGCCACGCTTCAGAGCGTGATTGTTCGCGCCCTTACACAAAAAAAGCGCCCCGCTGCGCAGGACGCTCTTAGCATGTACAAATCCTTACTGGATGTTGTCGCGGATGCCCAGAGCCTTGATGAGCTCACGGTACTCGACGATGTCGTTCTTCTTGATGTAGGAGAGAAGACGACGACGACGGCCGACGAGCATGAGCAGACCGCGACGAGTGTGGAAGTCCTTCTGGTGGGACTTCATGTGCTCGGTCAGCTCCTTGATGCGCTCGGACAGGATGGCGACCTGAACCTTGGGGTTACCGGTGTCGACCGGGGTGTTACCGAACTGGGCAGTCAGCTCCGCCTTGCGCTCTTTGGAAACAGTCATTGTTTCACCTTTCGTTTTACGTCGCCTGCGGGCGACTCGATTCGCCTCGGACTGGGAAGCCGCCGGTGGAGCGAGCAACCAAGGTCGAGGTACCAACAGGTCGGTATGTTACCACAAGCAGCCCGCCCCTGCGCATCATCACCGACCCAACATGAATTCCATCGCACGGAGGCGCTGGTCGGTGTGCGTCGCAGCCCAAACATGCGAAAGCCCCAGCAAAAAGGCTGCGGTATGGGGGTCGATCCTCTCGGCCATGAGCGCATCGAAGGTCATGGACATGAGGGCGCGCAGCCATGCGACCTCGCCGGTCGACACCAGCTCGGCACCCGGAACGCTCGACGCACACGACCCGCACATGAGACCGCCGGCCTGGGGCGAAAAATACGACAGCATGGGGTCTCCGCACAGCACGCAGGCCGAAAAATCGGGTCGATAGCCAACGTGCGACAGCAGCTTAAAGACATATGCCGCCACAAGTAAATCCATATGTGTCGTGTCGAGCCCGCTGCCCACCAGGGCAAGCGCTCGCCGCGTTATAGCAAAGGTAAACGGGTCCTCAGCATCCTCGAACGAGCACACGCGCGCGACCTCGGCGATTGCGCTTGCGGCGCAGGTCGTCTCGTAATCGGGCGCAGCGCCGAGCGGCGCCTCCATAAGCTCGGCTTGGGAAACCACGTCGAGCGACCGTCCATGCGCGAGCAGCATATCGACGGTACAGAACAGCTCGCAGCGCGCGGCCAGGCGCCCACCGGGTTTGCGGGCGCCCTTCGCCACGGCACGAACCTGCCGACCCCGCTCGTCAAGCATCGTAAGGATCAGGTCCGTCTCTTTGAGCTTCGTCTTGTCGAGGACGAGCACCTTGGTGCGATATGTCCGGGAGCCTGCCATGCGCGCCGCGCGCCCTTAGTCCTCGGCGTTGTAGCCAAAGCGGCGAATCTGGGCCTCGTCGTCGCGCCAGCCGGCCTTGACCTTCACGTCCAGCTCCAAAAAGACCTGCGTGCCAAAGATACGCTCAAGGTCACGACGGGCATCGATGCCGATATGCTTAATCATTTCGCCGCCCTTGCCGATGATGATGCCCTTCTGCCCCTCGCGCTCGACGTAAATCGTGGCGTGCACGCGCAGGACCTTCTTAGTCTGCTCAAGGGCGTCACAGATGACGCCCACGGAGTGCGGGATCTCATCACGGGTGCGGCGCAAGACCTTCTCGCGCACAAACTCGGCAACGAGCGTCTCGTCGGAAGCGTCGGTACCCATGTCCTCGGGGAACCAACGCGGACCCTCAGGCAAAAAGTGTGCAACGGTCTCGATGAAGGCATCGACGTTGAAGTTCTTGACCGACGACGTCACGATCTCGTCGTCATATTCCATGAGCTCGTGGGCGGCCTTAAGCTGCTCCATGACCTGTGCGGGGTCGGCCTCGTCGGCCTTGGTGAGCACCAAGACCTTCTTGCAGCGGGCGCATCTGACGCGCTCGGCAACCCAGGCGTCTCCCCTGCCGATGGGCTTGGTGGCATCAATCAAAAACGCGACGACATCGACATCGTTCAGCTCGAACAGCGCGCTCTTGTTGAGCTCGGAGCCCAGACCGTCTTTGGGCTTATGAATACCAGGGGTATCGACAAAGACCAGCTGGTAGCCGGGGCGGTTAACCACGGCGCGCATGCGGCGGCGGGTCGTCTGGGCCACCGGCGAGGTAATGGCGACCTTTTTGCCATAGCAGGCGTTGAGCAGCGTGGACTTACCGGCGTTGGGACGACCGACCAGGGCCACAAAGCCGCTGCGGAAACCGGGCTCCACATCGCCAAAGCCCAGAGACGTCTCGTCCTCGTCACAAAGGGCATCGAGCTCCTCGTCGCTCATACCCTCAAACGGGTCGAATTCCTCGACCCCGTCAAGCAAATCGGCATCCTCGACCTCATCCAGAACCTCGTTGTCCAGAACCTCATCGGTAGGCTGCATATTGTCGGACATGAAAATCCCTTTCTAAATAAAGCCGAGCGCGTGGGCAAATACGAGCAAGCCCACAATCGCGGCGGTGATGGAAAGTACATATACGGAGGCGGCGGCAATATCCTTCGCACGCTTTGCCAACGGATGGAGCTCCTGGGTCGCCAGATCGACAATCGCCTCCATGGCGGTGTTGCACAGCTCGCCGTGAATCACCAGGCCGCAGCAGATGATAATCGTGGCCCACTCGGCAATGTCGAGCCCCACAATGCAGCCGGCAATGACGGTGCACACGCCCGCAGCGAGCATGACCTTAATGTTGCGCTCGGTCTTAAAGGCGGTGACAAAGCCCTCCATGGCGTAGGAGAACGACTTTAAAAAGGACGGATGGTCCTTGTTCGATCCGGGAATCATAGACGGCTCCTAGTCGTGGGCGTGGTTGGTGATGGGGCCGACGTGGACCAGTTTGGGGTCCTCGCCGCGCTCGAGCGCCAGATCGCGCAGGATAGCGTCCTCGCGGGCCTCCATGACCTCGGCCTCGTCGTCCTCGATATGGTCATACCCCAGCAGGTGCAGCATGCCATGAACGAGCATCAGGCGGCACTCGTCGGCAGGGCTATTGCCAAAGCCGGGGGCCTGACGGGCAATGACCTGCGGGGCCAGGATGATATCGCCGAGCTCAATTGTCTCGTCGGCAGGAATATCCTCGTCAAAGGCCGAGTCGCATTCAAACGAGAGGACATCGGTGGTGCGGTCGATACCGCGCCACTCGTGGTTGAGCTCGTGCATCTCGTCCTCATCGACATACGAAAGGGAAATCTCGACTTCACGCTCAACGTCCTCGGCGGCAAGCACGACCTCGCAGATGTGCCCTACCTCCTGCGCGTCGAGCAGCGTATCGAGCTCGGCATCGTTGCTGATCAATACACTCAACGGGACTCCTTTCGGTCACGTACACATTTCTCGCGCACATCATCATAAGCATCGTATGCCTCGACGATACGCCCCACCAAGGCATGGCGCACCACGTCGGCACGCTCGAGGTGCGAAAATGCGACATCGTCGACACGGCCCAAAATCTGCTCAACGTCGGCAAGACCGCCGCGACGACCCACCAGATCGCGCTGGCTGAGGTCGCCGGTAATCACAAACTTGGAGTTAAAGCCCAGGCGCGTCAGGAACATCTTCATCTGCTCGGGCGTGGTATTTTGAGCCTCGTCGAGCACCACGAAGGCATCGCTCAGCGTGCGGCCGCGCATGTAGGCAAGCGGGGCGATCTCGATCACGCCGCGCTCCATGAGCTCATCGGTGCGTTCGCGATCCATCATGTCAAAAAGGGCGTCGTAGAGCGGACGCATATAGGGGTCAATCTTTTCCTCGAGGGTACCGGGCAAAAAGCCCAGGTTCTCCCCCGCCTCGACAACCGGACGCGTCAGAATCAGGCGACCCACCTCATGACGCTTGAGCGCGGCAACGGCGAGCGCCATGGCAAGATAGGTCTTACCGGTACCGGCAGGACCCAGGCCAAACGTGATGGTATGCGAGCGGATGGCATCCACATAGCGCTTCTGGCCGAGCGTCTTGGGGCGAATGACGCGACCGCGATACGAAAGCAGCACGTCATCGCGAAGCGACGTAGCCTCGTGCTCGCCGTCGCGCAAGACGGCCAGGCAGCGAGAAACATCGTCGGCAGACAGCGTGCGTCCGGCGGCCGCCTCGCGAAAAGCGTGCTCGAAAAAGCGCGCCACGAGCTCGACCTCGTCCGGGTCACCGCTCACGGCGATGCTGTCGCCACGGGCGACCACGTGGGCGCGAACCAAGCTCTCCAGCGCACGTAGGACGCCGTCGCCGGCACCCAAAACGCGCGAAGGATCAATCCCCTCGGGAACGGTAAGTCTAATCTTCGAGGCTTCCATGAACCTCCCTGCATGCATGGACCAAGCCGGAATCATCGACTCCGATGATAGCAACATCGAGCAGGCACGGGGCTGTGAGTCCACGGGTATCGTCAAGACGGGCATGATGGAAAGAACCGAGCGTCAGGTTGTCGCCATATTCGAGCACGGCACGCTCGACGGTTCCCACGCGACGGCGAGCGTCGGCAATGGCGAGCTCCTGCGCCGCGGCTCGCATGCGGCGGCTGCGCTCGGCCATAACCTCGGGCGGCACCTGGTCGGGCATGTCGGCAGCAAGGGTACCGGGACGCTTGCTGTAGCGGAACACGTGCATACGCGAAAAGCCCACGCGGCGGCACAGCGCCAGCGACTCCTCAAACTCCTCGTCCGTCTCGCCGGGAAAACCGACGATGACATCGCACGAAAGGGACGCCTGAGGCAAGTTGGTGCGAATCATGCGCACCGTCTCCTCGAAGGTTTCGGCGCTATAGGGACGGCCCATGCGACGCAGTGTCCTGGTGCAGCCAGACTGCACGGGCAGGTGTAAAAACGGGGCGATGCGCTGCGGATAGCGCGCCATGACCTTAAGCAGGGACTCGGAGATATCCATAGGCTCGACCGAGGAAATACGCACATGCGGAATGGACGTGCGCTCCATAATCGCCTCGAGCAGCTCATCGATCTCGACGTGTTCATCAGTCGCGCTCTTGCCATCGTAGGCGCCCAGGTTCACACCCGTCAGCACCACCTCGGGCACGCCGGCCTCCTGGGCCTCGCGAACCTGCTCGAGCACGGACTCGACCGGCACGGACCGCTCGGGGCCGCGGGCCTTCCACACGATGCAATAGGTGCAACGATGGTTGCAGCCGTCCTGGATCTTCACCCCCAGACGCGAGCGACCGAGTGCGTCGACCACCTCGCCGTCGCTGCAGGCGGGAACGTCATCGGACTCAACGCCCAGCACCTCGCAGACGCGTTCGGCGACATCGATCTTGGACGGCTCGGCGATCACGCGGTCCGAAAGCTCCAGAAGCTCCTCGGGGTGCAAATTGACCACGCATCCGGTCACGACCACATAGGGCTCGTTTAAATAGGCCAGTGCATGGCGAACGGCCTTACGGGTCTTGGCCTCGGCCTCGCCCGTAACGGCACAGGTGTTAATGACGATCAGCTCGGCATCCTGAGGCTCCACCATCGCAAAACCCAGGCGCATAAGATCGGCAGTGATACGGTCGGACTCAACCCGGTTGACACGGCAGCCGAGGTTGACGACAGAGATATGAGGTGCGAGCACGCGGGCTCCTTAATCGAGGATGTCGTCGAGAGCGCTCTTGATGCGATCGGTTACCGACTTCTTACCGGAAGCGACGTCATCGCCCATCTCGTCGGCAAAAGCGCGAAGCAGCTCGCGCTGCTTGTTGGAAAGGTTCGTGGGAACGACCACGCGCAGCTGCACGACCAAGCGGCCACGCGAGCCGCCACCGCCGATACGGGGCATGCCGTAGTTGCCAACGCTTACGGTGTCGCCGTACTGTGCACCAGCAGGGACCGTCACCTTGACGACCTCATCGGGCATAATGCCCTCGACCTCGATCTCGCAACCGAGCGCGGCCTGAGCAATCGAGATATCGCTCACCAAGTACAGATCATCGCCATTACGCTTAAAACGCTCGTGGTCGGCGACACGCACGTTGACGATCAGGTCGCCCGAGGGCTCGCCACGAAGACCAGCCTCGCCAAAGCCACTCACGCGCAGCTGGCGACCGGTCGAAACGCCGGCGGGGATATCGATGTCGATCTTTTCATGCGAAGGCGTACGGCCCTGACCGTCGCAGGTCTCGCAGGGATGGTCGATAACCGTGCCCTCGCCATGGCAGTCGGGACAAGGCGAAGAGGACTGAACCTGGCCTAGGAACGAGCGCTGGACCGTCGTGACATAGCCCGTGCCGTGGCAGCGGCTGCACTGCTTTTCCTGTGCACCCTCGGCCCTGCCGGTGCCGTTGCAATCCTCGCAGGGGGCAAGGCGGTCATAGCTAATCGTCTTTTTGCACCCGAGTGCCGCCTCCTCAAGGGTCACCGAAAGGGAGATGGCCATGTCGCGACCGCGACGACGCTCGCGGCGATTTCGGGCGCCACCGCCGGCACCGCCGCCAAAGAACGAGGAGAAGAGGTCATCCATGCCCATGCCGCCAAAGATATCGTTAATGTCGACATAGCCGGAACCACCGGGGCCGTCGGCAGTGCCGTAACGGTCGTAGTTAGCACGCTTCTGCTCATCGGAAAGAACGGAATATGCCTCGTTGAGCTCTTTGAACTTGGCCTCGGCCTCGGGGTCGTCCGAAACGTCCGGGTGTACGGTACGGGCCTTCTTTAGAAACGCGCGCTTAATCGTCCGCGCGTCGGCATCCTTGTCGACGCCAAGCACCTCGTAGTAATCCCTATTTTCCGACACGACCGAATCCTTCCGACTTTCATTATTGTCACAGTGCGTCCTATACCCAAGCTGGGCCGGCCGCAAACAGAGGGTTTGATGTTATTGCATTGCGTAGGGCGAAAGCATGGCACGTTGCGAGCAGCTCGCAAACCAAACCGACACGAGCGCAAACATAAATCCGTTGGCAAAACCGTTGGCAAACTGCATCGCGCCGCGCTTCCACCACAGCAGGCTGCGGTGCAGCACGCCGTCCGAGAGCACCATGAACAGGCCCATGGCAAACGGAATAAAGCACATCACGGCAAAGGCCGAGAACACGCCCGAGATGGCCGATAGCGCCAAAAACGGCGCCACGATGCCCATCAGGTAAAAACCGGTACGGGCCTTGCCTTCCAGGCGCTCGGCCTCAACATGGGCGCGACCGACCAGATCACCGCCAGAGGCGCCGTTGGTGCCGGCGTGACCCATGCCGCCAATACGGACCTCGTCGCCATCGTGCGTGCCGGCGGGAAACTCAATCGTCTGCTCGGAGGTCACACGGGTTCGCCCGCTGCCGCCGCAATCGGGACAGGGGTCGGCGACGACCTTACCGGAGCCACCGCACTCAGGGCAGACAGACTGGAACGTGCCGGCACCAAACAGAAAGGACAGGTCGACATCGATGTGGCCGCGACCGCCGCAGCTCGGACAGGTATGTGCATGCTCGGACGAAACAGAGCCCGAACCGCCGCAGTGACCACAGGTATCGAAGCGCGTATAGCGGACGGTCTTGCGGGCACCGCCCTTGGCCTCGTTGGCGTCGAGCTTAATATCGACGACCACGTTGGCGCCGTTCTCGGGATTATAGGCAGCCTGCCCGCGACGCGGCTGGCCCCAGGCGCCACCAAAGGGAAAGCCGCCCTCAAAGGGATTGCCGTAGCCCGCGCTGCCGGCGTAACCGCCGCCATAGGGCGAAGCTGTAGGAGCGCCGGCGAAGGGATTGCCCGAACGCATGGCGTCGTAGCGCGCACGCTTCTGCTCGTCCGAAAGCACGGCGTAGGCCTCGGAAACCTCTTTAAACTTTTCCTCGGCATCAGGTTCTTTGTTGACGTCCGGATGGAGTTTGCGGGCCTTTTGCTGGAAGGCCTTCTGTATATCACGCGAGGTGGCGTCCTTAGAGACACCCAAAATCTCGTAGTAATCTTTTTCGTTCATCGTCGCCATGCGCGGCAACCTCCTGCTCACAGCAGCGTATATATTGCGGTAATTCTACCCGAGCGGCCTAGGCTAGACCCCAAAACAGCTCGAACAGCACATTTCCATCGAGCCAGCCCAAGTGGGTGGGCGCTAAGCGGGCACGGACGCGACCTGCGATAACGTCTCTCGCGGTGACGTGCCCCGCATGTCCTTCAATATGATCGGGCACCCAGGTGGCAAGGCCTAACTCGAGCGCACGGTCACAGGCCGCCGCCAGCTCGTCTGCAGCGATCACGCTTGCCGAGCGAGCCAACAGATCGGGCCCAATGCCACGCGTCATGCGGCAAGCGAGCATCAAATCCTCGGCCGCCGCCTCGCGCTGCGACAGATACTCGGCATCAAACTTCGTCGCGGCATCGTCGCGTTGCACCAGACGCACGCGATACGCTTCGCCGCGAGCGGGCACGTCAGGAAACAGCTCGGCCAAGCGATCGAAGTCCCCGCCATCGAGCATACCGGCGGCAGATCGACCCAAGCCCAGATAACCCTGTCCGGTCCAGTAGGCAATGTTGTGGGCGCACTCATGGCCCTCGAGCGCGTAGCTTGCCACCTCATACGGGTGATACCCGGCAGCACCCAGACGCTCGCGCGCCGCGTCCATGCACGCAGCCTGGAAATCCTCGTCGGGCTCGAGCGACTCGTCGTGACACGCCATGCGGTAGAGCGGCGTGCCTTCCTCGAGCGTGAGGGGATACACCGATACATGATGCGGCGCGGCCGCCAACACGCCATCAAGCGTGCGCTGCCAGCTTACGGTGGTCTGCCCGGGAAGTCCGCACATAAGGTCGCAGGACACATCGATCCCGGCATCCCTGACCATCGTGATGGCAGCGAGCGCCCGATCGGCATCGTGGATACGGCCGATGGCGGCAAGCTCGGCGTTGTCGAGGGTTTGGACTCCCAGAGAAATGCGCGTGACGCCCACCCCGGCAAGCGCAGTGGCAAGCTCGGCGGTCAGCGACTCAGGATTGGCCTCACAGGTAAACTCAACAGGCCTGCACCACATGCAAATACGCCGGGCAAGCTCCACCAGACGCTCTCCTGCCAGCGACGGCGTACCGCCGCCAACATAGACGGTGCGGACCTGCGCAAGCGCGCCTGCGTCGCCAAAGGCATCGAGACGCGCATACAGTTGCTCAAAATAGACATCGAGCGCAGCACTCAGGTCGCACGAAGCAAAACTGCGTGAGTCAAAGTCGCAGTATCGGCACTTTTGGGCGCAAAACGGCACGTGGACGTACAGCGCGGTAACGGCCACCGTTAGGCCTCCAGCGGATGAGCGGGCACCGACTCGCCGGCGGCAAGCACGGCCTCGCAGGCCACCACATCGCGCTCGATATCATCGACCAATGCCATGAACTCCTCGTATGTGGAGCAGCGCACCACCTGCGCGCGCCAGGCGGCGGCATGGGGCATACCCTTAAGATACCAGCTCGCGTACGTGCGGGCACGTGACATAAGCGGCAACAGCTCATGCGTGAGCGTCAGGTGCTCGCGCAGGGCATCCAGGCGCTCGACCGAGCTACGCACCGGTACTGGCGTGCCATCGAGTGCAAGGGCTCGAGCATCACCGAACACCCAGGGGTTGCCATAGATACCGCGCGCAATAAACACGGCGCTGGCGCCGGAGCTGCGCAGACGCTCCGCCGCGTCCTCGGCCGAGAACACGTCGCCCGAACCGATAACGGGAATCTCGACGGCATCGGCCACCTCATCGACGACCGACCAATCGGCCTGGCCCGTATAGAGCTGCGTGGCGCAGCGACCATGTACCGCCACCGCGGCGGCCCCTGCCCCCTCGAGCATCTGGGCAAACGTCGCGGCATTGCGGTCTTCGGCGTAAAAGCCCTTGCGGATTTTTACGGTCACGGGCACGTGCGCCGCTCCCACCGCTGCCTCGACGATCTTCTCTGCCAGCTCGGGCGTGCGCATAAGCGCAGAACCCTCGCCCTTGGTGACGACCTTGCGAGCCGGGCAGGCCATGTTGATGTCGATGAGCGACAGGCGATCGCCCACACGTTCCTCGACGGCAGCGACAGCGCTCGCAAACTGATCGGGTTTGGAGCCGAAGAGCTGCACGCAGATTTGCTGCTCTTCGTCGGCCGGCAGCACCAGGCGCCACGTCTTATTGCTTGCATAGGCAAGGCCAGCCACGCTCACCATCTCGCTATAGGCAAGATTGGCACCGCGGCGGCGGCACATGATGCGATAGGCCGGATCAGTCACGCCGGCCATGGGAGCCATAAGGAACGGCTGCTCGGCATAGGCGTCAAGCAACCGCTTGCTGTATTCAGAAAGCGCCATGGACCTACTCGTCTACCTTGAGGATCGCCATAAAGGCCTCCTGCGGGACCTCGACCGAACCGATGGCCTTCATGCGCTTCTTGCCCTCTTTCTGCTTCTCGAGCAGCTTGCGCTTACGCGAGATATCGCCACCATAGCACTTAGCCAAAACATCCTTGCGGCGCGCCTTGACGGTGGAGCGGGCAATGATCTTGTTGCCAATGGCGCCCTGAATAGGCACCTCAAATAGCTGGCGCGGGATGATTTCCTTGAGCTTGTCGCACAGGCCGCGGGCCAGCCCATAGGCCTTGTCCTTGTGCACGATGAACGAAAGCGCGTCCACCTCGTCGCCCGAAAGCAGGATATCGAGCTTCACAAGCTCGGAGGGACGATACTCGTTGAACTCATAGTCGAGCGAGGCATAGCCCTTGGTGCGGCTCTTGAGCTGGTCAAAGAAATCCAAGATGAGCTCGGCAAGCGGCATATCGAAGCGCATCTCGACCGACTTGCTCGTGAGATGGATCATGTCGGTAGTAATGCCGCGGTGCTCGATAGCGAGCTGCATGACGGCACCCGTATACTCGGGCGGGCAGATGATCTTAGCCTTGAGGTACGGCTCCTCAATGCGCTCGATACGCGTGGCCTCGGGCAGGTCCTGCGGGCTGCGGACATCGACCATCTCGCCATCGGTCTTGTACACGTGATAGTCGACCGAAGGGCTCGTGGCAATGAGGTCCAAGTTGAACTCACGCTCGAGGCGCTCCTTAACGACCTCCATGTGCAACAGGCCCAAAAAGCCCACGCGGAAGCCAAAACCGAGCGCCACCGAGGTCTCGGGCTCCCACACCAACGACGGGTCGTTGACGTGCAGCTTATCGAGCGCGTCACGCAGGTTCTCGTAGTCCTTGTTATCGATCGGGAACAGGCCCGTATAGACCATGGGCTTGGCCTCGCGGTAGCCGGGAAGCGGCTCGGGGCAGGGATTCGACGCCCACGTGAGGGTATCGCCCACGCGAACGGCCTCGGGGTCCTTCAGGCCCGTGACCACGTATCCGACCTCGCCGACCGTCAGCGCGTCAACCGGGGTCTCGGCGGGACGCTTGACGCCCACGCCATCGACCAAAAAGTCGCCCTTTGCCTGCATCATGCGCAAGGTATCGCCCTTTTTGATGGAGCCGTCAAAGATGCGCACCGTGGCGACGACGCCACGATACTCGTCGAAGTATGAATCCAGAATGAGTGCCTTGAGCGGCGCGTTCGCATCGCCCTTGGGCGGAGAGATCAGAAAGACAATGGACTCCAGCAGATCGTGGATGCCCTCGCCGGTCTTGCCCGAGACACACACGGCATCATCGGCAGGGATCGCCAAGTCATCCTCGATCTCGGTCTTGACCTCATCGGGATGGGCCGAGGGCAGGTCGATCTTGTTGATGGCCGGCACAATGTCCAGATTGGCGTTCATGGCGAGCGTCGCGTTAGAGACGGTCTGCGCCTCGACGCCCTGCGTGGCGTCGACAACGAGCACCGCGCCCTCACAGGCTGCCAGCGAGCGCGAGACCTCATAGGTAAAGTCCACGTGGCCCGGCGTATCGATCAAATTGAACTGATACGTCTCGCCATCGTCGGCGTCATAAGACACGCGAACGGCATTGGACTTGATCGTGATGCCGCGCTCGCGCTCGATATCCATGGTGTCGAGCAGCTGCGACTCCATGTCGCGTTCGTCGACGGTATGGGTGAGCTCGAGGATGCGATCGCTGATCGTGGACTTGCCATGGTCGATGTGCGCAACGATTGAGAAGTTGCGGATGTGGGAAATGTCAATTGAAGTATTCATGCGGACTATCTTACCCGAGCGGTACAAAAAATGGAGCCTGTTCCATAAAACAGGCTCCATTTATGCGCGTAATCTGTGTGGTGTGAAATTTACAACTTAGGCGTTGATGCTGTTCACGAGCTTGGCAAGACCGGACTTGCGGTTGGAAGCCTGGTTCTTGTGGATAACATGCTTGGCGGCAGCCATGTCGAGACGCTTGGTGACGGTCTTGAGGGCAGCCTGGGCCTTCTCGGCGTCGCCCTCGGCGACGGCGGACTGGACGTGCTTGGTCAGCGTCTTGAGCTCGGACTTGACAGCCTTGTTACGCATGCGAGCTGCCTCATTGGTGCGGATACGCTTCTTCTGAGACTTGATGTTTGCCACTTCTGGAGTTCCTTTCGAGTTCCTTGCAAAAAATGTATGACACCTCTGAGACACGGTGAGGTCATGCAAGCGCCTACTATAGCACGCTCCCTCTCAAAGGGATAGAACGAATTTGTCAAATAGGCAGGTATCATCACGATTTTCTCAAGATGTTCGTAATCCAGAGCAAAAGCGC
>CATYJA010000040.1:0-14096 GCA_958407545.1 uncultured Collinsella sp. | reverse complement strand
TCCTCGCCAAGCTGCCCGAGATCGCCGCGAACGCCGAGCAGGACGCCTGCACGCCCGAGAACCCGCGTGAGACCAAGGCTGCCGACTTCGAGAAGATCCTCAAGGCCTGCTACTACGACACCGATATCGATTTCTAATCGACTCTTGTTATCGTAACGAGGGGCTCCGCACGTATCTGTACGGAGCCCCTTTCTTTTTTAGAGAATGGGTTAGTTATGGCTGCAATTTTCAATAGCCCCAGCAAGTACATCCAGGGTCCGGACGAGCTCGCCAAGCTCGGCTCCTATGTCGAGCCGCTCGGCGCTAAGGCCCTCGTCATCGTGACGCCTTCGGGCAAGAAGCGCGTCGGTGCCAAGATCGAGGGCGGCTTTGCCGAGGCTAAGGCCGAGCTGCTGTTTGAGGACTTTAACGGCGAGTGCTCCAAGGGCGAGGTCGATCGCCTGGTTGCGCTCGCTCGCGACAACGGTTGCGACATCATCGTCGGCGTCGGTGGCGGCAAGATCCTCGACACCGCGAAGGCCGTCGCCTATTACCTGGAGTCTCCGGTTATCATTTGCCCCACCATTGCTTCGACCGATGCACCGTGCTCGGCACTTTCGGTGCTCTATACCGATGACGGCCAGTTCGACAAGTACCTCTTCCTTAAGGCGAACCCCAATATCGTCCTTATGGATACGACGGTTATCGCGGCGAGCCCGGTGCGCCTGACGGTTTCCGGTATGGGCGATGCGCTCGCAACCTATTTCGAGGCTCAGGCGACGCACGATGCCGACGGCGGCACCTGCGCCGGCGGCAAGGGCGGAATGGCCGGCCTGGCGCTCGCCAAGCTCTGCTACGAGACGCTTATGGCCGATGGCGTCAAGGCCAAGGTCGCGCTGGAGAAGGGCGCGCTGACGCCTGCCGTGGAGCACATCATCGAGGCCAATACGCTGCTCTCCGGCATTGGCTTTGAGAGTTCGGGCCTTGCTGCTGCTCATGCCATCCACAATGGTCTGACGATGCTGCCCGAGTGCCACAGCATGTATCACGGCGAGAAGGTCGCCTTCGGCACCATCGTCCAGCTGGTACTCGAGGATGCCCCGACCGAGAAGCTCGAGGAAGTCTTGGGCTTCTGCATTGAGCTGGGTCTGCCGGTCACGATGAAGGAACTTGGCGTTGCCGAGGTTACGCGCGAGAAGGCCATGATTGTTGCCGAGGCCGCGTGCGCGCCCGAGGACACCATGTGCAACATGCCGTTTGAGGTGACGCCCGAGATGGTCGCAAACGCCATTCTGGGTGCAGACGCACTGGGCCACTACTATCTCATGGATGAGTAAATCAAGCTAAGGAAGGGGCAAAGCCAGCAGATGGCTTTGCCCCTTTTTGCTATGGTGCAAAGGGGCAAGGTTACTTTGCACCAATCGTTGTTTGATGAAGGGCGGATTCTCGTATGGCGCTTCCCATGGTTTATGGCGGTCCCGGCCGGTATGTTCAGGGGCCGGGCGAACTGTCGCGTCAAGGCAAGTATTTGTCATGGTTGGGCTGCGCTGCCTATGTCTTGTTTGACCAGGGCACCGAGGATCGACTGTGCAGGCAGATCGTCGATGGATTTCTGGACGAAGATCTAAGCGAGCCGTTCTTTAAGATTTATGACGGTCCGTGTACGGACGAGGCCGTTGTCGAAATGGCTAAGGAAGCCCAGGCCGAGTATTGCGACATGGTAGTGGGTATTGGCGGCGGCAAGATGCTCGATATCGCCAAGGCCGTTGCGTTTTATGCCGAGTTGCCGTTGTGCGTATGCCCCACGTTGGCTTCGATGGACGGTCCGTGCAGCGTGATTTCCGATGCCGATCTGCAGGGTGTTGCAAATGCGGTCTTTAGAAACGAGCGCAATATGGCTAACGAACAGGCCAAGGTGACCAAACAAAAGCTCGTGCAGCTCATGTGCGAGGCATAGCTTGGCACTTGATTGACCTTGTGCAATCGAGGCGGCGATAGGCCATAGGCTATTTGCCCCAAAGGTGCACCGCGTGTAATTTGCCCAAGGCGTGGGCCGATAGCGTATCATTATCTCTTGCTTGTTTGCACTGCTCAGGGAGGGGCCGCGCATGGCGCAGGAACACGATCTGTTTGATGACATTATCGAGATCAGCAAGGGTTTCGACTTTCTTAAAAACCCGCTTGGCGGTGTGACCGATGCACTCGATCCGTCGGCGCCGCAGTGGAATCCTGCCGACTACAAGGAGCGCCCGCGCGGCAACACCATCCCGTGTCTGACCTGCAAAAACGAAAAGAGCGGCTGCACCGCGTGCATGGACGTGTGCCCGGTCAACGCTATCGAGGTCGAGGAAGACGCCATCGAGATTCTCGACTCCTGTCGCAAGTGCGGTCTGTGCGCCGCTGCCTGTCCGACCGAGGCGATCATCTCGCCGCGCCTGGCGCCCAAAAACCTGTATGACGATATCGTCTCTGCTGCTACGAGCCACGAGACCGCCTACGTCACCTGCACGCGCGCCCTCAAGCGCATGCCGCGCGAAAATGAGGTCGTCGTTGCCTGCGTGGGCGATATTACGGCAGAGACTTGGTTTTCGGTACTGGCCGACTATCCCAACGTGAGTGTGTACCTGCCGTTGGGCGTGTGCGATAAGTGCCGCAACACCGGCGGTGAGGACATTCTGGGCGAGGCGATTGCGAAGGCCGAGGAGTGGTCTGGCACGGGTATGGGCCTGGAGGTCGACCCCAAGAGCCTCAAGTGCCATAAGCTTCGCGAGTACGAGCGCAAGGAGTACATGGAAAAAATTGCCCGCACCACGGGCCTGACGGTGACCAAGCTCAATCCGGCGACTGCGGCACTGGCCTCGGTGACGCAGAAGTTGAAGGCCCACCGTCACCAGATCACGCAGCTTGAGCGCACGCTCAACACCATGTGCGGTACCACGACGACCAAGCGCCGCCGTTCGCTCACGCATGGGCGGCAGCTGGTGCTCTCGACACTGCAGAACCATCCCGAGCTTGCCCAGAATATGCAGGTGAGCACGCCGGAGTGCGATTTTGACAAGTGCACGTCGTGCGGCGAGTGCGTCAACGTGTGCCCCACGTTTGCCTGTGATCTGGTGGGAAGCGGCCGCTTTGCGTTGGAGTCCACGTATTGCCTAGGTTGCGGAGCCTGCGTCAAGGTGTGCCCCGAGCATGCGCTCAAGTTGGTTGAGCATGACGCGTCCAATCTGGTCGTCGTCGATCCCGAAGCCGAGGAAAAGGCCGCCCAGAAGGCGAAGGCTCACGAAGAAGCTGAGAAGGTCAAGGCCGAGGCAAAGGCCAAGCTGGACAAGATGCTCGACCAGGTAGAAAAGCTCGCGGACTAGCTTAAAGAGCGTAAATGATGGCCGGTGGGACAGGTGCTGCCCCGCCGGCCAAAAAAGTTGCGGTGGAATAGTTCCTGTTTTGCCCTTAAGCTGGCCATTCTAGGAACTATTCCACCGCAACTAATAGATGGTTAGCTCATACTGCTCTGATGGGTCTCGCTGCCGTTATTGCGGCGGGTGACCGTTTCGTGGAGTAAAAAGAAGCTGGGAACCTGCTTTGTCTCGGTGTATTCCATAAGGATACCGTCGGCGTTGTAGGTCTGCCCGCGTACAACGGCGAGTGCGTTAAAGTCGTCGAGATCGAGCACGCGTGCATCCTCGGGCGTGGGATGCTCAATCGTTACATCGCGTTTGCCCGTGGCAATCTTAATGCCAAGGTCTTCTTCGAGGTAACGATAGATCGAGTCGTTGACAATCTCGGGTGTCAGCCCCGGTACCTGTGAGCTTAGGTAATAGGAGTCGTCGGAGCACACGGCCCGTCCGTCTGCATAACGGATGCGTTTGGCGCGTGTGAGCTCACAGCCTTCAGGAAACCCGGTAATCTTGGAGAGCGCCTTGTTGCAAACGAGGAGCTCAAAGACAGTGGTAACCGTTTTGAGCTCAAAGCCTCGGCTGGCTGCGATTTCCTTAAAGGTCTCGAGTCCGCCGCCACCACGATTCGTCTCGTCACTGATGTTGCGAATGACGCGCATGCCTTTGCCTTGCTGGGGGAGTACGTAACCATCTGCCGCAAGCATCGAGATGGCGCGACGGACCGTCATGCGCGAACAGTCAAACAGCTGCGTGAGCTCAGTCTCCGAAGGCAGATAACTCTGATAGGCGTATGTGCCGTCGTCAATCGACTGCTTCACGTTGTCATAAATAGTTTGGAAGATGGCTCGCGCCACGACGGTCTCCTAGAGCTGAGTGCGCGAGCGGTGGATGAGGACCGCTCGCGCAGGTGTCGATCGATTTACTTGCTGGGGTCGATTATATATTTACCCATGGCACGCAGAGCTGGGTCTGACAGGATGGCGCCGAGTTCGTCGAGGGAAGCCACCTTGGCGACCATCGAGGATACGTCGAGCCTGCCAGAGTCGATGAGCTCGAGCGCGCGACGCTGCGTATAAGGGTTGATGTAGGACGAGGTAAGTACAAGCTCCTTCTGGAAGACCTCGAAGGGCTTGACGGTGATTGTCTCATCGGGCTTGGTGAGGCCGAACATCATGACCGTAGCCTTGTGGCCGGCGATCTGGATGGCCTGCTCGATGGTGACGGGCTTGCCAACACACTCGATAACGACATCGACGTTGCCGACGCCCTCCTGCTTCAGGCGGGCCGGGACGTCCTCGTGGATGGAATCAATTGCCAGGTCGGCGCCGAGTTTGAGCGCAACCTCGCGCTTGCCTTTGACGGGCTCGAGCAAGACAACCTTGGTGGCGCCGGCGTTTTTAGCAAGCTGCATCATGAGCAGACCGATCATGCCACCGCCGATAACGACAACTGTGCTGCCGGGCTTGATGTTGCACATATCGATGCCGTGCAGGCAGCAGGCGACGGGCTCGGTCATAGCACCCTGCTCAAAGCTGGTGTGATCGCCCAACTTGTAGACTTGCTGCATATCGACGGAGCAGTACTCGGCAAAGCCGCCGTTAACAGTGGTGCCGTAACCGGTCATATGCTCGCAGTAGTGGTTGATTCCGTCGCGGCAGGGTTCGCAGCAGCCGCAGGGATGGTTTGGGTCGATGCACACGCGATCGCCCGGTTTAAAGCCAGCGACGTCGCTGCCCACGGCCTCGACAACGCCCGCAAACTCATGACCAAGGATCGTGGGCGGGGTAACGTCGGCTGCACCCTTGTCGCCTTCATAGATATGAACGTCGGTACCGCAGACGCCGCAAGCTTTGACGTTGATCAGAACGTCGCGCCTGCCCACGGCCGGCTTTGCCGATTCCTCGACTCTTAGGTCGTGCTTTCCATAGAAGACCGCGCTTTTCATGGTGACTCCTTAACGTGGCGATGAATGTTGTAATGAAGTATAGGCATGTCTATAGATATAGACAAGCACATCTAGACAAGTAGAAAAGAAAAATGAAATGCAGCCATCAGCTATGTCAGATTTAACAGGCGAAATACTGGACATATACCGTTTACGGCCAATAATCAATCGTTTACCGACCGTAGTATTTATGCTAACTTGTCTAGATAAGTGATATGATAAAAATAGAAGCGCAAGAAGTCAGGGAAGCGGGCCCACCCGTCCTATTGCACGAGGTACACGCAAACGGCGCGTCTGCGGTCTCGAGTGAAGCCAAAACCGCAGTCGCTCCGAATGAAGAGAGGGGGATTCCCCGTCATGATGCAAAAGATACAACGTTTCGGCGGTGCAATGTACACGCCTGCAATTCTTTTCGCATTTTCCGGAATCGTCGTCGGCCTGGGTACGTTGTTTACCACCGAGGCGATCTTTGGCGAGATGGCCACTGCGGGCCATCTTTGGTTTGATTGCTGGAATGTGCTGCTCCAGGGTGGTTGGACGCTCTTTAACCAGATGCCGTTGCTGTTTTGCGTAGCGTTGCCAATCTCGCTCGCGAACAAGCAGAACGCTCGCTGCTGCATGGAGGCTTTGGCCATCTACCTTACCTTCAACTACTTTGTAAGCACAATCTTGGGGCAGTGGGGCCCTGTCTTTGGTGTTGACTACTCTGTCGAGGCGGGCAGCGGTACTGGTCTTGCCACTATCGCAAGCATCAAAACGCTTGATATGGGCATCATGGGCGCGCTCATTATCTCTGGTATCGCCACGATGCTGCATAACAAGTTCTTCGACACCGAGCTCCCCGAGTGGTTGGGCGTGTTCTCGGGTTCCGTGTTCATCTATATGATCGGTTTCTTCGTTATGGTTCCGGTCGCTCTTATCGCCTGCCTGGTGTGGCCGCATGTTCAGGCTGCCATCTCTGCCTTCCAGGGATTCATCCTTTCCGCCGGTACGTTTGGCGTGGGTGTCTTTGCTTTCTTCGAGCGCGTGCTGATCCCTACAGGCCTGCACCACTTTATCTATACGCCGTTCTATTACGACAACGCGGCGGTCAACGGCGGCATCTTTGCTGCTTGGGCCAACATCCTGCCCCAACTGGCTGCCGATCCGAGCATTGCTCTTAAGGATGCCGCACCCTGGGCTGCCTATACCTGCCCTGGTTGGACTAAGGTCTTCGGCTCGCTTGCCGTCGCCATTGCGTTTTATATGACCGCCAAACCCGAGCGCAAGCAGCGCGTCAAGGCTCTGCTGATCCCGGTCACCCTTACCGCAATGCTTTGCGGTATCACCGAGCCGCTTGACTTCACCTTCCTGTTCATTGCGCCCGGCCTGTTCGTCGTCCACTGCGTGCTCGGAGCGCTCGGCTGCATGGCTCAAAACCTCCTTGGCGTCGTGGGCATCTTCGACGGCGGCATCATCTCGATGCTCTCGTGGGACTGGCTGCCCCTTTGGGCCGCACACGGTCTGCAGTACGCCATCTCCATCCTTGTCGGTCTGTGCTTTACCGCTCTTTGGGTCGTGGTCTTCCGTTTCCTGATCGTCAAGTTCGACTTTAAGACCCCCGGTCGCGAGGATGACGATGTTGAGGTCGAGCTCAAGTCCAAGGCCGACTACAAGCAAAAGCAGGGCGGTGCTGCTGCTGGCAAATCGGTCGCCCAGAGTAAAGATGATGAGCGCTTGGTGCTTGCCGAGAACATCCTCGATCTGCTCGGTGGCACGGATAACATCATCGATGTAACTAACTGCGCTACCCGTCTGCGCGTTAACGTCAAGGACAAGAGCGTCGTTGCACCCGAGGCTTCCTTCAAGGCGATCGGTACGCATGGCTTGGTGGTCCAAGGTCAGTCAATCCAGGTCATCATCGGCCTTACCGTCCCGCAGGTTCGCGAGAAGTTCGAGAGTCTTCTGAAGTTCGAGAGTCTTCTGTAAACCATCGTCCATCGAAACAATCGGCCTTGCAGAGCCGGTATGCACCGCAAGGCCGATTCTAGAGATAAAAAACTCCACTTCTAGGTAACAATTCCAAACCGTACAGGCCGCGTGCGGGGATGGATTGAGCAAGCGGCCAGAATGAGGAGGACATCATGTCCAAGAAAAACTATGCCGTGACCATTGCCGGCGGTGGCTCTACCTTCACTCCGGGCATTGCCCTGATGCTGCTTGAGGAGCGCGACCGCTTCCCGGTCAACAAGGTGACCTTCTACGACAACAACGCCGAGCGCCAGGAGACCGTGGCCAAGGCCTGCGAGATCTACTTCCATGAGAACGCTCCCGAGGTTGAGTTCAACTACACCACCGACCCCGAGACCGCATTCACCGGGACCGACTTCGTCCTTGCTCACATCCGCGTCGGCCTGTACGCCATGCGTGAGCTCGACGAGAAGATTCCTCTCAAGTACGGCTGCGTTGGCCAAGAGACCTGCGGTGCCGGCGGTATCGCCTACGGCATGCGCTCCATCGGCGGCGTCATCGAGATCCTCGACTACATGGAGAAGTACAGCCCCAACGCCTGGATGCTCAACTACTCCAACCCCGCGGCCATCGTCGCCGAGGCCTGCCGCGTGCTGCGCCCCAACAGCCGCATCATCAACATCTGCGACATGCCGATCGACCTCATGGATAAGATGAGCCGTATGTGCGGCATCAAGGATCGTCGCGAGCTGCAGTATAGCTACTACGGCCTCAACCACTTTGGTTGGTGGAGCAAAATCTACGACAAGGATGGCAACGACCTCATGCCGCAGATTAAGGAGCACATGGCTAAGAACGGCTACCTGGACGGCATCGAGCACGAGGCCGGTAAGGAGCAGCATGTCGAGGAGAGCTGGATTCACACCTTCGGCAAGGCCAAGGATGTCTATGCTGTCGATCCCGAGACGATTCCCAATACCTACCTCAAGTATTACCTGTACCCGGACTATGTCGTCGAGACGTCTGACCCCAACTACACTCGCGCCAATGAGGTTATGGACGGCCGCGAGAAGAAGGTCTTTGGCGCTTGCCGCGACATCATCGCCAAGGGTACTGCCAAGGACGGCGGCTTTGAGCCGGATGTACATGCCAACTACATCGTCGACCTTGCCTGCGCACTGGCCGAGAACACGCTCGAGCGCTTCCTGCTGATCGTCCCCAACGATGGCGCTGTGCCCAACTTCGACCCGACGGCCATGGTCGAGGTGCCTTGCATCGTCGGTTCCAACGGCTTTGAGAAGATCTGCCAGGGCCCGATTCCGCAGTTCCAGAAGGGCCTGATGGAGCAGCAGGTTTCCGTCGAGAAGCTCGTTGTCCAGGCTTGGGTCGAGGGCAGCTACCAGAAGCTCTGGCAGGCACTCACGCTCTCCAAGACCATTCCTTCGGCGAGCGTTGCTAAGCAGATCCTGGACGAGCTCATCGAGGTCAACAAGGATTTCTGGCCCGAGCTTAAGTAAGGACTACTGTCTCGAACTCTTACGCATCTCTGCTTCATTTGCGCCGCCGCGGTGTCCGGATTCGCCCGGATGCTGCGGCGGCGCTATACTTATGAAGTTTGAAGTACCTGTACCAAAAGGAGCTGTCGTGTCCCTTTCCATCGGTATCGTGGGCCTGCCCAACGTGGGCAAGTCGACGCTGTTCACCGCGCTTACCAAAAAGACCGGCCTTGCCGCCAACTACCCGTTTGCCACGATCGACCCCAACGTGGGTATCGTCGATGTGCCCGATAGCCGCCTGCAAAAGCTTGCCGACATCGTCAACCCCGGTCGCATTGTGCCGGCGACGGTCGAGTTTGTCGACATTGCAGGTCTGGTGAAGGGCGCTAACGAGGGCGAGGGCCTGGGCAACCAGTTCTTGGCAAACATCCGCGAGACCGATGCCATCTGCGAGGTCGTGCGCTACTTTAAGGACCCCAACGTCATGCGTGAGGTGGGCCGCACGGGCGAGTTCGTCGACCCCGCCGGCGATGCCGACACCATCATGACCGAGCTCATCCTGGCCGACATGGGCACGCTCGAGAAGCAGCTGCCCAAGCTCGAGAAGGAGGCCAAGCGCGACAAGGAGCTCATGCCCAAGTTCGAGGTCGCTAAGCGCCTGCTTGCCTGGCTCAACGAGGGCAAGCGCGCCGCATCCATGGAGATGACCGATGAGGAGCGTGCCGCCGCCAAGGGCCTGTTCCTGCTCACCATGAAGCCCATCCTGTATGTGGCCAACGTGGACGAGGATATGCTCAACGACGATCTGGCGCCCATCGATGGTGTTAAGCCGCTGCCCATCTGCGCCAAGATCGAGGCCGAGCTTTCCGAGCTCGATCCCGAGGACGCTGCCGACTACCTGGAGAGCCTGGGCCTGGAGCAGCCCGGTCTGGACGTGCTCGCTCAGGCTGCCTACAAGCTGCTCGGCCTGCAGTCGTTCTTTACGGCCGGCGAGATGGAGGTCAAGGCCTGGACGGTTCGTCAGGGCGCGACCGCTCCGCAGGCCGCCGGCGTCATCCACACCGACTTTGAGCGCGGCTTTATTAAGGCCGAGGTCATTGGCTATGACGACTACATCGAGCTCGGCGGTGAGCAGGGCGCCAAGGCCGCCGGCAAGCTGCGTATTGAGGGCAAGGACTATGTCATGGCCGATGGCGACGTCGTGCACTTCCGCTTTAACGTGTAAGGACGACGTGCATGTTTAAATATGGTAAAAAAGCCGGCTATATGGGTATTGCGCTGCTCGTGCTTGCGGTGATTCCGCTGGTGGTCGCAGCGTGTGTTATCCCCAACATTGGTCCCGAGGTGGCAACAAAGTTTAATGCCGCCGGCGAGGCGACGCGCTGGGGCAAGAGTTACGAGTTGCTGGCACTGCCGGTGCTCAACCTGCTGCTGAGCGTGGCGACGTACTTTACGGCAGGACGCCAGGCTAAAAACAATGATGACTCCGCCGCTATGGCGCGCATCGTGTGTGAGCGCTACCTGCGCAACGGTTGCATTACGGGTGTGTTCCTCAACGTGGTCAACGTTTACTTTATGTACTCGGCGATTACCGGAACGGGCTTTGGCCTTGGTTTCTAGCTTATCCTTTTAAGCAACGAGCCTGCACATATATTCAATGGCTGCTGCGAGGCCGCCGCTCGATCGTGGTTGAAAGACTACATCGGCGGCGGCCTCGTTTTCGTATCCGGCACCGCGAAGGGCGAGTGCGATGCCGGCTTCCAGGAGAAGGGGCAGACCGCGTTGGCTGGTTGCGATTACGGCAGCCTGATTGAGCGAGCAGCTGTGCGCTTGGCATTGGATGGCAAGTTCACCTTGCGCCGGGCAGGGGACCAGAACGGCGGCGATGCGACTTGATAGCAATGCAAATGCTGTGCGCTCATCGGGCGAAAGGCATTCAGCTTCAACGACGACGAGCTTGGGCGGCGCGCTGTTTGTGCGAAGCGTGGCTCGGTACATGCGGACCGAAGAACCCGACATAGAAAACTCCTGTGTATTCGGCAAAACGTAAACTATAGTTTACGTTTATGTTCGGCTCCATTTCAAACTCGGCTGCATGGACGAACGTGCGAAACAGATTCTTGGCAGGCGGGTCGAAGAGACACGCAGGGACCTTGGTATCTCCAAGGTTGATTTTTGTGTGGCGACAGGAATCAGCCGACCCTACCTCGACCGAATCGAAGATGGGACGGCAAATTTCACGCTCAAGGTTCTATTTAAGATCGCGCCCGCACTCGGCATGACGGTGTCAGAACTTCTCGAGGGTATCGAATAGGGCGTTCCCCGCTGCTAATTGACGCTCTTTGGGCGGGTCCCCCTGGTTGCGATGTGCAAAATCGCGAGTATTCAGCACCTGTTCAGCCGTAGATGGTAGCTCGCGCGGCTGGCTTTGCCTTTTTGACAGTAGTTAATCCACACCCTTAATAAAAATGTGGAATAAATATTTACTAGACGGCCTCTTCGCCCTAAAAGTTCGTCTAACAATCGGCCGATTCTATGCCTCCGGCGGAGAAATTGCAGAATACTCCGATTTTTGCACGGCCCGAGGGGGACCACCTGTCGTTTGAGGCTGCGATAAGTGGAACTGCCTTAGGAATTACGCCATCGGGATGCGGTCGTGGTTGACTTGGCTGTAGAACAGGCGCTGGATCTCGGCGGCATCACGTGACTGGCCGAGTGCCCACATGGTCTTGGCCACGAGCGTCTCGGTGGTCATGTCATCGCCGCGCAAAATACCCGGATGATCGGCATAGGCACGGCCGACCTCATAAACACCCAGGTCAAGGCCCTCCTCGGGGACCTGCGTGGTCATAACGACAGTACGACTCGAATCAACCCAGCGGAAAATCGCCTCCTGGAACGACTCGCCCGACTCACCAAACTCGGGGATACCGCCAATGCCAAAGGTCTCAAGGATTACAGCATCGTAGCTATCGGCTAGGGCGTCGAGGATGCCCGGGTTTACGCCGGGCGTAAGCTTGAGTACAAATACGCGCGGGTCGATGCTGTCGTAGAAATGCACCGGGTTTTCGTCCTGATGCGTGCCGTGAAGCCCGTTGCGCACGATACGGTCATTGCGGATGTAGGCAATGGGCGGATAGTTGACGCTAATGAATGCGTTAAAGCTCATGGTGCGCTGCTTGCGGGCGCGCGTACCGGCAATGGCGACGCCGCCAAACACAATCGACACATCGTGCGAATGCTCGTCGAGTGCATAGAGCAGGCTCTGGTACAGGTTGAGCTTGGCGTCGGTAAAGGGATTGCCCATGGGCTTTTGCGAGCCGGTGAGCACGATGGGCTTGGGGCTGTCCTGAATCAGGTAGGAAAGCGCTGCTGCGGTGTAGCTCATGGTGTCAGTGCCGTGCAGAATCACGAAGCCGTCGTGGTCGGCATAACCCTCGACAATGACGTCGCGGATACGCATCCAGTCGCTCGGGCGCATGTTGGTGCTGTCGATGTTCATGGGCTGCACGACGTCGAGCTCGCAGAGCCCCGAGATCTCGGGGACGCTCTGGGCGAGCTCCTCACCGGTCAGGGCAGGAGAGAGGCCGTTGCCGTCCTCGGTCGATGCGATGGTGCCGCCCGTGGCGATGAGAAGGATGCGCTTCATGCTGGTATTCCTATCGTATTTGCCGCCGCGAGGGCGGAGTCGTTCGGCAGTATTGTGGCACAGGGCGTCCAATGTTCAAACGTATTACATCATCTGTAACGTTTGAAAACACTTCAATTGCTGTCAAATAGGGGCCCAGGTCGTGCGTTTGCCGTGCGCTGATGGCTGCGAGGGGCGAGAAACCCCATATAACGTGTACACTATGGAGGTTATTTTCGTTCATTCACGCGGGTGGGCACCGGCTCCCCGCCAACAAGAGGGGGAACCATGGATCAAAAGGCTTCCGCAAAGGTCCTCGTACTCGACTTTGGTGCGCAGTACGGTCAGCTCATTGCCCGTCGCGTCCGCGACCTCAACGTGTATTCCGAGATCGTCCCCTGCGACATCTCGGCCGACGAGATTCGCGAGATGAACGCCTCTGCGCTCATCCTTTCCGGCGGCCCGGCTTCCGTGTATGCCGAGGACGCTCCGTCTATCGATCCTGCCATCTTTGACCTGGGCCTTCCCGTCCTGGGCTTCTGCTACGGCCATCAGATCACGGCCGTAACGCTCGGCGGCAAGGTCGGCCACTCCGAGGTGGGCGAGTATGGCCGCGCCACCATCACGCGCACGGCTGGTGCCAAGCTCTTTAACTCCACGCCCATGGAGCAGACCGTGTGGATGAGCCACCGCGACGCCGTGTCCGAGGTGCCCGAGGGCTTTACCGTTACTGCCAGCACCGACGTATGCCCGGTTGCCGCCATGGAGTGCCCCGAGCGCAAGATTTTTACCACGCAGTTCCACCCCGAGGTCAAGCATTCCGAGTACGGTCAGCAGCTGCTGAGCAACTTCCTGTTTGAGATCTGCGGCCTGGAGCCCAACTGGAGCATGGACAACCTGGTCGAGACCATGACGGCCGAGTTCCGCGAGAAGGTCGGCGACGACCGCGTGATTCTGGCCCTGTCCGGCGGCGTCGACTCCTCCGTCGTGGCCGCCCTGGGCGCCCGTGCCGTGGGCAAGCAGATGACCTGCGTGTTCATCAACCACGGTCTGCTGCGCAAGGGCGAGCCCGAGCAGGTGGAGGAGGTCTTCACCAAGCAGTTTGACGTCGACTTTATCCATGTTCACGCCGAGGACCGTTATGCCGAGCTTCTGGCCGGCGTGACCGAGCCCGAGGAGAAGCGCCGCATCATCGGCACGCAGTTCTGGAAAGAGTTCTTCGCCGTGGCGCAGCAGCTCGAGACCGATGGCAAGCCGGTCAAGTATCTGGCTCAGGGCACCATCTACCCCGACATCATCGAGTCCGGCGCTCGCAAGACGGGCGGTAAGACGGCCACCATCAAGAGCCATCACAACCTGATCCCATTCCCCGAGGGCGTGCACTTCGACCTCATTGAGCCGCTCGACCACTTCTTTAAGGACGAGGTCCGCGCGCTTGGTCTGGCGCTTGGCCTGCCGGGTCACATCGTGTTCCGTCAGCCTTTCCCGGGTCCGGGTCTGGCCATCCGCATCATCGGTGCGGTCGATAAGGAGAAGCTCGAGATCCTCAAGAACGCCGACGCCATCGTGCGCGAGGAGCTCGACGCCTACAACCAGCGTCTGTTTGAGCAGACCGGCGAGCGCAACTCCGAGCACAGCTGCTGGCAGTATTTCGCGGTCCTGCCTGACATCAAGTCCGTTGGCGTTATGGGCGACGAGCGCAC
>CATYJA010000039.1:0-14202 GCA_958407545.1 uncultured Collinsella sp. | reverse complement strand
GAGATCGCCCGCCAGCTGGGCTTTAACAAGCTCGACACGGGCGCCATGTATCGCGCCGTCACCTTCGCCGCGCTCGACCGCGGCATCGATCTAGACGACGAGGCGGCAATCGACGCCCTCGCCGAGCAGATCGAGATTCGCTTTACCAACGGTACCGGCGAGGACACGCGCCTGACCATCGACGGCCAGGACGCTTCGGCTGCCATTCGCACCCCGCAGGTCGACGCCAACGTGTCCAAGGTCTCGGCCTACCCGGGGGTGCGCGCAGCCATGCTCATTCACCAGCGCCGCGCCGCCGAGGATCACGATATCGTGGCCGAGGGTCGCGACATCGGCACCGTCGTGTTCCCTAACGCGCAGGTCAAGGTCTTCTTGACCGCCGACCCGCGCGAGCGCGCCCGCCGCCGCGTGCTGCAGCGTCACCAAAACGACGCCCAGCCTCTCACGCCCGCGCAACTCGAGGCCGAGGTCGACGAGACCCTCGACGCCCTTAAGCAGCGCGACAAGCTCGACAGCAGCCGCGAGGTCGCCCCGCTCGTGCCTGCCGAGGACGCCGTGCACGTCGACTCCACCGCCCACACCATCGACGAGGTCGTCTCGATAATCGAG
Source organism: uncultured Collinsella sp. (assembly GCA_958407545.1). Lineage (GTDB taxonomy): Bacteria > Actinomycetota > Coriobacteriia > Coriobacteriales > Coriobacteriaceae > Collinsella. The sequence goes on along the minus strand of CATYJA010000039.1, from coordinate 13,593 downwards.
GACCTCATCAACCAAAGGAGGTAGCCCATGCGCCTGTTTAAGCAGACGCCCGAGGACTATTACAACGCCCCGTATGCCGAGTTTCCCGCGCTCATCCGCGGCACCGTCTTCGTGGTCATGGCAATCCTTTGGGCTTTCTCCAAGCTCATGTGGCGCTGGAAGGTCGAGGACGCCGATCTTCTGTTTGAGCGCCAGGAAGGCCGCGGCAGCGTGGTCATCTGCAACCACACCTCGATGGCCGAGCTCTTGGCCGTGGAGACGGCGCTGTTTTTTGGGGGCCGCCGCATTCGCCCCATCTTTAAGTCAGAGTTCGCCAAGAGCAAGATTGTGCGCTGGGCCTTTAGCCGCGTTGGCGGCATCCCCGTGGAGCGTGGTACTGCCGATATGAAGTGCCTGCGTGCCGCCCAGCATGCGCTGCAGCGCGGCGAGGACGTCCTGATCTTCCCCGAGGGCACGCGCATCCGCTCGCGCGAGATCAAACCCGAGGTCCACGGCGGTTTTGCGCTCATCGCTCAGATGGGCAAGGCGCCCGTCAACCCACTCGCCATCTGCGGCTGGTCCGACATCACGCCCTCGGGCAAAAAGATCATGCGTCCCAAGAAATGCTGGATACGCGCCGGCAAGGCCGTCTCGCTTTCCGACGCACCGGCCGGGCTTAAGCGCACGGAGCGCCTGGAATGGTTTGAGTCCGAGGCCATGAACCGCGTCTACGCCATGCGAGACGATCTGTGCGACGAGCATCCGGGCAGGTTCTAGCCATGAACGAGAACGTGACGAACACCTCCGCGACTGCGTCCGACCAGGCAATCGCGCCTACCATCGAGATCGCCGCCCACGCCGGCACTTGCTACGGCGTACAGCGTGCGCTCGATATGGCGCTGGCCGCCGCACCGCAGGCAGGGGAGTGCACTCAGGTCCATACCCTGGGTCCGCTCATCCATAACCCCATCGTGGTACGCGAGCTCGCGGAGGCTGGCGTCGGTCTGGCCGAGACCTTGGACGACGCAGCATCGGGCACCGTGATCATCCGCGCGCACGGTGTGGTGCCACAGGTGATCGATGCTGCCCGCAAGCGCGGCCTCAACGTGGTCGACGCCACCTGCCCCTACGTGAAGAAGGTCCATATGGCAGCCGAGCGCCTGGTGCGCGAAGGCTACCGCGTGGTGGTCGTAGGCGAGCCGGGTCACCCCGAGGTCGAGGGTATTCTGGGCCACGCCGGCAATGATGCGCAGGTCGTGAGCTGCGCCGCCGATGCGGACGCGCTTCCGCTCAAGGGCAAGGTGGGCCTCGTCGTGCAGACTACCCAGACCGCGCAGAACCTCGCCGAGGTCGTGGCAGCTATCACCCCGCGCGTGCAGGAGCTGCGCGTGATCAACACCATCTGCGCCGCCACGAGTGAGCGACAACAGGCAGCAGCCACACTTGCCAACCGTACCGACTGTATGGTCGTCGTGGGTGGTAAGAACTCGGGCAACACCCGCCGCCTGGCGCAGATTTGCGCAGACGCCTGCGAGCGCACGTATCACATCGAGGAAGCTTCCGAGCTCCAGGCCGCGTGGTTTACCGACGCTCACCACATCGGCATCACCGCCGGAGCCTCCACCCCGCAAGAACACATCGAGCGCGCCGTCGAGCGCATCAAGGAGCTTAGCCGCTAACCATGGACCAGACCGTACCCGCATACGCCGCCGAGGTGGCCGATTACGGGCGCAGCCGCGACCCCGAACCGGGTGAGGGCGCGCTCGTAAAGAACGTGCGCCCCGAATCGCCCGCGTGGGACGTGGGTATCGAGCCGGGCATGCGCGTGCTCACGGTCAACGGTGAGGCGCTCACCGACATGATTGTGTGGCTCTGGGAGGCCGACGACGACACCGTCGAGCTGGAGGTTTTCGACCCGCGCGACAACAGCGTCACCCCCGTCGAGCTCGACCGCTTCCCGGGCGAGGACTGGGGCCTGGAGTTCGACGGCCCCATCTTTGACGGCATGCGTACCTGTGTGAACGCCTGCGTGTTCTGCTTTATGACGATGCTCCCCAAGGGCGGCCGCTCCACGCTCTATATTCGCGACGATGACTACCGCCTGAGCTTTTTGCAGGGCAACTTTGTCACGCTCACGAACCTCACCGACGAGGACGTGCAAAACGTCATCAAACGCAACATGAGCCCCATGAACGTGTCGGTCCACGCCGTGAGCCCCGACGTCCGCCGTCGTATGATGGGCCGCAACGCCCAACGAGGCATGGACGTACTCGAGGCCATCATGGCCGCCGGCATCGAGATTCACGCGCAGATCGTGTTGTGCCCCGGCATGAACGACGGCGAGGAGCTGGAAAAGACCCTGCGCTTTTGCGAGGAGCACGAGCAAATCACCAGCCTGGGCATTGTGCCGCTCGGTTTTACCAAGCATCAGAACCGTTTTAGCTGGTCCTATAGCGACAAGCCCGAGCTCGCACGCAAGACCATTGCCATGATCCGGCCGTTCCAGGACCGCGCCTATGAGCGCTTTGGCCGCCACACCTTCCAGATGAGCGACGAGTTCTATCTGGACGCCGGCATCGATCCTCCCGAGGCGGAGTTTTACGACGGTTACCCGCAGTACTACGACGGCATTGGCATGATCCGCTCGTATCTGGACGAGACCGACGACGTGCTTGCCGCCGACGCCGAGCGTCTGGCCCGCGTCCGCGCTGGCATCGCCGAGCGCAACCAGCACCTGCTGTGCCTTTCGGGCGCCAGCGCACGCGACACGGTGGCCCGCTTTGTGGAGTCGCCCCAGGGACTCGCCGGCACTGTCACGGCCATCAAGAACCGCTACTTTGGCGGCAACGTGGACGTGACCGGCCTCATCGTCGCGTGTGACATTCTGGAGCAGCTGCCCCAAGACCTGTCGGGGGTTATGCTCTTTGTGCCTAAGCTCATGTTCAACGCTGACGGCATGACGCTTGACGAGTATCATCGTGACGATTTACTCGCAAGCCTTACCAGTCGCGGCGCCGAGGTTCATGTGGTGTCGACCATGCCGCATGAGCTGCTCGATACCCTGGAGCACATCCTTGGCATTGTGCCTGCCGACTCTACTAATTCCGCTGACCCTACCCATTAAAGGAGAGCAGATGAAACCTATCGTCGCCGTCGTCGGACGCCCCAACGTGGGCAAGTCCACGCTCGTTAACCGCCTGGCCCAGACCTCGGACGCCATCGTCCACGAGTCTCGCGGCGTCACGCGCGACCGCTCGTATCACACGGCCGATTGGAACGGCCGCGAGTTCACCATCGTCGACACGGGCGGCATCGAGCCGCTCAAGAGTGATGACGTCTTTGCTACGTCCATCCGCGACCAGGCGCTCGCCGCCGCCGAGGAAGCCGCCGTCATCCTGTTTGTGGTCGACGGCCGCACCGGCGTCACCGAGGAGGACGAGTCGGTCGCCCGCATGCTCAAGCGCTGCGACAAGCCGGTCTTTCTGCTGGTGAATAAGCTCGACAACCCCGATCGCGAGAACGACAGCATCTGGGAGTTCTATTCACTCGGCATCGGTGAGCCCACGCCGCTCTCGGCCCTGCATGGCCATGGCACGGGCGACCTGCTCGACGACATCGTCGCCCTGCTCCCCGACGAGGAGGACGAGGTCGCCGACGAGTTCCCCGACGCGCTGAACGTCGCCATCATCGGCCGCCCCAACGCCGGTAAGTCGTCGCTGTTCAACCGCATCCTGGGGGCCGACCGCTCCATCGTGTCGAACATCGCCGGCACCACGCGCGACGCCATCGACACCGTCGTCGAGCGCAACGGCAAGCACTACCGCATGGTCGACACTGCGGGCATCCGCAAGAAGAGCACCGTGTACGAGAACATCGAGTACTACTCGATGGTCCGCGGCCTGCGCGCCATCGACCGCGCCGACGTGGCGCTGCTCGTCGTCGACGCCTCCGTGGGCGTCACCGAGCAGGACCAGAAGGTCATGGGCTTGGCCATCGAGCGCGGCTGCGCCATCGTGGTGCTGCTCAACAAGTGGGACCTGCTCGACGACGATCGCAAGCGTGAGGCCTGCATGGAGACCATCGACCGCCGTCTGGGCGTCATGGCTCCCTGGGCCCAGTACCTGCGCATCTCTGCCCTCACTGGCCGCAGCGTCGAGAAGATCTGGGCGATGGTCGACGCCGCCGAGAAGACGCGCTCGCAAAAGATCAGCACCTCGCGCCTCAACACGTTCCTTACCGACCTGCGCGAGTTCGGTCATACCGTGGTGGACGGCAAGCGCCGCCTGCGCATGCACTACGTGACCCAGACGGGCGTCAACCCGCCAACGTTCACGTTCTTCGTCAACCACAGCGATCTGGTCAACGACACCTACCAGCGCTACGTGGAGAACCGCATGCGCTCGACCTTCGACTTTGCCGGCACACCCATTCGACTCTTCTTTAGGAAGAAGGAGCAAAAGGATGCATAATCCGATTCTGCTGACCGCCATCTGCGCCGTGGTATCGTTCTTTATCGGAGCGATTCCGTTTGGCCTGATCTTGGGCCGCGTGTTCAACCATACGGATATTCGCAAGGCAGGCTCCGGCAACATCGGCACCACCAACGCACTGCGCGTGGCCGGCCCCAAGGTGGCCGCGCTCACGCTGCTGCTCGACTGCCTTAAGGGCGCCATCTGCGTCCTTATCGCACGTCCGCTCATCGCGAGCGTGGGCTATGGCTTCCCCGTGAGCATTATGGCCCCCGGCGCCGCCGGCGACTGGATGCTCGGCGTCATTTGCCTGGCGGCCGTGTGGGGCCATATCTTCTCGCCTTACCTTAACTTCCACGGCGGCAAGGGTATCGCTGTTGGTCTGGGAGTCATCCTTGCTTGGTACTGGCCTATTGGCCTGTCGCTGCTGGGCATGTTTATCGTGGCCGTCGCCATCACCAAGTTTGTGTCGGTGGGCTCGCTTGCCGCGGCCATCGGTCTCCCCATCGCCGCCTGCGCGGTCTTTCCGTACAGCAGCCTGGGCCTCAAGTTCTGCATGGCGATGATCGGCATCACCGTGGTGTGGGCCCATCGCGCGAACATCAAAAAGCTCATGACCGGTAAGGAGTCCAAGCTCTCGTTTACCAAGCGCGTCACCGAGCCCGACGATAAGTAGGAGAGAGTCATGAATGTTGCGCTGATTGGCTCCGGCTCCTGGGGAACCGCCGTCGCCGGCCTTGCCGCCGCTCGAGCCGAGCGCGTGACCATGTGGGCCCATAGCGAGCAGACGGCCGCCGGCATCAATTGCGAGCATCGCAACCCCCGGTATCTGGTGGGCTACGAGCTGCCCAGCAACGTTGTCGCCACGACGGACTTGGCCCAGGCGCTCGAAGGTGCCGAGGCCATCATCTTTGCCGTTCCTTCGACGCACCTTCGCAGCGTGTGCCACCAGGCCGCGCCCTATATCGCCGCCGATATCCCGGTGCTCTGCCTCACCAAGGGCATTGAGCCCGAGTCCGGCCTGCTCATGAGCGAGGTCATCGCCAGCGAGATCGGCAACGAGGCACGTGTTGCGGCGCTCTCGGGCCCCAACCATGCCGAGGAGATTTGCCGCGGCGGGCTTTCTGCCGCCGTCATCGCCAGCAAAGATCCGCAGGTAGGGGAGACCTTTAAGGACCTGCTCCTATCCACGGCATTCCGCATCTACCTGTCGCAGGACATAACCGGCGTCGAAGTTTGCGGCGCCATGAAAAACGTCATCGCCATCGTGTGCGGCATTTCCGCCGGCTCCGGCGCGGGCGACAACACGCTCGCCCTCATCATGACGCGAGGTCTGGCCGAGATCAGCCGACTGGTGCATGCCCGCGGCGGTCAGGCCATGACCTGCATGGGACTTGCCGGCATGGGCGACCTCATTGCCACCTGCACCTCGGAGCACTCGCGCAACCGCACCTTTGGCTACGAGTTTGCCCACGGCGTGTCGCTCGACGAGTATCAGACGCGCACGCATATGGTGGTTGAGGGCGCCGTCGCGGCCCGCAGTGTCAGCGAGCTTGCCCGTTCACTGGGCGTAGACATTCCGCTCACCTTTGCCGTGGAGCAAACGCTCTACAACGGTGTTACTTTGGATAGGGCGCTCGAGATTCTTACCGATCGCGTCCCTTCTCAAGAGTTCTACGGACTCACCGACTAGCGCAGAAAGGCTTCTACCATGGGTTCCATCAAAATCGCTCCGTCCGTCCTTTCGGCTGACATGGCCAACCTCAAGGGCGAGCTCGACAAAATCGCCGGCGCCGACTTTGTGCACTTCGACGTTATGGACGGTCACTTTACCGGCAACCTCACCTTTGGCGTTGACATCCTTAAGGCCGTCAAGCGCTCCACCGATGTGCCGGTCGACGCGCACCTGATGGTGTCGAACCCCGACGAGACGGTCGATTGGTACGCCGACGCCGGTGCCGACATGATCACCGTGCACTACGAAGCTTCCACGCACCTGCACCGCACGCTCACCCATCTGCAGCAGCGCGGCGTCAAGGCTGGCGTGGTGCTCAACCCCGCCACCCCCGTGTGCGTACTCGAGAGCATCATCGACGTCGTCGATATGGTGCTGCTGATGAGCGTGAACCCCGGCTTTGGCGGCCAGAGCTTTATCCCGGGCACCATCGCAAAGATCCACGAGCTCAAGGCCATGTGCGAGCGCCACGGCGTTTCGCCCCTCATCGAGGTCGACGGCGGCATCTCTTCCAAGAACATCGCCGAGGTCGTCAAGGCCGGCGCCAACGTGCTCGTAGCCGGCTCTGCCGTATTTAAGTCCGAAGATCCCGCCGCCGAGGTTGCGCTGCTGCAGAAGCTGGGCAACGAGGCTACACAGGAGGCATAAACCCTTATGACCGCAGGTCAAAACCGCATACCCGTGAATCTTGACTATGCCGCCTCGACGCCTATGCGCGCCGAGGCGCGCCTTGCGCAGAGTGAGTACGACGATAGCGAGCTTGCAGGCGTCAACCCCAACTCGCTGCACTCGCTCGGCCGCAAGGCTGCCGCGCGTCTGGAGGTCGCTCGCCGCGAGATCGCCCGCAGCTTTGGCGCGCGCGTCCGCCCGTCCGAAATTGTACTGACCAACGGCGGCACCGAGGCAAACCAGCTGGCGCTCCTCGGACTTGCCGAGGGCGCCCGTCAGCGCGATCGTAAGCGCGACCGTGTGATCGTATCTGCCATCGAGCACGATTCGATCCTGGACAACCTGCCGCTGCTACGTGCCGCTGGCTTTACCGTCGACCTGGTGCAGCCCTGCCGCGCAGGCTACATTGAGCCTGCCGCACTGAACGACTTGCTGGGCGACGACGTGGCGCTCGTGAGCATTATGGTTGCCAACAACGAGACCGGCGTGGTGCAGCCCATCCGCGAGCTTGCCGCTGCTGCACATGCCGCCGGCGCCCTGTTCCACACCGATGCCATCCAGGGCTATCTGCATATTCCGCTCGATGTCACCGAGCTGGGCGTCGATGCTATGTCCGTCGCGGCCCACAAAATTGGCGGTCCTGTGGCATCCGGCGCGCTCTACATTAAGACCCGCACCCCACTGCGTCCCCGCATCTTTGGCGGCGGACAGGAAGCCGGACGTCGTGCCGGTACGCAGGACCTGCGCACGCAGCTCGCTTTTGCCGCTGCCGCCAGCACACTGGCGCCCAACGTGGCGCAGGAGCGCGCGACGCTGCAAAGCCTTTCCGACAAGCTCTACGCAACGCTTACGGCCCACCCGCGAATCCACGCCACCATGGGCGACTACACGCAGGCCGACCGTCTGCCCGGCATGGTGTCGATCTACATTGACGGCATGGATTCCGAGGAGCTCATCATCAAACTCGATGCCGCTGGCTTTGAGGTTTCTGCCGGATCAGCCTGCTCGAGTGGAAGCATGGATCCGAGCCATGTGCTCAGCGCCATGGGTATCGGCCGCGAACAGGCGCTGGGCGCGCTGCGCATTTCCTTCGATGACCGCGTGGACCCCGCCGACCTGGACGAATTTGCCCAGACGCTGCTCTCGATCGTGGGTGCCGCATGATCGTCGACGAGCTTGAACGCGCACTGCTGGCGCGCTATCCCAAGGCGGATGCCGAGGGCTGGGACCACGTAGGGCTATCCGTTGGAGACCCTGCCGCCGAGATTACCGGCGTGGCCTGTGCGCTCGATGCAACCGAGACCAACGTGCACCGCGCTCTCGAGGCCGGTGCCAACGTGCTGCTAACGCATCATCCCATCTATATCAAGGCGCCCGAGTCGTTTTGTCCGTCGGATTCCGCACGTCCCCAATGCAGCGCGGCGCTCTACGAGGCAGCGCGTTGCGGCGTGAGCATTATCTCGCTCCACACCAACCTGGACCGCTCGCACGAAGCCCGCATCTGCCTGAGCGAGCTGCTGGGTGCCGCACCCGTGAGCTCACTGGAGCACGCGGACGACCCCGAGGCCACCGGCCTGGGCGCGCTTGCAACGCTCAACGACCCGTGCACGCTGCGCGATCTTGCCACCCGTGCTGTCACAGCCTTCGGCAGCGACCCGCGTGTGTGGGGCGAAGTTGATCGCCCGTGCCGCACCGTCGCCATTTTGGGCGGCTCCCTGGGCAACTTTGGAGAGCTCGCCATCGCCGCAGGCGCAGATGTTGTCGTGACGGGCGAGGCGGGCTACCACGTGACGCAAGACCTTACCTTGCGCGGACTGCCGGTGATCTTGCTCGGCCACGACCGCTCCGAGGAGCCGTTCGTTGATATATTGATGAACTCTGCAGTTGACGCCGGGGTCGACCCCCGTCATGCGATTAAAATACTGAACCCTTGCCAATGGTGGACTGTGACAAAAGGAGAGAACTTATGAGCGCCGGCGCTACGCTACTCAAGCTGCAACAGATCGATTTGGAGCTCGCCCGCAACAAGAGCGAACTTGCCAATATGCCGGAGCTCAAGGAGCTCGCTTCCAAGCGCAAGACCTATGTGAAGCTCAAGTCCGAGATGACCAAGCTCTACGCCCAGCGCAAGGATCTGGACATTGAGCTCGACGATCTCAACACCACCGAGATCCAGACGAATAACGCCATCGAGGCTGCCAAGAAGCGCCACGTCGACGGCTCCGACTACCGCGAGGTTCAGGACCTGGAGAATGAACTCGCCACCCTGGCCAAGCGTCTGGATAAGATTGAGCACACCCGCAAGGATGTCGTTGTCGCCCACAAAGAGGCGCTCGACCGCGAGACCCGCGCGCAGGCCATCATCGCCAAGTTCGAGGAGGGCGTGAAGGCCGATACCAAGGCCGCCCGCGCCAAGGCTGCCGACCTGCAGGCTCAGATCGACGCTGCCACCAAGGAGCGCACCGCGCTTGCCTCCACACTGCCGGCCGACGTGCTCACCGACTACGAGCGTCTGCTCAAGCAGTTCCGCGGCCTGGCCGTCGAGACCATCCAAGGCAACATCCCCACGGTCTGCCACACCGCGCTGCAGGCATCGTCCATGAGCGACCTCAACCACGACGGCAGCGAGATTACGCACTGCCCGTACTGCCACCGCCTCCTGGTACTCCCGAGCAAGGAAGCCTAGCGATGACGGCGGCATCCAACAATTCAATGCAACTAGAGGGAAAAACGATCCTGCTGGGTATTACCGGCGGGATCGCCGCCTATAAGTCGTGCAATATCGTGCGCCTGCTGCAAAAGCGCGGCGCGCGCGTCAAGGTCGTTATGAGCGAGCATGCCACGGAGTTCGTGGGGCCGCTTACCTTCCGTGCGCTCACCAATGAGCCCGTTGCCGTGGGCCTATTCGACGATCCCTCCGACCCCATCCACCACATTTCGCTGGCGCAGGAGCCCGATCTGGTGGTCGTGGCGCCCGCGACGGCCAATATCATCGCCAAGATGGCCAACGGCATCGCCGACGACCTCATCTCCACGACGCTACTCGCCACGCCGCGGCCCATCGTGATCGCGCCGGCCATGAACAACGGCATGTGGAAGGCGCCGGCCACGCAGGCTAATATGGCCACGCTGCGCGACCGCGGTGTGCATGTGGTGGGCCCAGGCAGCGGCTACCTCGCCTGCGGCGACGTGGACACGGGACGCATGAGCGAGCCCGAGGACATCGTCGAGGCCGTCTGCGAGGTGCTCAATCCCGTGCCCCAGGACCTGGTAGGTAAGCGCATCGTGATTACCGCCGGCCCCACGCACGAACCGATCGACCCGGTGCGCTTCATTGGCAACCGCTCTTCGGGCAAGATGGGCATCGCCCTGGCGGGGAAGGCCGCTCGTCGCGGTGCTGCGGTCACGCTCGTGTTGGGACCGACATCGCTCGATGTTCCCCGCGGGGTGAAGTGCATGCGTGTGCAGACCGCAGAGGAGATGCTCCAGGCGGCGCTGAGCGCCTTCCAGACGGCCGATGCGGCCATTTGTGCGGCCGCCGTCGCCGACTACACCCCCGCGGCGCCGGCGGACCATAAGCTCAAAAAGTCCAACGAGCCCTTGGATCGAGTTGAACTGGTCGAGACCGTTGACATCTTGGCCGAGCTTTCGCGTCAAAAGGGAGAGCGGCGCGTGATCGGCTTTGCGGCCGAGACCGATAACGTCGTGGAGTACGCGCAGCGTAAGCTCGCCCGCAAGGGTTGTGACGCCATTATCGCCAACGATGTCTCGCGCGCCGATTCGGGCTTTGGAACCGACACTAACAAGGCCTGGATCGTGAGCACAGCGGGCACGCAAGAACTTCCCGTGCTAACAAAGCCCCAGCTCGCAGATACAATTTTGGACTTGCTTCAAAATTTGTAAAAAAGTTCTTGCACAAGTCTAAAGTTTCGGGTTAATATACTCCCTGTTGCGAGCGAGAGCAGAGCAACAAACAAAAGCTTCGGGACGTGGCGCAGCTTGGTAGCGCACTTGACTGGGGGTCAAGGGGTCGCTGGTTCGAATCCAGTCGTCCCGACCAGAAGTTTCGCAGGTCAGGCACCTAGTGCCTGACCTTTTTTCATGCTGAATCATCAGAGAATTATCAGCTGTTTTAATAGCGCGACGAGGGCTTACAGAACGGGCGACTTGCCGCATGGCATGCTTGTGCGGCGGCGGCGCGTGGCCGATGCCGCCGCAACCGCACCGAAACCGAGAATACGGGACGTTTGGCAAGAGTCACCGCTGCACCGCTTCCGACCCGGATATAGCCCCTCAAATCGCCTCTGACGGGCCGGGGTGGGGGATTGCGATTAGTTCCCACGCAGCGAGGCCCCGTATGACCTGATAGAATTCATTGATAGAGTCTGCTGTCGTTTTGGCAGTCGAGCCGATAAGCGTTTTCATGAGGAGATGGTACGCAATATGGAAGAACGGCTGTGGGTAATTGCGTTCGACAATGCGACTGGCAAAATGGCCGAGTTCACGTCCTGCCCGAAGAACAACGCCGCCTTCTACCGCGAGACTTATCTCCTCAAAGGCTACATGCCCACTATGCGCGTCACGCACACCACGCCAAACGTCAGGTTTACCAGCCGGGGCTGAGTCCTCTTTCGAGAGCAGGGTTATATTAGCATCTACAAACTCGAAAAACCCTGCCGCATTTGAGGAGTACCAAGAAAAAGGTCTACACCTTGAATATCAACTTCACCCGAACACCTCCCGCATTCATACGAACATGTACGGATGAATGCGGGAATCCGATACCCTGAGGGCCGGATCGGCCGGCCCACTGAGCACGAGCGAGACACGGTCCAGAGGATGCCGGAGCGCAGAACCCCGTGTAGGGAGATCGCGAGGGAGCCGGGCAGGTCGCCCTCGACGGTGAGCGCCGAGGTGCCGCGCACGGGTTCATCGCCGCGCCCACCCATGAAAAGAGGGTTCCCTCGCAGGCGCCGCATCCGCACGCCCCCGCAAAGAAACCCTCGCACTCGCATCTCTACCTGCGAACCCGTATGCAGCCTCGCGCGTGTGTTCCGCAGTTGCTAGTCGCGGTAGAACGAGCCCATGTAGCGGATGTACTCGTCCTCGGTGTGGTTTGCCTTCCAGTCGTGGACGGAGTCCTTGTTGCGCTGGCCGGCGATGACGGAGAGCTCCTTACCCAGCTTCTCAAAGGCCTCGTCGACGCACTCCTCGGGGGTGAGGGCGATCTTCATGACGGCCTCGCCCTGCGGGCCGCCGGGGAGGTTGGACAGCAGGCTGGGGGTTAGGGTGGTGCCGAGGGTGATGACCTCGACGTCGACGCCGGTGCCCTCGCACTCGCAGGCCACGGCCTCGGTCATCTTGAGGATGAAGGCCTTGCCCGCGCCGTACTGGCCGTTCCAGGGGCTGGAGCTGATGCCGGTCATCGACGAGACGTTGATCACGGCGCCGCGGTCCTGGGCGGCAAAGATCCGCATGTAGTGGTGGAAGCACTTGAGGAAGGTCACGACGTTGACGTTGATCATGGCCTCGTGCTTCTCCCAGGGAGTGTCCTGGATCTTACCGAAGCTGTGCAGGCAGGCCACGTAGCTCATGAAGCCCATGTCCAGGCCCTCGGTCGCGGCGAAGACGGTCTCGGCAGCGCCGGGCTGGCTAAAGTCGGCGCGCACGACCTTGGTCTCCACGCCGTAGGTCTCGCGGATCTCGCCTGCGAGCACGTTCAGCTTCTCCTCGCGACGGCCGACCATGACGACGTTCATGCCGCCGGCGGCGATCTTCTCGCAGAACGCCTTGCCGACGCCCTCGGTCGCGCCCAGGATCAGGCCCCACTCACCGTACTTCTCCCTCAGGTTCATGCTGCATCCTCTCTCTCGATGCCCATGCGGGCACATCTCCTTTAGCGTGCGACCGCACAGCCGCACACGGTGCACCATTATGCGCTGAACAAGAGGGGAGCGTGTTCACGACTTTGCGAACGAGCCCGTAACAACGATGAACGGTGTCGGTCTATCACCACGAAGAAACCCTTGCGGCATCGAGAGAGGAGGTGCTGGCAGGTGGAACCAAAAGGTGAACGCCGCCCTGGCGTGAGCGGCGTTCGGTGTGGTTTTACTCACCTTGCTAGCTGTTCACCAGGAGGGTATTGCGACCTCCGGTCGCCTTTGCTGTATCCCCTTGTGTGCCCATGTACAAAGGGATGCATCGCTATTCTGCGCCGGTGCTCGACGTCACCGCTTCGGTGGGCTCGGCAAATACGTTTCTCGCAATGTTCATGGTCGGCGTGATGCTCGATGTGCACATCGATGCCGAAGACCTGGGACCTCATGCGCCTCATCGACTACGTTGCGGCGCGCGGCGCGTGGAGTCTGCGCGAACTCGGCTGTGTCGGCTTTTCCGGCGGTGGCATGCAGACGCTCTACCTCGCTGCGCTCGACGAGCGCGTGCGCTGGGCGCTCATCAGCGGCTACCTCTACGGCGTGCGCGACGCGCTGCTCGCCCTCAACAATAACTGTAGCTGCAACTACCAACATAGCCCTCGCGGCTACTTCCTGTGAGAGTTTTTTGTTAAAGCAACGGCGCGAGAGTCCTCGTGTCACCCAGCAGCATCCTCCATATGTCTGGACTCTCTATGGCTGCGCTGGATAGACATCGCCGGAACGGGTATAGTATCGAAAGTTTTGTCGTTAACCAGCGGGGGAGTCCTGTGGGCATCAAAAAGAAGATCAAAAAGGAGCTTATCGG
>CATYJA010000038.1:0-14534 GCA_958407545.1 uncultured Collinsella sp. | reverse complement strand
GAAAAGCCCCCGTTGCCGGAGGCTTTAAGTTCGATTGGTGCGGCGTATAGGATTCGAACCTATGACGTTCTGATTCGTAGTCAGACCCTCTATCCAGCTGAGGTAACGCCGCAGCGCAAGACATATAAAACCACTTTAGCCTATTGGAGTCAAGCACAATCTCAAACTTTTTTGTGGAACGCAGTTTTGTCATGCTGCTCCGCATATACCGCCGTTCCCCGTACGATCGATTGGCTTTTCGATCACGTCGAACTTGGCATCAAGTTCCCTCAGGAGCGATCTCACCCGCTGGGCACAGTCAAAATCGGCAAACGAGATGCTCAGCATGCGCGCGACCTGGTTGGAAGTCCCAACTCCATAGAAGTGCTCCAGCGCCACAAGCCCCTCGTGCGCCACAAAGGTCTCGACCACATGCGGCGACTCCTCAAAGCACCATTGGGTCAACGGACCCTCGCTCGCCTGCCGAACCACCAGGCCACCCATGCCAGACGGCTCACACGTTACAAGCAGGTACTCCCCGCCCTCGTCGCTCTCAAACAAAACCACCCGATCATCAAACAGCTCCATCGCGTCCCCTTTCTCTCGCTCTTATTTAGCAAAAGCATAGCAGGTAGATGGCTGTATACAGAACAGTTGTTCGTGTGTTTTCTATTGAGCTGTCCGCACGGCATGATATGGACCTGCGCACGAAATAGGGCGCCCCCGGAGGAGCGCCCTTGCATATCCCCTATGCAGCCAAGTTACGCGACCGGCTCGATCTTCTCGAGACCGCCCATGTAAGGACGCAGAACCTCGGGGATCGTGATGGTGCCGTCGGCGTTCTGGTAATTCTCCAGAATGGCGGCCATGGTGCGGCCGGCCGGCAGGCCGGAACCGTTGAGAGTGTGCAGGTAGCGCGAACCCTTGAAGTTCTCGGGGTCGCGATACTTGATGTTGGCGCGGCGAGCCTGGAAGTCACCGCAGTTGGAGCAGGAGCTGATCTCCTTGTAGGCGTTGTAGCTCGGCAGCCAGACTTCGATGTCGTAGGTCTGACGGGCAGAGAAGCCCAGGTCGCCGGTGCACAGGCTAATCACGCGATACGGAAGGCCCAGCTGCTGCAGCAGGTACTCGGCCTCGGCGGTCATGCTCTCGAGCTCCTCGTCGGACTCCTCCGGCTTAGCGAACTTGACCATCTCGACCTTGTCGAACTCGTGCTGACGGATGATGCCGCGGGTGTCGCGACCGGCGGAACCGGCCTCCTCGCGGAAGCAGGGGGTGAAGGCGGTGTAGCGACGCGGCAGAGTGTCGGCATCGAGGACCTCGCCGGCGTGCAGGTTGGTAAGCACGACCTCGGCGGTGGGGATCAGGAAGTTGTCGCCCGAGACGTGATAGGCGTCGTCCTCGAACTTGGGCAGCTGACCCGTGCCAAACATGGTCTGACGCTTGACGACGATAGGCGGCCACCACTCCTTGAAGCCACGGCTGGTGTGCGTATCGAGGAAGAAGTTGATGAGGGCACGCTCCAGGCGGGCACCGGCGCCACCGAGAACGGTGAAACGGCTGCCGGAGAGCTTGTTGCCGCGCTCGAAGTCAAGAATGTCGAGGTCGGTGCCCAGATCCCAGTGCGGCTTAAAGTCGAAGTCGAACTCGCGCGGGGTGCCCCAGCGGCGACGCTCGATGTTCTCGTCCTCGTCCTTGCCGTACGGCGTGGCCTCGCAAGGAATGTTGGGCAGGTGAGCCATGAAGTCGTACTGCTCCTGCTCGAGGGCAGTACGACGCTCGGCCAGACCGTCAATCTTCTCGTTGACGGCGCGCACGGCCTCCTTGGCAGCCTCGGCCTCGTCCTTCTTGCCCTCCTTCATCAGGGCGCCGATCTTCTTGGACTCGGCATTACGCGTAGCCTGGAGCTCCTCGACCTCGGTGATGACGGCACGGCGCTCGTCGTCGAGCTCAAAGAACTTCTCGCGATCCCAAGACGTCTGGCGGTTAGCCATGGCGACATCGATGGCATCGGGATTCTCGCGAACAAACTTGATATCAAGCATTAGATCCTCCGGCGATATACATTCCATTTAGGTTGCAACCTTGTACATGTATGGGCAAGTATATACTTATGAGCGTTTACGACCCAACTCAACTACGCAAGAAGGCACCCAATGGACGCAGTTTTTTCCTTTTTGTTTGGCACCCGCACCGGTTTTGCCATCCTTTTCGCCGGCGGCATCCTGTTATTTGCGATTCTTGCCTTTGTAATGGAGAAGCGCACCCATAAGATGTACGTCGACCGCGGGCCCAAGTCCGAGGATGAGGAAGACAGCTTCTGGGACTAACCTGCCAAAAAGGGACAGGTTTATTTTGGTCGGTTTTATCTGGGCAAATGCAAACGCCCCGCAGCTGGAATTGAGCCAGTTGCGGGGCGCTTTTCGTACATGCGACAAAACCGCAGGAAAAACCTGCCAAAATATACCTGTCTTTTTTGGTCGGTTTTATTGGAGAGTTGCGTCAATTGCCTTGACCAGGGCGCTGCGCATGCCGGCGTCCTCGAGTGCAACGACGCCCTTGATGGTGGCACCACCGGGCGAGCATACGGCATCCTTCATCGCCGCAGGATGCTGACCAGTTGCAAGCTGCAGCTTTGCCGTACCCAGCACCATCTGGCTCACAATGCGATAGGCATCGGCACGCGGGATACCGTGCTTGACCGCCGCATCGCCCAGGGCCTCGATTGCCATAGCGACAAATGCCGGAGCGCAACCACCCACCGTGCCGCCCACAAACAGCAGGCTCGTATCGAGCTCGACCACCGCACCGAGCTTGCCAAGCAGATCAAGCACCACTGCGCTCTGCTCATCACTAAGCGTGGAAGCCTTCTCGCAAGCGATGACGCCCTCGCCCACCGAAACCGGTGTGTTGGGCACCGTCGAGATATGCGCGACGCCCGGCAGGACCTGCTCCCACTTGGCACTGTCCCAGGTCCAGGCAACCGACAGAACGACCTTTTTGGCAAGAGCATCCTTGAGCGGGGCGAATACCTTCTCGATCATGTACGGTTTGACCGCAGCGACCACGATATCGGATGCGGCGACAACCTCGGCGGCATCGTGGCAGGCGACCATGCCGCGCGCCTCGCAGCGCTCAACCAGTGCGTCGTAGCGACCCGCGCAGGCACACATGTCGCTCGCAGCTACACCGGCAGCGATCCAGCCATCGGCCATAGCGCTCGCCATATTGCCAAAACCGACAAATCCAATCTTCATATCTCATAGTCCTTTCAGACACATTCCTCAAAACGAAAGGTATTGTCCCACGCCATTGTTTCGTATTGCCGACCTATTTGTGATACGGCTCGCCACGGCTGATCTTGCAGGCACGGTAAATCTGCTCTAGCAGCACCACACGCGCCAGGTTATGCGGCAAGGTAATGCGTCCAAAGCTGAGCATCTCGTCGGCGCGGGCGCGCACCTCATCACTCACGCCGTCCGAACCGCCGATTACAAAGGCAATGTCGCTGCTGCCTCGCAGCATAAGATCGTCGAGCCGCGCCGAGAGCTCCTCACTCGAACGCTCCTTGCCCTCGATAGCCAGCAGGATCACATGCGCTCGAGACGGCAATGCAGCAAGAATTGCCGCCCCCTCCTTGTCGCGCGCGGCATCCACGCCGCCCGCCTTAGCCGGGTCGATATCGGCCACCTCGCGGATATCCACCTTGGCATAGGCGCCTAGGCGCTTGGTGTACTCAGCGCACGCGTCCTTCCAAAAGCGCTCTTTGAGCTTACCGACGCAAACGACGGTGTATTTCACGCGCGTCTACTCCTTCGAATCGTTTTGAACTTTGCTGGCGGTCAGCATCTGCTCGAACATCGAGGCCGACTGCGAAAAGTCGCTCGGCAGCACGACCGTCGAGGTTTTACCCGTGCGAGCGAACTCCGTCATCATCTCGGACCACTGCGTAAACATGAACAGTTGGTTGGCCTCGTCATTGCCGACACCCGTCTCCTGGATGATCTCGAGCGAATCTTTGATACCCAGCGCGATGGCCTTGCGCTGGTTGGCGATGCCCTCGCCCGCCTTTTCCATAGCCTCGGCCTCGGCGGTCGCCTCGGTGACGCGCTTGATGCGGTCGGCCTCGGCGAGCTCCTGTGCCGCAGCGCGCTTGCGCTGGGCGGCGTTGATGTCGTTCATGGAGTTCTCGACCTCGGTCGGCAGTGCGATTTTGGTGATGAGCGTCGACACGAGGGTGAAGCCGTAGGCGGCCATCTGCTCGGAAACGGTAGCGTTGACATCCTTGGCGATGTCATCCTTCTTGGCAAAGACCTCATCGAGTGTGTAGACGGGAATCGAAGAGCGCAGGGCGTCGGTGATGAAGTCACGCATCTGGTCGACGGGCTCCTGCAGCATGTAGTAGCTCTTGTAGATACCCGAATCTGCCGGGCCGGCGCCCATGTCATAGCTCACGTGGTACTGAGCAGAAACCTCAAGGCCGATGGTCACGTTGTCCTGGGTCTTAACGTCGATACCAAAACCGTTTTTCATGGTGCGCAGACTCACCGTGGCGGCCTTGCGGTCGATCACGGGCACCTTCATGTGGAAGCCCGCGTTGACGATGCGGTTAAACTTGCCCAGACGCTCGATGATCACGGCATGCTGTTGTTCAACGACATAGCAGGCGTTGGGAAGCAGTAACAACAAAATGATGATGGGAATCAAAAGGCTGGTAAGGGCGGCGATGATACCGGACAACAGCATGGTCTCTCCTCTGATAGGCACACGTTGGCATTAGGATACCCGCACGAAGCAGCAACGTGACATCAACAAGAGGCCCATAACAAAAAAGCTCCCATTGCTGGGAGCTCTTTCATTTAATGGTGCGGGCGAAAGGACGTCCGCGTATCCGCTTCGCGGATCCGCACCGGCTTCGGCCGCCTGCCGGCGTCCTCGCCAGCTCGCTAAAAACGCTCCGCGTTTTCTTTACGCTCGCTCCTTCGCAGGTTCAAGTCCCTGCGATGGGCCCATAACAAAAAAGCTCCCATTGCTGGGAGCTTTTTCATTTAATGGTGCGGGCGAAAGGACTTGAACCTTCATGGGGTTGCCCCCATACGGACCTGAACCGTACGCGTCTGCCAATTCCGCCACGCCCGCGTGCAGAAATTAGAATAACGGAGCGCCACCACGAACGCAAGAACTATTTTTGAAAAAGTTGGCAGGCATTCTCCCAAGCGGCTTGCGCGATTGTTTCGGCGTCCTCACCAGTGCGATCGACACGGTCGTTAACCAGCGCGTTTGCCGTAATGGAAATCATTGCGGGTTCGCATTCAAGACCGCGGATGGGCTCCGGAGCCATATACGGGCAATCCGTCTCGAACAAAATTCGATCGAGTGGGGTTGCCGCAAATGCCTCGCGCACGTCGTCGTTGCGCTTAAAGGTGGCCGCACCACCATAGGCGATATAGCAGCCCAGCTCCACAAAGCGCTCCATCGTGGCGCGGTCCTCGCCAAAGCAGTGCAGCACACAACCGGCCTGGGGCACGCCCACCTCACGAAGCACGTTGTAGGCGTCCACGTGCGAGGTGCGCTCCTGGTCCGTGTCCTCGTGACGCAGATGTAGCTCCACCGGCACGTTACGGCACACGGCAAGCTCGAGCTGGCGCGCCATGCAGTCAATCTGCACGTTATGGGGTGCCGGCGCGATATCGTCGTCATAGTCCATGTGATAGTCCAGGCCGATTTCGCCAATACCGGCGCATAAGGGGTCATCGAGTGCGGCAACGACCTGTGCGTGAACGTCGTCGGTATAGTCCGGCGCGCCATACGGATGCACGCCGGCAAGATACTTGATCTGAGGGATATCCTGCATCGGCAGAATTTCGCGCACGAGCCAGTCGCTATAGTCCGTCACGCTGCGTTTGTCAGCGATGGGGTCGAACATCGTCACCAACAGGTCGACGCCCGCGGCTTTGGCGCGCACGAGCGTCTCGGGCACTTCTTTGCCCCAAAACGAAAGCAGATGCGCATGCGTGTCGGCAAGCGGCGCCAAGGGCACGGGACAAGCAACCGTCTTCTTTTTCTTGGTAAACGTCACGCGTTCGGCATTAAGCGTCATGGATTAGCTCCTGGGCCAGGCGGACAAAGTCGGCAACATCAAGCGTTTCGGCGCGCGTGGTGGATGCGATACCGCAAGCCTCAAAGGCGGCATCGAGCACGTCCTTGGCAAAGCCGTTGGCGCTCATGGAGTTGCGAATGGTCTTGCGACGCTGAGCAAATGCAGCATCAATCACGCGGGCCACAAACTCGCGGTCGAGTCCTTCGGGCACCACGCCGTCAACACGGTCGATACGCACGACGGCCGAGTCCACGTGCGGCGCCGGCATAAAGCAACGCGGCGGCACCTCAAAGCGACCCGTAACCTGCGCATACAGGCCGAGCTTTGTCGTGTAGCCGCCATAGGTCTTGTTGCCCGGCGTTGCGGCAATACGATCGGCAACCTCCTTTTGCACCATGACGACGGCGCGCTTGAGCGCGGGCATCGTCTGGAAGAACTGCAGGATGATTGTCGCCGCCACGTTATAGGGCAAGTTCGCGACAAACACCGTGGGTTCACCACCGGCGGCCTGCTCAATCTGCTCCGGCGTCACTTTGAGCGCGTCGCCCATGATAAAGCGGAAGTTGGCATAGTCAGCGGCGTGAGCATCGAGCACCGGCTCGAGCTCGGGATCTGCCTCAATCGACGTAACGCACGCCGCCTCCTGCAGCAGCGCAAGCGTGAGCGTACCAACGCCCGGACCCACCTCGAGTACGCGCTCGTCACCTGCAAGCTCGGCAAGCTCGCAGATACGCTCGATCACATGATTGTCGACTAGAAAGTTCTGGCCCAGGCGATGCTTGGTCGCAAGGCCAAACTCCTCCAGCAGCTCCCTGGTGGCCGTGGGGTTTGCCAAAGGCGAAGTTGTCATGGTTGCCTCCTTAGCATGATGGCGGCGTCTTGAAACAAAAGGGCATGGACCGTGGCGGCCATGCCCTTACAGCTAAACAGCAAATTGCCGATATGGCGCTCGCGCGGTCTCTACGCCAGACGCGGGAACAGCGGATCGCCCTTCTCGACGGGCTGACCACCAGCAAGCAAGCCCCAAGCGCAAATGCCCTTGAGGTCGTCGCTCGCGGCCTCGTCCTCGCAGGACAGGCGGCGCAGAGCCTCGGCAGAAGTCTGGGGCATGAGCGGCATCAGCAGGTGAGCGGCAATGCGGATGGCCTCGAGCAGGTTGTAGATCACAAACGCCAGCTCGTCAGCCTTGGCCTCGTCCTTGGCAAGTGCCCAAGGCTCGGAGTCCTCGATGTAGTGGTTGGCGGCGTGGATGAGCTCCATGACCTCGTCCTTGGCTCCACCGTAATCGAGCACGTCCATCTTGGCCATGTAGCGCTCGACCAGACCATCGGCGATCTTTGCCAGCGGGTTGTCGAACGCATCGAACGATGCGGGCTTGGCGGGCGCGCAACCGTCAAAATACTTGCCGCTCATGTTGAGCGAACGCGAGATGAGGTTGCCCCAGCTGTTGGCCAGGTCGGCGTTGTAGACCTGCTCCATGCGGTCGAAGCTGATGGCACCGTCGGTGCCGGGGACGACGTCGGTCATAAAGTAGTAGCGATAGCCCTCGACGCCCAGCATGTCGATAACGTCCTGCGGAGCGATGGCGTTGCCGCGGCTCTTGGACATCTTCTCGGCCTTGCCGGTCTCGGCATTGCGCACGGTCAGGAAGCCGTGGGCAAAGACGTGCTCGGGCAGGGCCTCGCCGATGGCCATGAGCATGGCGGGCCAAATGACGCAGTGGAAGCGGATGATGTCCTTACCCACGATGTGGAACTGCGCGGGCCAGCGATAGGCCAGCTCGGCACGCGCCTCGTCGGTGTCGACACCGTAGCCGACGGCCGTCATATAGTTGAGCAGCGCATCGAACCACACGTAGGTCACGTGACCCTCGTCAAACGGGACTTGAATGCCCCAGTCAAAGCTCGTACGGCTCACGGAAAGGTCGTTAAGGCCGCCCTCGACAAAGCTGCGAACCTCGTTCATGCGGAACGCAGGCTCAACAAAGTCGGGATGCTCGTCATAGAGCTTAAGCAGCTTGTCCTGGAAGGCGGAAAGCTTAAAGAAGTAGGACTCCTCCTGTACGCGCTCAAGCGGACGGTGGCAGTCGGGGCACAGGTGCTGGCCGACGCTGCCGTACTCCTCGTCGCCCTTCTGGACCTGCGTATCAGTGAAGTAGGTCTCGTCAGGCACGCAATACCAACCGTCGTAGCTGCCCTTATACAGGTAGCCGGACTCCTTCATGCGCTCCCACAGGTACTGCACGGCATGATGCTGGCGCGGCTCGGTGGTGCGGATGAAGTCGTCGTTGGAAATCTCGAGCTTGCTCCAAAGCTCCTTGAAGTGCGGGGCCTGGCTGTCGGTCCACTCCTGCGGCGTCATGTTGTGCTTGGCTGCGGCCTCGGCGACCTTCTCGCCGTGCTCGTCCATGCCGGTCAGGAACTTGACGTTATAGCCAGCGGAGCGGCGATAGCGAGCCTGAACGTCGGCGATGATGGTGGAATAAGCGGTGCCCAGGTGCGGATCGGCGTTGACGTAGTAGATGGGCGTCGTGATAAAGAACGAAGGCTTGCTTTGATCCATGGGGTTTGTCCTCCAGAAAAACGTTGCATACAGGGGATGATTCTAGCGCAAGGGCTGGATATCCTCCATCTATTGCATATCGAGCACCATGGCATAGACATCGCGCTTGCGGCGCGAATACTTCTGAGACAGGCGCTTGGCCACCGCAGAGGCGGGCTCCCCCTCCTCGAGCGCGGCGCGGATATCCTCGCGCAGGGCCTCGTCGGGATCCGCTGCCGCGGCGCCAACCGGCACGATACCGGCCTCCTCATCCTCGCTCGGCGGCGCGATGACCAGCGCAATCTCGCCCTTTACCTCGCCGCGAGCACGCAGCTCCTCGGCAAGCTGGGCAGCAGGCCCGCGCAAGACCTCCTCGTGCAGCTTGGTGAGTTCGCGGCAGACGGCAACCTCACGCTGGGGAAAGACCTCCGCCACGGCCTCGAGCGTCGCCACGATGCGATGTGGAGACTCGTAGAAGATGAGTGCGCCGGGCACCACGGCAAGGCGCTGCAAACGGCGCACGCGGTCGCCGTGCTTTCGGCCCAAAAAGCCCTCGAAGAAAAAATGCTCGCAGGGAATACCGGACGAAACGAGCGCCGTGACGCAAGCAGAGGGCCCGGGAATAACTTCGACGGGCACATCGGCCTCACGCGCCGCCTCGACCAGCGCCTGGCCGGGATCGGACACACTCGGCATGCCGGCGTCCGAGGCAAAGGCGAGGGTCTCCCCCGCCAGCAGGCGGTCGACCAGGCCGGCGGCGCGGCTAGCGATCACATTCTCGTCGCAACGGACAAGCGGCTTGGAAATGCCCAGATGCATCAACAGCTTTGACGTCACACGCGTGTCTTCGCAGCAGATGACATCGGCAGCGGCAAAGGCCTCGCCAACGCGCGGGGACAGGTCGCCCAAGTTGCCGATGGGCGTGCCGACCACATAGAGTTTGCCCGTATGGGCGCTGTTTTGCGTCATATCAACCTATTCAATCATGCCACGCTCGAGCGTACCGAGCGCCGCGCGGGCGTCCCATGCTGCAATGCGCTTCTCGGTCTTCCACGTTTGGAAGAACCAACCGGCAGCCGGTGCAAACGAAGCCAGTTGGTTGGCGATAAACACGCGCTCGTAGGCATTGCGGCCCTCGGGCGTAACCGACGAGTTGGCAAAGATCGCCGCGCCCGACCATTCGCCCACCAGCACGGGGAACCCAGTCGAAATCGCTTCTTTGAGCTCGCGCTTGTTGCGCGAAATCGCCGTCGTCAGCCCGCGGGGGCTCGTGATATCGAGCGCATACTCGTCACGGTAATGGTACAGGTGAAGGTCCATGTAGACGTTCTTGTACTTGGCGCCGCGCATAAAATGCTTCCACTCGTTGGGATGCCCCGACGACGAGAAGACGACGATCTTATCCTCGGGCATATACGAACGGACGAGCTCGTAGGCGTCGCGATAGAAGTTGCGCAGGTAGTGCGCCGGAATGCCATCCGTCATGGTGAAGAGGCTCTTGCGGACGCTCATCTGCGGCGTATCCAGCAGCTCAATACCCAGCAGGCTCTCGGCCTCGCCGTAGCGATCGGCCAAGCGCTCGAGCACGTCGAGTGCGACATGACGACCGTTGGTGGACGAATGCCACTCGGCAACAGCCTCCGGCGTGGCGGGCGAATCGTTGGAATCGCCCTGGCCACCGGGCACCGTCGCCAGATCGAGCAGCACGCGGATGTCGTACTTGGCAGCCCACTCAATCGCGCGGTCGATGTAATCGACAACCGAGATGTAGGAGGCATCGGACTCCTGTGAGCCAAAGGCATACCAAGGCACCGGCAGGCGCACGGCGTTGAGGCCGATCTGCGCCATGCGACGGAAATCATCCTCGCTCACAAACGTCTCGTAATGACGGCGCATGCGCTCGTTATAGGCGGCGGTGCCCATGGCCTCCTGCAGCTCGGCCGCGTTGGATGCACCGGTCGCCGCGTATAGCGACGGGGTCACCCAAGGCTCGGGAATAAACCAGCCAGAGAGATTAACGCCGAGTATCCTCTCCATCACTGCCCCCTTCGGATCGTGCAGGCTGAGCCTGCATCGTATTGCACAGGAAAAGTATCGTTTTGAGTATACCCGCGCGTGC
Source organism: uncultured Collinsella sp. (assembly GCA_958407545.1). Taxonomy (GTDB): domain Bacteria; phylum Actinomycetota; class Coriobacteriia; order Coriobacteriales; family Coriobacteriaceae; genus Collinsella. Next base: position 3,795 of record CATYJA010000038.1, on the reverse strand, counting down.
GGACAGACGACCGAACGGTCTGTAAAGTGGCGCAAAAGCGGAAGGAATGTCTGGGCGGGCCCGAGATGGTGCGATGAGGCGTGTACGCGCGCCGGAGGCAGGCACCGGAAAGCGTGTCCCACTCTGGGTCAAAAAAATGGGATGCATTTTCGCTGAACCCCACAAAAAAAGAAAAAGGACCCCTTTGCAGAGGTCCTAGTCAATTCAAGGTGGCGGGGAAGGGAATCGAACCCCTGACACGAGGATTTTCAGTCCTCTGCTCTACCAACTGAGCTACCCAGCCATTTGAGGTGTGCCTTGTTTCAAGGCTTGATTAGTATAACCAAGGACGCGTTCCGGTCAACCGAGAATTTTAAAAAAGTTTTTGAGCACAGCCTCGGTTCTATAAATCGGCACGTCAGAGGCATCAGCCGGCAGCAAGAAGTTTTTCACTCAGAGCCGCACGGGCAAACTCACTTGGCGTCATCCCCTCGGCAGCCGCCCGTCGACGAATGGCCTCCTTCATTCCCAGAGGAATCTTGACCGACAGCGTTGCCGTCCCCTCACCTGAGAGCGGGGGCCGTCCATGCACAATCCCGCCAACGGTGTGTTCGCCATCCGGAAACTCTCCGCGCTCGTACGACTCGCACCACGCGTCAATCATTTCATCCGTTACAACCTGACCATTAGCGGCCGTATACGTCTTGCCCATCATCGACCCCTTTGCCGAGCCTGTTCAATCTCCTGCCAAAATTTCTTCTGGACTGGAGACAAGGCATGAATGATAAGCCACCCACGGACAGGCTCCACCGCGACAAGCTCCACGCTTCGTCCGTCTGAGAGCCATCCAATTGCAAGCCATCTCGGCGGCTCGTCCTTCGACTCGCGACGAATGCACTCAGTAACCGCAAGCCAAGCGCTAAGCACCTGCTTTTCCGTCAGGTGCTTTTTAGCGTTGGGATGGATCTCAACATCCATGCATCTTCTCCTCCATCTTACCCAATTTCGTATGACGAAAGTCCACTGTCGCCAATTCTTAAGCCGGCACGCGTTGGAGAGCAGGAGTCGAAACAATGATTGAAGGACGCTCTAGTACGGCCCAGGCGCCGAGGCAAGAGCACATGTGCCAAGGACGGACGTTTTCGTAGCGCGCGAGGATATTGCCGTCGCGATCGATGAAGGCGATGTCGATGGGATAGGCCATAAAACACGTATGGACCGAAGAGCAGCGTGGAAACGCCATGACGAGCGGCAGGCCGTTGGCGGCAACCGGACGCCGTCCCAGCATGCCGCGCAGGCGCACGACAAACGACTCCGCCACCACAAACTCGGCCGGCGTCCAACCCAGCCTGTTGAGTGCCCGCGCGTAAGCGATGTAGGACGAGACCGCGGTCACATGACCACCCCCGGACGCCATGGATCGACCGTCACCGCGCGCTCGTGCGACAACGTTGTCGGCGCCCCCAGCGAAACGCCAGCGATGCTGAGAGAAGTCGGCCACGGCTCATAGTGCATGGTGCAGGTGTAGGTCCTAAACGTACCGGATAGGGAGAGCAGGCCACCATCTGATGCCTTCGCGCCTTGCTCGCTCGACACTTCGATCTGCAAGTCATAGCCTTCCATGGCATTCAGAATTTGAGTCTGGACCGTCACCGAGGCATCGGCAGAGTTCTCGTCACCCTCCCCGCCCGGTGCCACAGCGTGCGCCAACACGATGTCGGGCACCACGCGGTCGAAGCGCGCGACAGCGCTGGCAAAGACCATGACGTTGTACACGATGAGTGCCAGCACCAGCAAAACGGGCGTAACCACTGCCATCTCAACCGTCGCTTGGGCGCGCTCCTCGCGCAGACGCATGCGGATACTCATTACGACCCACCGCCCAGAGCGCCAACCAGCGTGGCGACATCGACGGTGAGCGGGATGGAGCCGCCGCCGGGCAGAGGAATCTCCGCAAGTGTGAACACCGTGCCGCTAATGGTGCGTTCGACTTGATATTCCAACGCCTCGCAAAGCGCCTTGGGATCGGTCACGCCCAACGGAATACTTCGCAGTTTGTCTTGCGCTTGAGAGAGACCCGCAATGTCAGACCCCGGACTCTTAATGACGTTGGCGGAATCGGTCAGCACCGGCTTTCGCAGACGCAAGTCGCACGGTTCCAAACCCAGCGCCGCCACGGACGCCGAAACGGTATCGCCGAGCCACGATGCGATGGAGCCCAACGCGCCGCTGCCCCCTCCTAGGCCTTTAATCATCTCGTCCATAAGTTCGTCGGCCGAACCTTGGATATCACCGTATCCTACGAGCAGCCGTCCCCAAACATCCATGACGCCGTCGAGCACGCCGGCAACGCCGCCCGAGCGTTCCTTCAATGTCGAGAAAAATCGCGAAAGCACGTTGTTTTGCGCCGTCGCCTCATCGGGCGCCAACACCGCGGCAGAGATAGCACCGCGATCGCCAAGCCTGACTGCCGTGTTAAACGAAGAGTTGAGCTCATCGGGGCTCGAGATGGCACCCGAAACCGCAAAGGCGACCACGCCGTTGCGACCGGGCGGAGCGATACGCGGGCGCTCGCCCGAAAGCTCCTTGATGGCCTGGTCAAACGTATTGCCCGCACGATCGGCCTCGTCTTCGGTCTGACGCTCGAGCTCGAGCTCTTTGTTGCGGCATTCGACGTAGTCTTCCAGAGCCTCTTTGAACTTGTCAAAGTGGTACTCGAAGCCGTTTTCGATGAACGATGGCGGCATTAGGGCGCTTCCAAGCGTAACCACGCCGAAGCCGCACGCTTCGCATGTATCACGACCATCATAATCAGCAACAGATGCCAGCCCACTCGGAGTCCCTTTCTGATAGACGGGGCATTCGACTCCATAATGCAGGTATGTTCTGCCGTCGTTGTTGCTTACAGGCCATGCGGCATCGGTGTAAAGTTCGGTCGGCCGCACCTCGTTTGGGACACGCGGCAATAGTGGGATATAGGCAGAAAACCGTTCGCCATCATCTTTTATGTATGCTCGATCGACCTCTTCAATCGCATAGGCATAGAACGCTTTTCGAGCGGCTGACTGCGCTTTCATCTCGACGCTCGATCCCTGAGGTTTTTCATTCGCCAAGCGCTGTCGGTAATAGGTTTTCGCGCGATTGAGCGCTATTTGCGGCTCCCATGTGATGCTCGACTTTTCATGACGGTTCTGGCTGTCAGATAGTTCTGCTAGTTTTTTCGCACGCTCCCACATACACGAGTACTTGCCAATCGAACTCTCGTCCGACCCGCCACAATCCGCCAGCCAAGCGCGCTCTTTAGCCTTCGCCGTCTCCTCCGAGGCCTTCCGCAGCTCCTCGGCCGCACGCTCTAAATCATCTGATGTGCCTTTAATGGCATCGGTCGAGATCTCGGACCCCTCGAGCGCAGCGAAGTCCGACTCGGATGTCTTGGGCACGGCAAGCGCCGTACCGGTATAGGTCACACTATCGGTATCCTGCGCCGACACCGCCTGCGTGGCACGCGCGGCGATCAGATACGGCAGAGCCGTCTCGATTTTCTGTAAGCCTTCCGATGCGCTTTTGGCAAACTTGTTGCGCGTTTTAATGATCTCAATCCCGGTGTCGACCATATTGCCGGCAACTGGTTCGGCACCCGGGATGAGGATGGCGACCAGGCCCGTCCCGATCGTGGCAAACCCCGCTAGGCCCAAACTCAAAATGCTCGCATCCACCACCGTGGCAGCCGTGTGATAGGACGACACCACATTGGCGCCTGCCAGCGCGCCGCTATCGGCAGCCACCTGGGTGTCCCCCGCGCGCGACATGCTCCAT
>CATYJA010000037.1:0-14725 GCA_958407545.1 uncultured Collinsella sp. | reverse complement strand
CCCAAGGAGGCACTATGGAGTACGGATCGTTCCAGGCCGAGGAATTCGGCGACCTTCAGCGCCTGGTCGACGGACTGTTTTACGACCGCCACGCCATCGACCGCCTGGATCTGATCGTACAGGCCGAAATCTTGGACCTGGCGCCCGATCTCATGGAAATCGTGAACCTGCTACCGCCCGGCTATTACGACCGCCAGTCACTTTGCGACCAGCTCAACTCCGCCTTGGCCGCCCACGGCTGGGGCGCCATCTACGGCACCGTGGAATAAACCTAGTCATTGGGGCCTGTGGTCAAAAAATAGCAAATATGAGTACTGTTACTTTTTTAGTAACAGCGATTTTGAATTAAAAAGGCCAGTCTTGGCCTTTTGTGTCCGGTTTTGGAAGGATGCATCAGCATTTTTCGTCCAGCCACGCAATCGTTAATGCACAGACAGAATAGATTTGTACATTATTTTTCGCGCCTAAAATGAAACGCCGTTTGTGACAGTACTCACAAACGGCGTTTTTTGGCCACTGGGGTGTCCGGCAGGTGGCAAGTACCACTCAAAACCGCGTTTTACACGCGCTCGAGCAGGCTCTGGCGTCTGTTTCTACGCGCCTACTCGTTCTTGGGCGCGGGGTGCTTGCAGATCACACTCATGTAGATCATGCCAAGTACGGCCGCGGTGACAGAGCCGGCGAGAATAGCGGCCTTGGCAGCCAGAACCTCAAACTGGGCCGTCGGGAAGGCGAGGCCGCTGATGAGAATCGACATGGTAAAGCCGATACCGCCCAGAATGCCCACGCCGGCAATCATATGCCAGTTGACATTGTGCGGCAGCTCGCAGGCCTTGAGCTTGACCAAGGCGAACGTCATGCCAAAGATACCGATCGGCTTGCCCAGCAGCATGCCAAAGTACACGCCGAGCGTCACCGGGTCGGTGAGCAGCGTGCTCATGTCCACGCCCACTAGGCGAACCTGTGCGTTGACGAACGCAAAGATCGGCAGGATCACAAAGTTGACCGGCGTGGAGATCAGGCGCTCCATGCGGATGAGCGGCGGGGTCACGCGGTGCATGACGCGCTCGACTTTGGTGGTCGAGACGGTAAAGTCATGCTGGCCCAGGATGTGCGCCTCGTCGTCGTAGCGGTCATCGAGCAGCGGCAAGCACTCGCCCAGCCAATCGGTGAGGCTATCGAGCTTGACGCCGCACTTGGCCGGGATGGTGAAGGCCAGGATGACGCCAGCAAGCGTAGCGTGCACGCCGCTCTTGAACATGCAGAACCACAACAGCAGGCCCAGTACCGAATACGGGGCAAGGCGGTAATGCTGCGTCTTGTTGAGCCACACGAGCGCACAGGTCACAAGCGCGGCGGCGCCCAACCAAAACGGATTGGGGCTCTGACCGTAGAAGATGGCGATGGCGGCGATGGAGATGAGGTCGTCGGCGATGGCGAGCGTCGAGAAGAACACGCGCACGCCGTTGGGCACGCGGTTGCCCAAAAGCGACAGCACGCCCAGCGCAAAGGCAATATCGGTTGCCATGGGAATGGCCCAGCCGTTGTGCGCGCCGGCATGGTTAAAGATCAGATAGATGCAGGCGGGAACGACGACGCCGCCCACGGCCGCCAGCATGGGAAGCATAGCCTGGCGCGGGTTCTTGAGCTCGCCAACTGTCATCTCGTACTTAAGCTCAATGCCCACCAACAAAAAGAAGATCGCCATGAGGAAGTCGTTGACGAAAAGCTCAACGGTGAGACCGGCCGTAAGGTTGCCCAGACCCACATACAGCGGGGTCTCCAAAAAGTGATGGATGGCCTCGTAGGCATCGGTGTTGGCGCAAATGACGGCGGCGATGGCGGCGAAGACCATGACGGCGGCGGAAATCGTGCCGTTCTCGGTGATGCGCTCCCAAATGTCGTGGCGCTCAAAACGCTTGCGCTCACGGACGTTGAACAGCTGCTCGGGTGCTGCCATGGGCGGCTCCTTTCACGGGAAAGCTCCCGTCTTAAAAAAGCACGGCCCGCCCAAGTGGCGGCGCCGCGCTCTAACGTATTACGCTTGCATCTAGCCTACCCTGCACGACAAGCGCGCAAGCGTGGCCGAAAAGCGGAACCACAGGTTGAACATTATTTGCTCAACGGCACGGGCACGCCTGTCCAAGAGACGACGCGGCGACGTGCACAAAAAACGACCGGAGCGCGGGGCGTCCGCGATCCGGTCGTGGCGTTTGGTCAACTAAACCTAGCAGGCGGCCATGATGGGGGCAGCGACCTGCTTCTTACGGGAGAGGACGCCCGGCATCCAGACGCCGTCGTGCTCGTCGGCAATGCCTAGGCCCTTCTGAGCAGCCTCGGTCTCGCCCTCGAGCAGGACCTGCGAGCCCTCCTCCATGATGTCGGTGATGCACAGGACGATGCCGTCGGCACCCTTCTCGGCGGCGTAGGCGCGCATGGCCTCGCGAATCTCGTCGATCATGCCAAGCGCACGGCTCTTGTCGACAGTCTCGTACTGGCCGATGAGCAGCTTCTTGCCGGCAGGCTCGAACATCTTGATGTCGTTGCCGACCATCTCAGCTGCGGTGAAGGAGCCGGACGGACGGGTGAGGAAGACCTCCATGCCAAACTTGACCGGGTCGACGCCCACCTGCTCGCCGAGCTTGGCGGCGACGGCGCGGTCGACATCGGTGGTGATGGGGCTCTTGAGCATGAGCGTGTCGGTCATCATGGCCGAGAGCAGCAGCTTGGCCTGGACGTCGGAAAGCTCAACGCCGAGCACGCCGGCGAGCTTGGTGACGATGGTGCAGCTGGAGCCCCAGGGCAGGCAGATGTAGTGCAGCGGGCCGGCGGTCTCGAAGTCGCCGATGCGGTGATGATCGACAACGCCAAAGACCGTGGCGTCCTTAAGGCCGGCGACGGACTGGGCAGACTCGTTGTGGTCGGTGAGGACGACGAGCTGACCAGCCTCGACGGACTCGATCACGCGGGGCTCGGCGATGCCGGCGTCGGCGAGCAGCTTGGCGGACTCGGCCGGAAGCTGACCAAGGGCGCAGGCCTCGTAGGTGTTGCCGGCATACTCAACCTGGTTGAGCAGCTGGGACAGGACGACGGCGCTCATGATGGCGTCGTTATCGGGGTTCTGGTGACCAAAGACAAGAACGTTTGCCATGGATATCCTCCACTTGATATGTGTACTTGGACGTAGCTATGGTAGCACGCCGATGCCGAGCCTTCGCAGACGGAAGGGCCACGGCATATTTTGGGGCGCAGGCACGGGGGCCAAGGCTGTCCCTTTTGCACCATGTTGGTGCAATGTAACCTGTCCCCCTTGCACCAGCTATTTACCGGCGGCGCGCAGGGCTACGTAGGCGGCACCGATGATGCCGGCGTCGTTTCCGAGCGAAGCGACCTTAATGGGCGTCTCGCGCGAGGCGGAAAGCGCGTACTGCTTAAAGTGCTCGCGAACCTTGTCGAGGTAGACATCGGCCGAAGCGGACGCGCCGCCACCGATCAGGAACATCTCGGGGTCGACCACGTTGGCAATGAGCGCCAGGGCACGGCCGAGATAGTCGGCCATGGTGTCGGCCGCGGCAAGCGCGAGCTTGTCGCCCTCGCGGCAGGCCTGGAACACGTCCTTGGAATCGGAGGGACCGGTGAGCTCGATGGGCTCGACGCCCGCCTTCTTGCACTCGGCAAGGTAGTTGCTCACCACGCCGGTGGCGCTGGAATACTGCTCCAGATGGCCATGGCCGCCACAGCCGCAGGTGCGCTCCTCGGCCGGGTTCAGGCACATGTGGCCAATCTCGCCGCCGGCGCCCACAACGCCCGATACCACGTCGCCGTTAACGATAACGCCGCCGCCCACGCCGGTACCGATGGTGACCATCACCACGTTCTGCACGCCCTTGGCAGAACCGAGCCAGGCCTCGCCCATGGCAGCGGCGTTGGCATCGTTCTCATACTTAACGACCGCATCGGGGCAGTGCTTCTGAATGGCGACCCTCAGCTCGGGCAGGTTAATGGCAATGTTGGCCTTGACCTTGGCATCGCCCGACGCCGGGATGGGACACGGAACGGCCAGGCCAATGCCCGCCACAAAGGCACGCGGAATCTGTGCCTTGGCGACCACCTGGTCGATAGCCTCGGTCACCGCGGCAAAGCCCGCAGCGTCAACGATAGGAGGCGTGGGCACGCTGGCCTTGGCAAGCAGGTTGCCGTCCTCGTCGAACAGGCCCTCCTTAACCGAAGTGCCGCCGACGTCGATGCCGATGTAGTACTGCTTAGGTTCCATGGGAGCCCACCTTTCTCGTTTAAACATTGCCTGTATGGTACCGCTCTCAAGGCAAAAACCTACCAAAAAGGGACAGGTTTGTTTTGGCAGGTTTTATCTGGGGAAGCGCAGAGTACGAGATTCGGTTCGCTGGTTGTTATATCGGTTCGGCCCCGTCCTCGGACCGATCATTTCTCAACACGACACTACTCAGATGTTTATCATTTAAAACGCTCTAATTTATATGCAAAGCGACTTTTAATTATATCTTTCTCGAACTTTTTAAATATATAATAGGGATGCTTAGGTGTTAACTATACTTTCTTTTATACTCAACCAAGTTGGAAAGGAGGTTCCATGATTCCCAAATACGAGGCGATAGCTGCAGATATTCGTCGCACTATCGAGGATGGCGCTCTTAAACCGGGCGACAAGCTTCCTACCGTCGTTGAGTTCTGCAAGCTCTATAACGTTTCCAAAATCACCGTCAAACGAGCTATTGAACAAATCACCGAAGAAGGTCTTATTACCAGCCGGCGTGGATCGGGTACCTACGTTAAGGACACGGCGGGGCTTCCCGGCCAGGCGTTTTTCCAGGGCAAAAACGACCGTACCCAGGGTTTTTCGTATGAGCATCGCGGGGAGAAGGTGACCTCGGTGGTCTACGATTTCTCGATCGTTAATCCACCAGCGGACATCGCAGCCCAGCTGGGAATTGCCGAGGATGACTTTGCCTATCACGTCGTGCGCGTGCGTCAGGCCGATGAGAAGCCCATCGTTATCGAGTACACCTACATGCCCCTCGAGCTGATTCCAGGCCTTAAAAAGAAGGACCTGTACGGATCGGTCTACCGCTTCATCCGCGAGCAATGTGGGCTGAAGATTTCGAGCTTCCACCGTACCATTCGCGCCGTGGCAGCAACCGAGGAAGAAGCCGAGCGTCTGGACACCAAACTTGGCTCTCCCCTGCTCGAGCTCACCCAGATTGGCTTTTTGGACAGCGGCGCCGCCTTTGAGTATTCGGTCTCGCGCAACGTTGGCGACCGCTTTGAGTTGCACAACGTAACGTTGGCATAAGTTTTTGTAGTCACGCGGGCGCTCGTTTTGAGCCGTCTTACGCGGCACCCGCACAACCTTATGGGAGTATGCACATGTCCGATTTGATTAAACTCACGCCGATCTTCCACGAGAAGATCTGGGGCGGCCGCCAGTTGGAGACCGTGTTTGGCTACGACATTCCCGAGGGTCCCATCGGTGAGTGCTGGGCCATCTCGGCCCACCCCAATGGCGACTGCCAGATTGCGGAGGGCCCGTATGCCGGTCACACGCTGTCGTGGCTGTGGGCCGAGCATCGCGAGCTCTTTGGCAACTGCGAGGGCAAGGAGTTCCCGCTACTCGTTAAGATTCTGGACGCCAAGGACGACCTTTCGATCCAGATTCACCCCAACGACGAGTACGCCGCCGAGCACGAGAACGGCAGCCTGGGCAAAACCGAGTGCTGGTATGTGCTGGACTGCGAGCCCGGCTCCACGATTATCGTCGGCCAGCGCGCGCATGACCGCGCCGAGGCCGCACAGATGATCGAGGACGGCCGCTGGGACGACATGCTCAACGTGCTGCCGATCCACAAGGGCGACTTTTTCCAGATTGATTCCGGCACCGTGCACGCCATCAAGACCGGCACGCTCATTTTGGAGACGCAGCAGTCGAGCGACGTGACATATCGCCTGTACGACTACGACCGTCCCGGCACCGATGGCAAGCTGCGCCCGCTGCACATTGAGCAGAGCCTCGACTGCATTGACTTTGATGCTCAGGCTCCGACCGACGGCACGGTGACCGCGCCCGAAGTCGATGGCGTGACCGAGCTCGAGTCTAACTCCTGCTACACCGTCGATCGTGTGCGCGTCGACGGCAGCAAGACCCTCGACCAGCGCTGGCCCTTCATGTGCCTGTCGGTCATCGACGGCGAAGGCACCGTCTGCGGCGACCCCGTCCACAAGGGAAGCCACCTGCTGGCCCCGAGCACCGTCAGCTCCATCGGCCTCGAAGGCAAGATGGAACTGATCATCAGCCACCTCTAGTTCGCACCAACAACCCAAACGCAACAAGGGGCTCCCCCGTTCACCAACGGGGGAGCCCCTTGTCCATATATATCAGCCCACCCGGCTCTCCAGACCAAAAAGCGAACGAGCAAAGCAACGCTCGTCTAGCAACGTTACCCAAGGACCTGGGCGGGCGTATAGGGCAACATCGATCGCGAGTTCCGCACGCAAAGGAGGCCACTTAATGTGCTCTCCGTCTTGCGCAGGACTGCCCGAGCAGGCGATGTTGCCCCATACGCCCGCCCAGGTCCGCCGGGATCACGACAGCTTGACGATCGGTGCAAAACCTTTCATTAGCTTTTTGGTCTGGCCGGTCTTTTCGAATTGAACCTCGATCATGTCTCCGGCGACCGAGATTACGGTACCCGTACCAAAGGTCTTGTGGCTTACAGTATCGCCTGCGGCAAAGTCCTGTGATGCGCTAGCACGATCGACCTTGCGCTCCACCGTCGGGGACACCTTGGACGACGGCTTTTTAGCTCGCGGCGCGCCTGAGCCAAAGGTCGAGGCAACACGGCCGGCGTCGGGCGAGACCCCACGATGGCGCTCGGTCCCGTAACTGCTGCCGCCAAAGAAATCGTCAAAGCTCGATCCACCACGCGAACCGGAACCGCCGGTCGAGCGCGTATGCGAACCAAACACCTTGCCGCCGTACATATCCGAGCCCATGCCCGAGCCAAAGGTGCCGTGACGGTCGCCGCGTTTCTCCCAGCCCGTGCCCTCAAAACCGGCAGAACCGATGCCGCTAAACTCGATATCCTCAAACGGAATCTCGTTGAGAAAGCGCGAGCGCGGGTTGGCAGAGGTCGAGCCGTAGGTGCGACGCGTGGCCGCATAGGTCAAGAACAGGCGCTTACGGGCGCGCGTGATGGCGACGTAGGCCAGGCGACGCTCCTCCTCGAGCTTGCCCGGGTCATCGCCGCCGCCAAAGTCGTGCACGTGCGGGAAGATACCCTCCTCCATGCCGGCCACGAACACCGCCGGGAACTCCAGGCCCTTGGCGGAGTGGATGGTCATCATGGTGATGGCATGCGTCTCGCCGGCCAGGGAATCCAAGTCGGAGCGCAGGGCCAGCCACTCCATGAGCGCCGGCAGCGCCTTACAGGTGAGCGGACCGTAGGTGCGCTCGATCTCGTCGGCATGCACGGCACCCGCCGGCAACTCTGTTGGCACGGCATACGCGTTGCCCGCGATGGCGGCGGCCAGGGCATCCTGCGGAGACAGCGCCGGAGCGGCCAAGCTATCGAGCGGATTGGAGCCCGCGGCGTCACGCGCACCAACGAGCGCCTCAAACGAAGACACGGGCGCAGACGGGCCGGGCTCGGGCTCAACGTCGGCGGGCACATCGGCAACACCAGCAGCGCGCAGCTCTTCCAAGCTCTCGAGCGTGCCTTCGATATCCTCGTGCGTCTCCTCAAATTCGGCAGCGACACCCAGGAATTCCTGGATGTTCTCGGCGCGGCTCTCGGACTCCATGGTGCCCTCGGCGCGGAAAGCCTGCAGCAGGCCCGTCTTATCGACAATCATCTCGACGACGTCCTTGAGCTCGCCGTCCATGCGGCGACCCTCGCGCACCAGCGACACAAAGCTCGACAGGCCATTGCGCACCTTGGCGCTAAACATGCCCGTCTCGGCGCATGCGATCTCGCAGGCCTGGAAGAACGAGCAGCGGTTGTCGCGTGCCAGCTGCTCAATCTTTTGGATCGAGGTGGAGCCGATGCCACGACGCGGCGTGTTGATGACGCGCTTGACGCTCATCTCGTCTGCCGGGTTCACGATCATCTTGAGGTAGGCCATGACGTCGCGGATCTCGGCACGGTCGAAGAATCGCGTGCCGCCCACGATCTTGTAGGGCACGCCTGCGCGCAGGAACATATCTTCGAGGATACGCGACTGGGCGTTGGTGCGGTAGAACACAGCGATATCGTCGTAACTCGTGCCCTTGGAGTGCAGCTTTTCGATCTCGCCGGCAATCCAGCGGCCCTCGTCGCGCTCATCGCTTGCCTGGAAGGCCTGGATCTTCTCGCCGTCGCCCTCGGCCGTAAACAGACGCTTGTCCTTGCGTTGCGAGTTGTGGCGCACCACGGCGTTGGCGGCGCTCAGGATATGACCCGTAGAGCGGTAGTTCTGCTCCAGCTTAACGGTCTTGCAGTTTTTAAAGTCCTTCTCAAAGTCCAGGATGTTGGTGATGTCGGCACCGCGCCAGCTATAAATGGACTGGTCATCGTCGCCTACGACCATGAGGTTTTGGTACTTGGCGGCCAGCAGGTTGGCGATCTCGTACTGGACGTGGTTGGTGTCCTGATACTCGTCGACGCTAATGTAGCGGAAGCGCTCCTGGTACTTGTCGAGCACCTCGGGGCGGGTGCGCAGCAGCTCGAGCGTGCGCACGAGCAGGTCGTCGAAGTCCATCGCGTTGGCGGCGCGCAGGCGGCGTTCCAGCTCCAGGTAGACCTGCGCGGCCTTTTTGTCATTGGGGCTGTCGGCGGATTTGAGCATGTCCTCGGGGCCGATCATGGCGTTTTTGGCCGAGCTGATCTTGCTGCGGATCATGTTGATGGGGAACTGCTTTTGCTCGATACCGAGCGCCTGCATAATGTCGCGCACCATGCGCTTTGAGTCATCGTCATCGTAGATGGTGAACTGACCGGTGTAGCCCAGCAGGTCGGCGTCTTCACGCAGCATACGCACGCACATGGCATGGAAGGTGCACACCCACATGCCACGGGTGCCGCTGGGAATGAGTGCCGCCAGACGCTCACGCATCTCGGCCGCGGCCTTGTTGGTAAACGTGATGGCGAGGATCTGCCAGGGCTTAACGCCCAGGTCGCCGAGCATATGTGCGATGCGGAAGGTCAAGACGCGGGTCTTGCCCGAGCCGGCGCCGGCGAGCACCAGCAGCGGGCCCTCGGTGGTCAGGACCGCCTCGCGCTGGGCGGGATTAAGGCTGTCGATGTTGACGAGCGGCTTGGCGGGTTTGGGTGCCGGCGCGGGAGCGTCATAGATGTCAAGCGGAACGAGCTCGGGCTCCGGCGCGGCGGGGGCGGTGTACGCATCGAGCGGCACGGGTTCCGGCGCGGGCGGCACGGGTACCGCGGTGTTCTTTTCCCAGGGCAAGGGCTGGGTCATGGGCGACTCCTCATCTGACGGACGGCGCGCCTGCGGGCAGCGCCATAGTTTGAGCCGTACCAGTATACCGAGCCGCGCGGACACCGACGCAAATCACACCACGACTCCGTGCGCCACCGTCAGGCCCGCCCCAGCGGATTTGGCGCAATGGGGTCAGGTTAGCCTGCACCAATCTATTGACAATCACGAAACCGCCGACGTCATGACAGCAGCAGCGAGCGGCGGCCAGGGCGAACAAATTGGCATGAAAAGGGGGCGGCATAGACCTTTTGGTCATGCCACCCCCTTTGAATGACAAGCTGTCGCCCCGGCCGCCGCGCAGCGTCGACTAAGTTAGAGGCCGAGCATCGGCTCCAGAACGAAGAAATATGCGAGCACTACGATGCCCAGGATGATGCGGTAAACACCGAAGCACTTAAAGTCGTGACGGCGCACGAAGCCCATGAGCCACTTGATGGCGATGAGCGAAACCACAAAGGCCACAACGCAGCCCACGCCCAAGATAGCGACCTCGTTGGCGCCGAACGTACCGCCCTTGATGAAATACTTGACCAGCTTGAGCGCACTCGCGCCAAACATGACAGGGATGGCTAGGAAGAACGTAAACTTGGAGGCCACCGAACGCGTGCAGCCCAAAAGCAGGCCGCCGATGATAGTAGAACCGGAGCGAGACGTTCCAGGCACCAGCGAAAGCACCTGGAAGCAGCCGATACCCAGCGCAGTCTTCCAGCTCAGGTCCTCGAGCGTGGCGATGGAGCCAAAGTCCAGATTCTCGTCATCGTCCTCATCCTCAACGGTAGCCGCGGCAGGCGCCGCAAAGTGCGCACCGGCGGGACATCCGCCCGACACCACAGCACGCGAACCAAACGAACCGGCAACGGCCATTTCCTCGCGCTTGTTCGCGCGCCAGTTCTCGATCACGATAAACAGCACGCCGTACACAATGAGCGCCAGCGCCACGACGGGAGCATTGTAGAAATGCTCCTCCATCCAGTCGTTGAGCGGCAGGCCGATCGCCGCGGCGGGAATGCAGCCGAGCACAATCTTGCCCCACAGCACCCAGGTGTCGCGACGGCCCTCCTTGCCCTTGCTGGGCGAGAACGGATTGAGCTCATGGAAGAACAGCACACAGACGGCCAGAATGGCGCCGAGCTGAATCACGACCAGGAACATATTCCAGAACGTCTCGCTCACGTTCATCTTGACGAACTCGTCCACCAAGATCATGTGACCGGTCGACGAAACAGGCAGCCATTCGGTGATGCCCTCGACCAGGCCCATGAAAGCAGATTTTAGAAGCTCGATGATATCCAAAGGGACCCCCTCGTTAGACACCCGCCGATATTGTTCTGCGGACGGTGCGGGCGATGTCCCATTATCAACCGTTCGGGCGCGTCTGCGCCTACCCTTACCAAAAAACTCGTCCGTTCACAGAATTGCGAGCGGTCAAACCCAAATCCTTGGGTATAACTGCAACAAGATAAAGTGTCCGGCGGCCACGCATCCGCGCCCGCCCGATGCACGAGCCCCACGCCCGTGCGATAGACCAAGGAGGAAACCATGAACGAGGGCTACACCAAGGTATTTGTTTCACTCGACGGTACTGAGCAGCAGGATTTTGTGCTCGCACGCGCCATCAAGGTCGCCGCGAACAACGGCGCCAAGCTAATCATCGGCCACGTTATCGATTCCACGGCGCTCGAGAGCGCAGATTCCTATCCGGTCGACCTGGTCAACGGCCTAGAGGAGGCATTTAAGAACTCCATTGCCAAGCAGCTCGAAGAGGCTAAGGCCAATCCCGACATCCCCGAGGTCGAGGTCATGATTCGCGCCGGCCGCATTCGCGAGACGCTTAAGGACGAGATGCTCGACGTGGTTAAGCCCGACCTGGTGCTCTGCGGCGCCCGCGGCCTGTCCTCGATCAAGTATGCGCTGCTGGGTTCGATTTCGACGTTCCTGCTGCGCAATACGGACTGCGACATTCTGGTCGTGAAGTAGGTTCCTTCCCGCCGGCGCAAGGCCTGCGGGGTTATCACGCCGACGTCCTCGCCGCTTCGCGGCTGCGGGATGTCGGCTTTGATAACCCCTCCCGGCCTTGCGCCTTCGTCACCGTACTTCAGCGAGTTGTCTGATTGAAAAATAGCGTGCCGCCCCGTTTGGGGCGGCACGTTTTGTTTGGGGCGGCACGTTTTTGTTATGGGAGATTCATTTGAGCCCCATAGTTGTGTTCACGTTCAGGAACATAGCGCTAATTGCCTTAGCTAAGTTCACGTTCGGGAACATAGCCGTCCGCACCGTAAGACGGGCTGGCTACTCAAAGTATTGGAACTTGTTGGTTGAGAAGGCGAATGTTACGACGAAGCCTTTGCCGGAGTCGGATGCCGCGGTGACGTCGATGCCCATCTTGGAGCACAGGCGCGCCACCAGATAGAGACCGATGCCCGTTGCGCGCTTGGTGGTGCGGCCGTTGTCGCCGGTAAAGCCCTTCTCGAACACGCGCGGCAGGTCTGCCGCACACACGCCGCAGCCGTTGTCCGCGACGGTAAGCTCGATGCGCTCGCTTGCCAGACCCTCGTCCAGCAACGCACCCGAAAACACGATCTTTGCGCCGTCCTCACGCGCATATTTAATGCTGTTCTGAATGAGCTGGCCCAGAATAAACTCGAGCCACTTCTCGTCGGTAAAGACCTCGAAGTCGAGGTTCTCGCACACCGGGGCCACATGCGCCGCAATGAGCTCGCGCGCGTTGGCTTTAATCGCGCCCGTCACCAAGGTTTTGAGATCCCAGCGGCGAATCAGGTAGTCGCGCTCCACGACTTCCGAGCGCGCGTAGTACAGCGCCTGGTCGATATAGCGCTCCACGCGAGCAAGTTCGCGTGCCAGGTCGTCCACGCGCGACAGGTCGTCTTCGCTGCTGTCCAGGTTTTCCATAATCAGGTGAGCCGCCGCCAGGGGCAGCTTGGCCTCGTGGACCCAGCTCTCGATATAGTCGCGATAGTCATCGGTCTGACGCCTGCCTTCGGCAACCTCGTCGCAGGCGGCTTTGCCCACCCGGCGCAAGACCTCGTATTCGAGCTCGCCCTCGGCATAGGTCGGGCATTGCACCATCTCTTGCACCCATGCGGGACTCTCGAGCTCCTCTGCCGCGCGCTCCAACTGACGCAGAAAACGGCGACGGCGAGCGTACTCGATCACGATGCCGAGCATACCAAAGATAAAGGACACGCCAACCGCCACGACCACGATAGAAACGGGTGCACCGGCGACCGTCAGCACAAAGCAGCTCAGCAGCACGCCGCACGTCCACACGGCGACGGGAAGCAGCGCGTCTTTAAAGAACTTGGCAAACGACATAGCCGGCCCCTAGACCGAATAGCCTTGGCCGCGGTGCGTCGTCAAATACCCCTTGATGCCGATTTTTTCGAGCGTGGTGCGCAGGCGGTTGATGTTGACGGTAAGCGTATTGTCGTCCACGAAGGCGTCGGAGTCCCACAGATCCTGCATGATGGCCGAGCGCGAAACAATCTTGCCCGCGCGGCTCAGAAGCAGCGAGAGAATACGCAGTTCGTTTTTTGTGAGCTCGGTGCTGGTGCCCGTTTGCGTGTTGGTGACCATGGAGCGTGCGAGGTCGAGCTCCAGTCCCTTGTGGACGAGCGTGCTGCGCTCGCCCGCCGCCGCGGTGCGACGCAGCAAGGCATTGATGCGCGCCACGAGCACACGGGCGCTGTAGGGCTTGGGAACAAAGTCGTCCGCGCCGAGCGTCATGGCCATGACCTCGTCGATCTCGGTCGTGCGCGACGTGAGGACGATGATGGGAACCTCGGATTCGCGGCGAACCTCGTGGCAGATATGCTGGCCGTCCTTGACGGGAAGCGTGAGGTCGAGCAGCACCAGGTCGGGCGCGGCGGCGAGAATATCGCGCGAGACATGCTCAAACGATTCGCAGGCCTCGATTTCAAACCCGGCGCGGGCAAGGATGTCGATAAGTTCACGACGAATGGGCTCGTCGTCCTCAACGATATAGATTAGCGCCATGGATTCCGCCCCCCCCCTCTTGGTTGTCTTGCCCCATTATGACCGCGGATCCGCAGATACGCGCCTCACGCGGCACCAAAGTGACAGAACTGTTCGCGAGTGGCAGAGGCTTGCCTCTCGCTCGCGACGAGCACGGGAATTAAATGAGTTTTTAATCCCCGTCCCAGAAACATCATTTAGCGGCGGGC
This sequence comes from uncultured Collinsella sp., assembly GCA_958407545.1. Lineage (GTDB taxonomy): Bacteria > Actinomycetota > Coriobacteriia > Coriobacteriales > Coriobacteriaceae > Collinsella. Next base: position 1,016 of record CATYJA010000037.1, on the reverse strand, counting down.
ACGGAGCTTTTCGTAGCCTTCGGCGAAGAAGGCGACCGTGGCGGCGTCGGAGTCGGCGGCGTCGGAGTCGGCGGCGGCAACCACACCGTGCTCGTCGCTCACCAGAAACAGCGCACCCTTGAGCTGCGCGGGAATGTCTACGCGCGTGACCGGGATGCCCTTGGTCTGGGCCAGCTGCTCGATGAGCGTCGCCGTGCCGCACAGGCACTCGTCCGCCGGCGCCACAAAGGCCAGCTCGCCGTTATCGACGGCGGCGAGCAGCTCGGGCGCCACGCCGGTTTCGTCGGCCTCGGAGCGGGCCTCGGCGGAGCGGGCACGTAGCGCCTTAGCCGACGTATCGGCCAGCGGCTCGTACTCGCCCACCGTCATGGCGGCGTTGCCATTGACGTCGATCACCAGCATGAGTACGCCGTCGTGCGCAGTGTAATCGCCCTCGGCAAGCGACCACTCAACGTGCTGTTTAGCCCAGCTGAGCATGTTATGGGTAAGCGGCTCGCCCTGCACCAGGCGCTCGGACAGTGCGCGAATGTGGCGGTTGAGCATGGGCACCTTTTTGTTGGACATGCGCCAACAGCAGACAAGCGCGGGTTTGTCGAGCGTGAACTTCTCGACCGCCTCCTGATTGGCGCAAAAGTCCTCGTACGCACGCTGATCCTCGGCATTGCCAAACAGCTCGGCATCATCAATCTGGGGCATGGTTGTACCTTTCGTGTTAGTCATTCCGTCCTCTTATACCAAAAAGACGGCCCTCCAAACGGAGCAACCGTCTTTTGCAGAGATTATTTTGTCCCGGGGCGGAACTTAGTGACGGAAATGCCTGGCTCCGGTGAACACCATCGCGATGCCATGCTCATTGCAGGCCTGGATGCTCTCGTCGTCGCGCTTGGAGCCGCCGGGCTGAATGATGCAGGTCACGCCGTGCGCGGCAAGCACGTCGACGTTGTCGCGGAACGGGAAGAACGCGTCGCTTGCACAGGCAAAGCCGCCCTTCTCCACGCCCTCGCGCTCGCAGAAGT
>CATYJA010000036.1:0-14744 GCA_958407545.1 uncultured Collinsella sp. | reverse complement strand
CGCAACGCGTTGCGCTGAGTCCTGAGGCTGTTGCAATGAAAATGAGAATCAAGGCTGAGCAAAAAACTCGTCCGGCGTAATCGACTGATACAGATCGTCCGTATAGACAACATCGTCGATCTCGTAATGAAAACACACGACAGGGATATTGCGCGACGCAAAGAACTCACGGGTTCGATCGGCGGCGGATTCACAGGTCAGGACAAAATCACTCATATGAGGCTCCTTACTCATTGCTGCGCAAATTATCGCACAGTGAGCCTACATGCGGTACATATGTCCACTATTTACCAAATCGAACCAAAAATAGTGAACATCTTTACCACCATCGTCTCCACCGACCCGACGCATAAATATCTGAGAAAACACCCTCTGTCGTCTCCACCCGACCAACACATCTACCTTCACTAAATCGATTTACCAAACCGTTCAGCCGACAATTCAGCCGCTGGCGCAAAATCGAAACAAAAGCGGCGCATACTGGTAAACGTTTGACGCTGTTTATCAGTTTTACCAGCCCCATCGGAAGGTGTTTCATGGTCGCATTCGATCGCAACCCGCAAGACTTCAAGTATCTGCGCCTGCTGTCGAGACAGTTCCCCACCGAACAATCCGCATTTACCGAAATTATCAACCTCTCGGCCATCCTCAACCTACCCAAGGGCACCGAGCATTTTATGAGCGACGTGCATGGTGAGTACGAAGCCTTTATGCACATCCTCAACAACTGCTCGGGCGTCGTGCGCGAACATGTCGACGAGATCTTTGGCGACACGCTCTCCTTTGACGAAAAGGGCGAGCTGTGTACGCTCATCTACTACCCGCGCGAGAAGATCGACCTGGTCCGCAGCCGGCGCGAGGACTCGCCAACCTGGTACAAGACGATGCTTGACCAGCTCATCATGGTCGCTCGCTCACTTTCAAGCCGCTACACGCGCTCCAAGGTGCGTAAGGCCATCCCGCGCGACTACGCCTACATCATCGACGAGTTGTTGCACACGCACCCGGACGAGAACAACTATCGCGTGCGCTATCACGAGCGCATCGTGGAGTCCATCCTAGAGACCGCCAGCGCCGACGACTTTATCGAGTCGCTCGCCTCGCTCATCAAGCGCCTGGCCGTCGACCACTTGCACCTGGTGGGCGACATCTTCGACCGCGGCGGCGGCGCGGCCAAAATTATGGACCGTCTGCTCACCTACCATTCACTCGACATCCAGTGGGGCAACCACGACCTGCTGTGGATGGGCGCTGCGGCCGGTGAGCCCGCCTGCATCGCCACGGTGTTGCGCAACAACCTACGCTACGACAACTACGAGATCCTGGAGAACGACTACGGCATCTCGCTGCGTGAGCTTGTCGCCTTTGCCGATGCCACCTACACCGCCGGTGAGTCCATCACCCCGCTGATCAAGGCCATCAACGTGCTGCTCTTTAAGCTCGAGGGCCAGATTATCCAGCGCCACCCCGAGTTCGATATGACCGACCGCCTGTTACTCGACAAGATCGACCACGACACCGGCACGGTCACGCTCGCCGACGGCAGCGTGTGGCCGCTCACGACCAACGACTTCCCCACCGTCGACCCGGCGGACCCCTACACGCTCACGTCTCAGGAGCAGCACATCATCGACAAGCTCGTGTCCGAGTTTGTAACCGCCGATCACCTGCATCGCCATATCGATTTCCTCTACACCCACGGCTCGATGTACAAGGTCGCCAACGGCAACCTGCTCTTCCACGGCTGCGTTCCGCTCAACGAAGACGGCACCTTTAGCAGCATGAACTGCCTGGGCACCTGGCACGCTGGCCGCGATTATCTCGATTTTTGCGACCACATCGCCCGCCGCGCGTGGCGCGTGGGCGACCGCGATGCCCTCGACTGGATGTGGTACCTGTGGATTGGCTTCAATTCACCCGCCAGCGGACGCCTGGTGCGTACCTTTGAGCGCGCCTATATCGCCGATAAGAGCACCTGGGTCGAGCCGATGGACCCGTACTTTACGCTTACCAAGTCGCCCTCGGTCTGCGATGATATCATGCGCGAGTTTGGCGTCGCGCCCATGGCATGCTCGCCGACCGGCCACATCATCAACGGCCACACGCCCGTTAAAACCACCAAGGGCGAGCAGCCCATCCGCGCCGAGGGCAAGCTGCTGGTCATCGATGGCGGCTTCTGCCGCGCTTACCATCCCAAGACGGGCATCGCCGGCTATACGCTCATCTCGAGCTCGCGCGGCTGCCGCCTCAAGTCGCACCGGGCCTTTACGACGGTTGCCGAGGCACTCACGCGCAACGTGGACATCGAAAGCGAGACCAACCGTTTTGACCAAGCAGACCGTCGCCGCATGGTGAGCGACACCGATACTGGCGCCAAGATTCGCAGCCAGATCCAGGATCTGCGCCAGCTGCTCGATGCATATAGAAACGGTGCTATCGAAGAGCGCGTCTAGCCCCACCCGCGGGGATTGGCTAAACTTGCTGAGTTTGTCATCCCCACGGCGTCCCCGCGCCACCCTAAGGCAGGTACCATGCAAAAGCTCCTTGCGCAGATCATGAAATTTGGCGTCGTCGGTGTCATTGCCACGGTTATCGACTTTGGCATTATGAATCTGCTCCACTACGGTCTGGGCCTCAACATCCTAATCGCCAACACCAGCGGCTTTATCATCTCACTCATCTTTAACTACCTCGCAAGCATGAAGTACGTGTTTGCGCACAAGGAAGGCATGAGCCGCCGCCGCGAGTTCATCATCTTTGTCGTGCTGTCCGTGATCGGTTTGGTGCTCAACGACGGCATCGTGCTGGCGCTCAACGCCGGCCTGGGACTCGAGGCCAATATCGCCAAGATCTGCGCCACCGCGCTTGTCATGGTCTACAACTTTGTGACCCGAAAAATCTTCCTGGAGGGCGACGAGACCAAGTAGCTCGAAACCCCTGCAGCATTACGGCGCCCACGGACGACGTGCACTCAGCGCAGTATCGTCCGTGGGTGCCGCTCGTTTACGGGCAAATTTTCAACGTTTGCGGATTAGCTCTTGAAAATTTGGCGAGTTCATATAGTTCTTGGCAAAGACCTTACGTTTCCCTTGTAAAAGCTCTAAAGTATCTTCTGCTCGATTCATCAACGCATTGGATGTGATTACGTGCGCAAGGCGCTGGCACAACCTCATACCAAGCAGTTCCTCAAGTTTGCTGTCGTGGGTCTTATCTCCTTTGGCATCGACTGGGGCATGCTCATTGCGCTCGTCGAGCTGTTCCACCTCGACTTTTTGATGAGCACCACGGTTTCGTTTATCACGTCCGTCGTGGTCAACTACTGGCTCAGCATGAAGTACGTGTTCGACCACCGCGAAGGCATGAGCCGCAAGCGCGAGTTCACGATCTTCACCATCCTGTCGGTGATCGGCCTGGGCCTCAACGACCTGTATATGTTTGTGGGCGTCACGTTTTTGAGCATCGGCTACCAAGCCATGAAGGCCATCGCCACGTTCCTTGTCACCTGGTACAACTACTTCAGCCGTCGCTTCTTCCTCGAGGGCGCACGGTCGTAGTCGATTCACTATTTGCTTGAATGTATAACCGGTTGGAATTCCCGTTCCAACCGGTTTTTTGTTTGCAGAGAGACCCGGCGACCCAGTCCCATTCGCATGAAAAACGGGCGGTCCGGATGTTGGCCCGAACCGCCCGTCTGGCGCGCTATGTCGAGGCCTCTAGCCCGTTACGTAATACCAAACGACGTTGTCGTCATTGGAGAGAACGTAGTTACTGCAGGCCGTCATGGGCGTTGTGCCGTTGACGGAGTACATCCAGCCGCTCGTGCCGCCGTACTGTTTCTCGGCCAAACCACCAATCGCGGAAACATACGTGCCGTACGACGAGCCGTGTGCGTTGACAGAAAGGCCTAGCGCGCACAGGGCATCGTAAACGGTGGCGCCTTCGTTAAAGGTAAAGGTGCCGCCAGAGGACACAGGATTGCCCACAGCGCTCGATGTGACCGAAACCGTCACCGTAACGTAGCTGGACTCCTGTGAGCCGCTTTGGCTGCCCGAGGAGGCGTTTCCACCATTAGAGGACGAGGCTCCATCAGACGACTGGCCACCGCCCGAAGAAGCACCGCCAGACGCATTGGAAGTATCACCGGCTCCCGTATTTTGGGCAGCGGATTTATCGCCAGACTTCTTGCCGCCCCGGTCCTCGGACTTCTTGCTATCCGAGTTTTTGTCCGATTCCTTGTTTGAAGACTCGGAATCGTCCTTGGCGTCGTTCGAACCCTTGGGCTCGTCTTTTGCATCATTCGAAGATTTGGAATCCTTGGAACTGGCCTCGCCCGAAGCGGCAGACGAGCCAGACCCCTTGGTGTCCTTGGCGACGACGCTCTCCCCCGTCACGGTCTGAACGATCCAGTCAATGGACCAGGCGCCGCTCTCGGAAGGATGGACGAAGCCCAGCGAGACGACGATCAGAATGGTGCACGCGGCAGCAAGAACGCCAAGGAGCGCCTTGCGACGAGAGGCGGACGCCGCCGAAGCGGCGCCCTTTTGCTTTGGATCATCGAGCTGGATAAACGAGGAGTCGGGCTGTTGCCCGCTGGTCTCCTTGGGCTTATCGGGCATTACCGTCACCCTTGCCGCGCTTGGTCAGCACGAAGACGGCGATGAGCGCGAGGCCAATCACGCCGGCGGCGATGCCAACGATGGCGAGCGGATTGGTGCCAGTCTCCTGCTCGGAAGCACTAGAGGACTTCTTAGCAGTGGTCGTGGAAACAGCACCCGTATCGGACTTGGAATCGGACTTCTTGTCGGACTTCTTGTCGGACTTGCCGTCCTTCCTGTCAGACTTCCTGTCAGACTTCTTGTCAGACTTCTTCTCGTCCTTCTTATCGGACTTATCGGAGTCCTTCTTGTCGGACTTGTTGTCCCTGGTCTCGGTCTTGGTCGACACCGTCGTCTTGGCCACCGGCTTCTGGCCCGGGGCAATAGCGCCGCCCTTCGAGCCGGAGCCAGAACCAGCGCCAGCGCCAGTGCCGGAACCAGTACCGGTACTAGAACCGCCGCCGCCATTCGAACCAACGCCGCCATTGCCGCCATTGGAGCCTGAACCGCCATTACCGCCAGGGTTAACGGCATTCTTGGTCCACTTGGCATACAACGTCAGGTCGGCCGTCACCGGCGTACTGAAGTCATACGCCTGCGTGCAAGCCTCATCGGTATACCAACCGCCGAAAGTGTAGCCATCGCGCGTCGGATCGACCGGCTTGACCAGCTTGCCATCGGCCGTAGCAACAAACTTAGTGTCGCAAGCAGACCCGCCGTTGGAGTTAAAGGCAACCGTCCAAGACTCGACAGCTCCAAGTTTAAACAGCGTGCCCGAATCATTAATGTAGTAGAGATTGCCAGAAGCATCGGCAATGACCGGAGAGTCACAGTACTGGTAATGGCCAGCCGCATCATAAATCTGCGTCGCCTCTGCATCGCCGAGCGTATAGCGATACACGCCACCACCAGCAGAGTAGTTGACGTAATCCTTGCTATCCGCGCTGTTAACGGTGAAGTACACATAGGTCTTGCCGCCCTGAACACTCACCAGCGGAGTAGCAGCAATACCGTTGAGGCCAGCCGGCAGCGCCTTGCCGTCGGCAGCAGCGACCATCGTGGTCTTACCCGTCTTCAGGTTATAGAGAACCAGAGCAGAGCCAGTAGCCGTCTGTCCGCCGACAATCAGATTGTCACCAGACACCGCAGGGGCGCTCAGATTATTCGTAAGGCCCAGATCAACCGTCTTCTGTTCACTCAGCACGCCCTTCGCCGAAAGCGAAATCACATGGAGCTTTCCGTCGTGCGTCATCTGATAGAAGGTCGAACCATTGGACGGATCGGCAATGCAATCGGCATTTGCGACAGCGCCGAGCTTCATGGTCGAAACGACATCGCCCGTCGTCTTATCAATGCACTTAAGCGTACCCGCGCTCGTAGGAACGATGGCATACTTATCCGTCAAAGCCGCACCAGTCCAGTAATAGCCCTCGGCAGGGTCGATGTTCTGCCAAGAAACTTCGCCCGTGGCAATCTTAATGCGCGCAAAGGAGCCGTTGCCGTAGGTCGCGTTGTAATTCTCGTCATACGAAATATCGACCGAGCCTACATAGACGTACTCGCCGTCCGAAACGACGGTGCAGGAGCTCTGCGTCAAGTCCGTCAAACCAGGCGTCAGCCACTTGCAGATCAGCTTGTCTGCAGTAATCGCCTGGACCGCACCGCCGTTGAGCGGAACGATGATAAGGCCATTGGTATAGATCGGACGAGAGGTATAGCTCACCTTGGAGGCAAGCGGCGCAGAGGCAACCTTTTTGCCCGTGGACGAATCGATCTTGATGAGCTCGTTCTCGGTCGCGATGTACACAAAGCCGTTGGCGATGACAGGTTCGCTGCAGTTGGCATACTGCTGACCAGACTCGGCCTTCCAATCGAAGGCCCACTTAAGACCAGCGGCCTGCGCAGGCGTCTTGGCATCCGTTACGGTCGAACCGTTGCCACTGTTGCCGTAGCCGGCCCACTCGGCATCCCAATCAGGAGTCGTCGCACTCGGATCCACGACAACCTTGTCGGGATCGGGCATGGGCGAATCGTCGGTGGTATAGGCAAGCGTGACCTTATCGCCGCTCTTGAGCGTAATCTGATTGGCGCAGAGTAAGGAGGGCTCTCCATTGATATACAGGTGCCAATATTTATTGGTCGCAGCATCATAACCGTACGACTTGTCTTCGAACGGCGATTTGATGGAATTGAGGAACCAGTACTCGCCACTCTGGGAGCCGTTGTACGTAACGCCCTTGGCCTTCAGAACCGTCTCAATAAGGTTCTGGGCAGTAGAGCCTTCAGGCAAAGAAACACTGCTTGCCGAGCCCCAGCGAGTATTGTTGCCGTTGACATCGGGACCGATAACATCGGCGGATCCAAGCACCTGACCGGGGAGGGCATCGGCGTCAGCACCATACATAAAGGTGACGGCGTCACCCTCCTGGAGCTTGTAGGCACCGGCGCCAACGTCGGCGAACTTGCCATTTACGTAGAAGCGCCAATAGCTCTTGGTCGCAGCATCCCAGCCATAGGACTTACTGTCGAACGGCGAAGTAATACCGTTGAGGAACCAGCCCCAAGACGATTCGCTAGCATCGAGCTTAAGGCCGGTCTGCTCAAGGAGATCCTTGGCAGTAGAGCCCGCCTTGAGACTCGTCTGACCCGTCGAAGCCCAAACCTGCTGCTTGCCGTCCTTGTCCTTACCGAGAACCTGAACAGAAGCATGGACAGAATCGGACGGCAACTGGTCGCCCCAGCCACCGTAGAACCACGTGACGGTATCGCCGGCATGGATGGTGACATTGTCCGCCGTATAGTCACTCGACTTGCCGTTGATAAACAGCTGCCAATAGGTCGAATAATCTTGGGGCGTACCCAGCTCAACACCGTTGTACTTAAGGCTCAGAATGAAGGAGCCCGCAGCAACGGCGTCAATATCATTCGCCTCGAGCGCGACCTTCGTAAGGTCAAGCGCGCTCGAGCCGGACGTCACCACATACTGCGCGTTATCGACCCAAGTCTGAGTCTTGCCCTGGGCATCGCGACCAATGACGGTCACATTTGCGGCAACCTGGTCCTTAACGACAGGGGACGAGCTACCAGCCGTATAGGCAAACTCAATCTTCTGCCCCTGGGTGAGCTTGACGCTGCTCGCGCCAACCGAGGAAGACGCGCCGTCGACGAACAGCTGCCAGAAGGCATAGGTCGTCGGATCGTAGGCAAGCGTGCGACCATCGCTCGGAGATGTGATGCTTTTGAGGTAGAAGCCGTATGCCGTGTTCGGTTCGTAATCCGCTTTAAAGCCCGTCTTCTGCTGCAGCTTAACGAAGGCATCCGCAGCCGTCGCGCCCTCGTCGAGCTTGAGCTGCGTAGGTGCCACCCAGGTCTGAGCCTTGCCGTCAGCATCGGTGCCGATAATCGAGAACGAGACCTCGACCTGCTTCTTGGCGACATCGCCGGTTTCTGTCGGGTTCTCTGTCTGAATGGCAGCCGCGGCGGCAGATCCCGCTTGGCCAGCGGATGCCGTCGAAGACTGCTCGCTCGTGGCAGGGCTCTCCCCCGTCGCCGAGCCTTCGCCGCCAGTTGCTGCCTCTGCTATGGCTGCACTAGCTGCAGGCGCGCCCTCGGAATCCGAAACCTCGGCGCCGCTCTGCTCAGCGGTACCGCCCGCAAGCGCTGCGTCCTCGCCCGGCGTCGCAGCCTGAGCCACAGCCTCGGCAATGCCCTCGGCGCCCTCGGCCCACAGCTGAGCCGGCGTGGTGCCAAAGGCCATCGCGAAGGCCAGGAATGCCACCAGGCCGCGCTTGGCTACACCGCGTGCAATCGCGCCACGGCGATGCGAGACGCGCTGGCGCTCGTCCTCAAACATATCCATTTGTCTCCTACTGTCTGTACTTGGAGCGTTGCCTTGAGACTGCCCCACGTCATCGCGCATGTTGCGCTCGAGTTCCCCCATCGGGGTCCCCCTTCCCTCCAGAGCCCTATGCACACCGGCGGCAAAAGCCGCAGCCGCATGCAAGACGGGAGGCGATCCGACTTAACCTTAACGACTCGGGCACGTCGTCCGATCTGCGACGCGAGCATCCCGAGCCAAGAGGAATTACGGTTACTGGTACAGCTGGGGACTTGCACCCCGATTCTCCCAAATGCGCAGGATAACCGCGCATTCGTGCGTCTCCGCACCACCATCTAGGCCATCGATTATTACCGTCAAAATGGTATCACGCAAAAGGGCCTCGCACGCAGGCGAAGCCCAAGGTAAAAGCTATTGTTTGCGATAGGAAAATGCGGTGACGGCCGCAGCCTCTAGTGCTTGCCGCCGTGACTGTTGAGCCAGATATTGCGGCCCAGCATAAGCGCCAGCACCAGCGCGCTCACGTAGCCCATAAAGCCAATGACCGGGATACCAAACACAACCGGCTCGATGCGCGCGTAGTACACCACCGACGAACCGATAAACAGACCGGCGATCACAATTGCCATCGACATGCGGTCGATAATCCCACCTAGCTGTCGCAGCGCCTTATCGCTGCTCATGATCTGCGTGTTTACCTTAAGCTGGCCGCGCGTAAGCATACGCGAAGCCAAGCCCAGATACTCGGCCGCCTCGAGCGAGCCCTTCGCCGCGCGATAACTGCTCGCTGCAAAGTCGCGGCTCATCTCGCGCATGCGCGCATAGGTGCTTTTCTCGTTTTTAATATGCGTCTGGATGATCTGGATCATGTTGACGTTGGGCATGTACTCGGTCAACAGGCCCTCGAGCGTCACCATGCCGCGGGCGAACATCGTCACCACGCTCGGCAGCTCAACGTCATTTTTGCGCGCGAGGTTTAACAGCGAGGTCGAAAACTCGCCGATATCCAGGTCTTTAAGGTCGAGCCCGGCAAAGTCGGCAACAATAAAGTCCAAGTCGGACAAAAAGGCCGAATGGTCAAGCTCGGCCGAATCGCCGCGCGTCACGGCAAAGCGCATGAGCGAATCCTTGAGCTTTGGCACGTCGCCCTCGGCCACGGCAAAGATCATATCCTTGACGATGCCACGGTCGTGGCTCGACATGCGTCCGACCATGCCCAAGTCGATAAAGTAGACAATTCCGTCTTTGAGGATGATGTTTCCCGCATGCGGGTCGGCATGGAAAAAGCCGTCGTCGAGCACCTGCGTCGAATAGTCCTCGACGATTGCGGCACCGATCTTTTCCAAGTCATAGCCCTCGGCCACTAAGCGTTCAGGATCGGCGATCGAAATGCCGTCGACGTAATCCATAACCACCACGTGCTCGGTGCACAGGTCCAGATAGGATTTAGGGCACGTCACGCCATGAACGCTCTTATGGAACTCGTAGAAGTCGTTGAGGTTTTTGGCCTCGGCCAAAAAGTTGGTCTCCTCGCGAAACGAGGTCCACAGCTCCTCGACCACGCCGTGCAGGTCAACGAATTGATCGGTGTTGACGAACTTGGAAACGATACGCACCACCGAGCGGATGATATCGATGTCCTGCGCCATAACCTGCTGCGCACCGGGGCGCTGCACCTTGACGGCCACGTCCTCGCCCGTCACCAGACGAGCGCGGTGCACCTGCGCGAGCGATGCGCTACCAAGCGGATTGGGATCGATCGCATCGAACATCTCCCCCAGGCGCAGGCCGTATTCTTCCTCCAGACAGCGAAGCACTACCTCGTACGGCACCGGCTCCACGTCGGAGCGCAGACGACGCAGCTCGTCGCAAAAGCGTTGCGGCAGAATCTCGGACCGGTTGGCCAGAATCTGCCCCATCTTGACGAACATGGGGCCGAGTTCCTCGAGCAGGCGGCGCAAACGAACCGGCGTGAGGTTATCCCACACGCGGTACTTTTTGACCAGGCGAACAATCTGCCCAATGCGTTCGCGACGACCCGCCGGCGTGAGCTGGTATTCCTCGTCCGGTGCCATCGCGTCGGGCTCCTCGGGCACCATATCGACAGCGCGTGGCTTCTTGCGAGCGCCCGAGACGGCAGCGTCGACCTCATCGACAACCGCCGCCTCGTTACCCAGAGGATCTAGATTGTTGTAATCGGTGGTGGAATCTGCCATCTGCGCTGCTACTCGGCCTCTTCGGTATCCTTCGCATCGTCGGCCTCAACAGACTCGACGGGCACCGAGGTCACGTTGTCCTCGACCGAATCGACGATGTCGCGCACATGAGCCAGGAAGGCCGTGCGCTCGGGCGCGGTCATAACGCGGACGCGAGCCAGAATGAGCTCGTCGAGCACGCGTTGGGCCGCGGTCTCGCCCTGCATGCCCAGACGCTCGGTCAGGTCGGAGATGGTGCCGCCGGCCTGCTCGAACATGTCGGACACGCTACGGGCGATATCGGGGGTGCCGGCGTCCTTGCGAACCTGCTCGCCCTTGGTATTAAGGTCGTCGAGGACCTTCTTGCCGCCTTCGACAGCAACGGCGGCAGCGCCAAAGCCCACGTTAATGGCGCCGTTAACAAGCTGATCGAGTTTCATAACCATGGTTGTCTCCAATCACAAACAACTGCATTGGCGTTCTTGTACCCAAGATTGAGCGAAAGCGACAAAGCGTTTTAGCACTATTCGATCGACGAGAAATCCCTACCTCACGTTGTCGTTCATCGCGAAAGAGTTCTTCATGGCGCAGCTCGTGGTGAAGAGCACCTTGCCCAGCAGGGCATCGGTCTCCACGCGAACACGCTCGGCAAAGGCCTCGTTGGCGCGTGCAAGCTCGGAAGGCACCTCGGCCTCGGGCAGAGCGGCTACGGCAGCGTCGACGTCATGGATCTGCTTGTGACCCATGCCACCGACCTTCTCCTGATAGTCCTCCACAGCGCGGCCGCACTCATGGAAACGGACGTCGGCCAGGGCGCCGATCAGGCGGTTGGCCCAGTAGAAGTTTTCGGACGTTACGCGAGCCTGCGTGTCGGCATAGTACTCGGGCATGGTCTCGACGTTGGCGTACAGCGGAACCAGCGCGTTAAACGAGTTGGAGCCAAACGCCATCCACTGCACGGCGCGATAGGCCGGCTGCGCATAGGGGCGCAGCTGCAGCACGGCGAGCTGGCTGTTGCGGTTGATGCCGATGGGGCGATAGGCGCTGCGCGTGGCGGGCGTGCCCTTGCTGCCGTAGCAGTCGTACTCCGTACCCTGGTAGTGGCTCGAGAGTACGTACTTGATGTCCTCGATGGTCACCTTACGCTCGGGCACGCGGCTCCAGGGGATATCGTCGCTCTCGGGCGTGTAGTCGGCGTCGGGGCCATCCCACACGTCACTGGGGTTGAGGCAGCGCTGCATGTACCAGGCGCGCGGCGTGTTGTAGACGTGGTCGCTGTCGCTGTGCGAGCCAAAGGCCTCGCGCGGGTTAAAGACCGCAGCCGAGCCGTAGCCCTCGACGCCCAGCGTCAGGTCCAGATGCCACTCGGCCATCCAGGAGCGCAGGTCGGCGGAACACATGTGGTCGGCCTGGGCGCCCTCGGCGTCATCCAGGTCAAAGCTGTCGATACCCAGTTGGTTGGGCATGGTCACATAGGCGTCATCGGGCACACGCTTGGCAATCCAGTGGTGGCCGCCGATGGTCTCGAGCCACCAGATCTCGTCCACATCACTAAAGGCGATGCCGTTGTTCTCGTAGGTGCCGTAGCGCTCGAGCAGGTCGCCCAGGATACGAACGCCGTCGCGAGCGGACTTGGCGTACGGCAGGACCAGGGTCACCATGTCCTCCTCACCCAAGCCACCAGGCTGCGCCGGCACATAGCCGTCCTCACCCTCGTTACCCTTGGCGGGCACGTAGTCCACGAGCGGGTCGGCGCCGCGAACGCGCTCATTGGTGGTGAGCGTCTCGGTTGCGGACATGCCCACATTGAGCTCGTTGAAACCGGCCTCGGCCCAGATGCCGTGGCCCGGGACAACATCGGGGACGCACGTGTAGCGCATGGGGTTATCGGGCAGTTCAACGGTCAGGTGGCTCAGGACGCTCGTGTAGACGCGCGGCTGCTCGTCGGGATGCACCACGCGCATACGCTTGGGCTCAAACACCCCGTTGGACGAGTCCTCGTTACGCGCGACCAGGGTCGACCCGTCGTAGCTCGCGTTCTTACCGACCAGAATCGTTGTGCACGGCATGCGCATCCTCCTTGAGCGAAGAAATCAAACGGCAACAGTGTATCGCTTCGACGCAAAAAGGGCGAAACCGCAACCCTTCAAAACCCCTCGGGACCCCTGTGTGCAAAAATGCCTATTTCGATGCGCGCTCGGCCGCTTCGATCACGTGTTTGGCGAGAATCGCCGTTGTCACGGCGCCCACGCCGCCCGGCACGGGGGTGATGGCACCAACAACCGGCTCCACAGCATCAAAATCGACGTCCCCGACCAGCTTGCCAGCGTCCTCATCCCAGTTAATGCCCACATCAATGATCGTCTGGTCCTCGCGAACGGCATCCACGCCAATCGTACGCGCGCGTCCAACGGCGGCAACCACAATGTCGGCAGCACGGCACTCGGCAGCAAGGTCGCGCGTATGCGTATGGCACGTCGTCACGGTCGCATTGCGCGCCGTAAGCATGGCGGCAACAGGACGCCCGATCACCAGCGAACGCCCGGCCACAGCAACCTTAGCTCCATCCAGCTCAACACCGTAATGGTCCAGCAACGCTAACACTGCCTCGGCCGTGCAGGGAGCAAAACCCTCGCCGCGCCCCGAAAGCGTGGTAAGCAGCGAAGACGGCGTCATGGAGTCAACGTCCTTGGCGGGATCGAGCGCTGCGGCGACGGCGTTCTCGTCAAGGCCGGCGGGCAGCGGGCGGAACATCAGACAGCCATGAACAGCCGAATCAGTATTGATGTCCTCGATGGCCGCCAGCAGCTCGTCCTGCGAAACATCGGCAGGAAGCAAAACGCGGCGCGCCTCAATGCCAACCTTCTCGCAGCGCTTGAGAGCGCCGCGCTCGTAGGATAGGTCGTCCTCGCGCTCACCCACACGCACGATAGCCAACGTCGGAACAACGCCCCGCTCGCGCAGCGCTGCGCAGCGAGCGGCAAGCTCCTCAGTCAAAGCACGGGCAACGGGAGCACCCTTCAGCAGTTCAACCATAGCTATCCTCTCTTCCTTGCAGCGTCGGAGGCGCGGCGCGCCAGCGCATCGGCGCGCGGCAACCATGTGTCGAGCAACTCATCACACGCGGTCTCGAGCTCCTTAGCACGAACGCGATCCTTCATAGACGTGGTGTTCGCAAAGAGCGTCAAGCTCGCGCCCTGCATAGCAGCACGGCAGAACACGGCGCCGCACGCCACATCGGACAGCAGCTGACGCGAACCCTTGTCGGCCATGTCCTCGAGCAGCGCCAGCGCACGCCCGCAGGCATCCATAATGCGATACGGCGGCATAGCGGCCACATGCAGAGCATCCTGAATCGCGGTCGCTCGAGCCGGATCGTCACGCGGAATACCGTACGCCGCGGACACCCGCCCGTAGGCACGAACGTCCTCGGCAACCAACTCGACAAGCTCCTGGGCCAGCTCATCCGCCTGGGCAAACGCACGCGTCAGGTCATCCGCACGATCAGCAAGCGCGGGATTGGTCGCACCGTAGCGGGCAACCATTCCGCACAGCGAGGCGCCCAGCGCGCCCACAAAGGCGCTCGCGCTGCCACCGCCGGGAACCGGCTCGCGCGCGGCAAGCGCCTCGGCAAACCCGCGGCAGGTCTTGTCCATCATCTCTTGGCTCATACGCACGCACCTTCAAGTCATATACATCGGTCGGGTGGCAACCACCGACCGACCGCATCGATCACATAATGGTGCTAAGTCTAGCCCATAAGTACTCAAGCGTCAGCGCACCTGGCCATCGCGGATTTCTATGGCACACGATAGACCATGCCAACGCAAACATGGGGCACATGGCTCAACTTTCGGGACTTCCGGACGTCACAAACTGGGACATATCTATAAACAAGGAACCTATTGGGGCAATGCCCGCGTACACGCGCCCCTTTAAAGCACTGGGCGCCCAACCCCGGTGAGGGCCGACAGCATCGGCTCTCCCCTCTTTTGGACCCGCGCATATTGCCACTTGTCGGCGCAATTCCAGCCCTCAGAATGGGACACATGGCCCACCCGAGCGAGCCGCTCGCGCGTACAGTAAAGGCAGGTAATCCATGGGCGGTTACAGATC
>CATYJA010000035.1:0-14866 GCA_958407545.1 uncultured Collinsella sp. | reverse complement strand
ATGCCCGCGCAAGCTTCCATCCCCTCTTCGACGCGACGGTCCACGTCTTCGTTAGCGAGCGCCACCCGCTCGCACGCCGCCCCCAGCTGTCCCTTGCCGACCTTACACCCTATACGCGCTACAGCTTTGAGCAAGGCACCTCGAACTCCTTCTATTACGCCGAGGAACCTTTTAGCTATATCCCTTGCGACCGCAACATACGAATCTCGGACCGCGGAACACTTACTAACTTACTTATCACGTCGAACGGTTACACCCTGTCGACCGGTGTCCTCTCCAATGAAATGCAATGGGGTATGGCATCGATCCCGTTAGCAGACGCCCCAACGATGCACGTAGGCTATATCATGCACAACGAGCGCAAGCCCTCTTCCCTCTTGCAGCAATACCTCGACGAGCTCAACCGCATCATCCATGCCAACTAACCGTCGGAAGACGGGGTAGAAATCGTAGATTGCTAGTCCCCGGCGGGCATGGCGCTACAATGGTCACTCACACGAAACGTACCCAACGAAAGGAAGCCCGTGAAGGTCATCATCTATACCGACGGCTCGGCCCGATCAAATCCGGGACGCGGCGGCTACGGCGCCGTACTCAAATACACCAACCCCGCCGGCAAGACCTTCACCTCCGAGCTTTCACGCGGCTACGCCAAGACCACCAACAACCGCATGGAACTCATGGCGGTCATCGTGGCGCTCGAGGCGCTCAACCGCCCCTGCGAGGTCGAGGTCCATTCCGATTCGCAGTACGTCGTCAACGCTTTCAATAAACACTGGATCGACGGCTGGAAAAAGCGCGGGTGGAAAACTGCCAACAAGCAGCCCGTTAAGAACCGTGACCTGTGGGAGCGCCTGCTTGCCGCAAAGAGCAAGCATAAGGTGGAGTTCATCTGGGTTAAGGGCCACGCCGGCCACGAGCTCAACGAGCGCTGCGATGAGCTCGCCACCACGGCGGCCGACGGATCCAACCTCGATATCGACACCGGCTTTAACGAGAGCGACCTGTAATAGCGTTTTCGCGCAGCTTTATATCCCCACGCGCTACACTCATCCTGTAGACCAAACAACGCAAGGGGGACGTATGCTGCGCATCGCGACCATCGGCACATCCATGATCACCGACGACTTTATCCAAGTCGTCAACGCCAACGACCAAGCCGCGTTTGTGGGCACGCTCTCGCGCGATGCCGAGCGCGGCGCCGCCTTTACCGCCGAACACGGCGGCGAGCGTAACTTCACCGCACTTGACGAGCTTGCGTCCGCCGTCGACGTCGACGCCGTCTATATCGGCAGCCCTAACGCACTTCACTACGAGCAGGCCCTTGCCTGCATCGCTGGTGGCAAGCATGTCATCGTCGAGAAACCCTTCTGCGCCACCGAAGCGCAGGCGCTGGAAGTCTTCCGCGCTGCCGAGGCAGCAGGTGTCGTGGCCCTCGAGGCCATGCGTCCCCTCCACGATCCCGCCTTCCACGCCATCGAGGACGCCCTGGGCGAGATCGCCCCCATCCGCCGCGCCTCATTGCGCTTTGGCAAGCATTCCTCGCGCTACAACGAGATTCTCGCGGGACGCGCCACCAATATCTTCGACTGCAATATGGCATCGGGTTCCCTCATGGACATTGGCGTCTACGCCGTCGAGCCCATGGTCGAGATTTTCGGCATGCCCTCCGGCCTTACGAGCATGACTACTCTGCTCGACCCCACCACGCGACAGCTCACGCACGGCCCCATCGACGGCTGCGGTTCCATCCTCGCCAGCTACGGCGGAGGCCGCATCTCCGTCGAGCTCGCGCACTCCAAAATTACGAATGACCTGCTGCCCTCGCAGATCGAAGGCGAGCGTGGCACTATCCAGATCGACCATCTGTCCACGCCCCGCAACGTCCGCATCGACTATCGCGGCGACGTCGTACGCGGCTCGGCGACCGAGGCACCGCGCGAACAGGGAGACAACGGCCGCGTGCTCGACCTGCCCAAATCGAGCAACACTATGGAATACGAACTCACAGACTTTATCACCGCCATCGGCGGCATCGATAACGTTAAGGAAGAGATTTGGGAGACCCCGGCAGGACGCCACGAGCTTGGCCACTACCGCGATGTCACGCTCGTCTCACTGCGCATCATGGATGCCGTGCGCCAGCAGGCCGGCATTACCTTCCCGGCCGACGCAGACAAGCAGGCATAGCGATGGGCCTCTTCGATACGTTCTTCTCCAGCGTCACCGGCGGCAGTCGAGAGCCTCAAAAACCATCGAACGTCGAGCTCGAGCTGCGCCGCAGGCTTACCGTACTCGCAAGCGACGAGGCCACTCAAAACACTCCCCTGCGCTATTTCCTGCACTGGACGGGGCAAGTCCAAGGCGTTGGTTTTCGCTTTACCAACACCAACCTCGCGCAGGCACGCTCCCTCACCGGCTGGGTGCGTAACATGGAAGACGGCTCAGTCGAGATGGAGATACAGGGAGCTCCGGCAAACATCCTATCTCATCTCGAGGCGCTTCATGCCTCCTACGAGCGCATGGGAACGCGTTTTCGCCTCGTAGACGCCCAGGCCCGAGCCCCACTTGCCAATGAAGACGGTTTCAGTCCTCATTATTAGTATTGTGTGCTAAATACGGTATCATTTACCTACGACCGTTAATAGAAAAGAGGCGAGGCGCATGGCGGTGCAAAGAAGGAATACCAGGCAGCGAAAGCTGGTTCTTGACGCCGTGCGCCAAAGCTATAACCATCCCACCGCCGACGAAATCTACAACGTCGTGCGCGCGCAGGATGACAAAATCAGCCGCGGTACGGTCTACCGCAATCTCAATCTCTTGGCCGACGCAGGCGAAATCCTCTCCATCAAGACGCCGGGCGGTAGCCGCTTCGATCGCACGATCGAGCCGCATGCGCATATCATCTGCACCTCGTGCAGCCGCGTCATCGACGTACCGCTCCCCTTCGATGCCCAGCTCGACGCCAAGGCGTCCGAGCAAATCAGCTGGCACGTCACGTCGCACTACACCATCTTCGAGGGTCTCTGCCCCGACTGCCGGTAGATGTTCGGGACATGCCTTAAAATCCACCTTTCCGCGCTTTGCAGCAAACAGTACATTTCTAGGCATGTCCCGAAAACCTACTCGGCGAGCAGGCGGTGCAGTTCTTCTTCGACCGTGTGCACGTAACGGACGCGATCGTTGATACCGCGCATGGTGGGGTTGCAGCTCTCCATCAGATAGGGATGGCCCACGACGTTGAGCATGTCGCGATCGTTCTCATTGTCGCCAAATGCCATCATCTCATCGGGCGAAATCCCCAGGACACGACCGTAATCGACAAGCGCGGAGCCCTTGCCCGAACCGAAACCGATAAGGTCCGTCCATGCGGTTCCTGACGTCATCACATCGACACGGTCGCCAAAGAGGCGCTCGAAATACTCCCGGGCCGCCGGATAATCCACCTCGGGCGTCTGGAAGCCAATCTTAATGACATCCTCGTCGATGTCCTCGGGACGGTCGACCACCGCCACATCGCAGTGGACCACATAGCGCAAATGGTCGACGAACGCATCGTTGCCGCTCATGGTGTAGATGTGCCCCTCACACGAAAGGGTCATGTCGGTATGGGGATACGCAACCACGGTATTCGCGATAACCATAGCAAGGCTACGCTCCATGGAACGCTTGACGACGGCACGCCCCTCGCTCATCACCAGGGTTCCGTTTTCGCATACATAGGCGAGCTCATCGGCCACCGGGGCAAACAGGTAGCGCAAGCTCGCATATTGACGGCCACTCGCCGGCATAAACACGATACCACGACGATGCAGCTCATCGATAAGCTCAAAGGCCTCGGAACGCAGCTCGCGCTCCCCCGGATGCAGCAACGTGCCGTCCAAATCGCATGCAATCAGTTTGATTCCCTCAAGACCCATATGCTTCCCCCAAAGCCTCATATCAACAGCAAGACGGACCTTGATCGGTCGCCCCTCAAAGCCCGTCTTGCGCATACGCGCGCTTAGCCGCGCGCCTTTTTTACGATGGTAAAGTCGGGAGCCATGCTCACGACGACCTCCGCCGCACTCGACGCAAAGCGCCGGTCCGCATCGAGTTCACGGGTAACCAGCGAGAGCCGAACACCCTCGACACCCCGGAGCATGCGGCCCAAAACAGGCTGCACCGGCGTATACATGCGCACAGTATGCTCGTCCGAGTCGCCCCGGAAGAGCGGCGCATGCATGTTGCCGATCTCCCAGCACGAATGCGCGAGCGCAATCGGGTCCATGCGGTCAACTTCGACCAAATAAACCTCGGCGCTGCGCAAGCGCACGACAACCGCCACGGGCACCATGCCCGAACGGTCAATGGCGAGCACGTCGCCGTCGGCAAGACGACCGCCGTCGGCAGTATCCAGCCGAACATCGACCGTGCGCCCCAGCTCCGTCACGCCCACAAACGCGTATACATCAGCCTGGTCCCAATCGAGCAGCAGATCGTCAACTTCAAAGACGCCGCCCAACTTCCGGCGAAGCAGGAGTTCATAGGACGGATCGTTGAGATTTCCCAAGCATGTCGTCGAAACCAAGCGTTCAGGCATACTCTAACCCTCGACCTCGACGAGCTCGATATCAAAGTTGAGGTCCTTACCGGCCAGCTCGTGGTTGGCGTCGAGCGTCACGGCCTCGGGCGTTACATCGATGACCACGGCGGCGACGGGCATACCGCTCGGCGTGGACAAGAAGAGCTTCATGCCCTTCTCAATCTGCTCGATGTTGGGAACCTGTTCGGCCGGGAAGGTCAGAACCATCTCGGGATTGTGCTCGCCGTAGGCATCGGCAGCAGGAATGTGCACGGTCTTCTTCTCACCCACCTGCATGTCGACAACAGCGGCGTCGAAGCCCTTGATCATCTGGCCGGCGCCGCAGGTGAACTCCAGCGGCTCACCGCGATCGTAGGAGCTATCGAACTGCGTGCCGTCGTCGAGCGTGCCGCGATAATGAGTCTTGACCTTCTTGCCCTGGTTGGACATGGAAACCTCCGTGATAAGGGCGGCGCACAACACGGGCCGCCATGAACATATGGCGCTAACTATACCCTAGTCATACAATTTGAAGACAGTTTGCAAAGAAACGCTGCAACCGGAGGAACCATGGCATATCCCGTATTTGACCTACACTGCGACACCGCCGACCGCATCGGCTGGGCCACGCTCGATCTCGACCTGCGCTTTACCGCCGGCACCGACGGTTATTTCCCCGGCGACGAAACGCATCCGCAAGATTTCGACCTCATCGAGGGTAACGCCTGTGCCATCTCGCTCGCAAAGATCGGCAACACGCCGTGGGCACAGTGCTTCGCCACGTTTGTCCCCGACGAGATTCCCACCGCCCACGCCGCGCGCTTCCAGGCGCAGATCATGGCGCATATGAGCGGCCAGGCAATGCTCAACCACGACCGTATGGTCAACGTGCGCAGCGCCGCAGACATTCGCCCCGCGCTCAAGGACGGCAAGGTCGCTTGCATCCACACCATCGAAAACGCCACGTTCTTTGCCGAGGACCCCGCGCTGATCGAAGTGCTCAAGAGCTTGGGCGTGCTTATGTCGTCACTCAGCTGGAATGCGCAGGGGCCGCTCGCGAGCGGCCACGACACCCACGCCGGCCTCACCGGCGCCGGCATCGAGGCACTTACGCAGATGGAGCACGCCGGCATGGTACTCGACGTCTCCCACCTCAACGATGAGTGCTTTGACGAGGTTGTCGCCCACGCCACGCGTCCCTTCGTCGCCAGCCACTCCAACTCCCGTGCGGTTTGCGGCGTCAAACGCAACCTTACCGACGACCAGTTCCGCACCATTCGCGACATGGGCGGTATCGTCGGCCTCAACTACTGCAGCGAGTTCCTTTCCAACGACGCAACCGACAAGACCGCCGCAGACGTCACCTTCGACCAGCTAGCGGCACATATCGAGCACTGGCTCGACCTGGGCGGCGAGGACGTCATCGCACTCGGCGGCGACTGGGACGGTGCCACGGTGCCCGCTTTCCTCTCCGATGCCAGCAAGATGCCCGAGTTCCAGAACATGCTTTCCAAGCATTTTGGCAAGACCGTGATGCAAAAGCTCTGCAGCGACAACGCGCTTGCCTTCTTTGAGCGTTATTAATTTCACATTCCTTGAGCAGGTCGGCATGCCGAACGGTTGACATGCCGGCCCGTCCCCAATCTGAAGGACCGCTTTTGACGCAGCAGTTTACGATTTCCGTATCCCGACCGGATGGGACGCCCATCCCCGTCGTCGTTACCAAAAAGCGCGTCAAGAACTTCAACCTACGCGTCACATCGAGCGGTGAGGTCCACGCCAGCGCACCGCTCGGCGCCAGTCGCGAGCGCATCGAAGCGTTTGTGAAGCGCAACAGCGCCTGGATTATCAGCCGGCTTGCCCAGCGCGAGCAACGTCAGGCGACGGCACGAGAGCCGCTCAGCCCCTCGTCCATCATTGCGCTTTGGGGCAAGCCCATCACGGTACAGGACGCACTCGATCACAACTTTGCATCACCCGCACCGCGGCCCAAGCAGGCCACCTTCGCAAGTTTTATGGGTGCCGACGAGCCAGACGAACGTCCGCAGGCCAAGTGGAATGCGACCCTCGACGGCTTAACGCCCAGTGAGATCCAAGCCCATATTGACCAGCTCTATACGTCCGAAGTCACATCGGCGCTGCGTGATATGGTGCACGCATACGAAATCGCAATGGGTGTCGCCGTTTCCCGCGTTTCCGTGCGCAGCATGAAAACGCGCTGGGGATCATGCACGCCCAAAACCGGCGCCATTCGCATCGCACGAGAACTTGCCGCCTACCCCGTCGAGTGCCTTGACATGGTTGTCGCCCACGAGCTCGTCCACCTGCTCGAGCCGAGCCACAATCATCGGTTTCACGCGCTGCTCGACACGTACCGCCCCAACAACAGGGCTCTGTCGCAGCGGCTCAAGCAGCCACCCATAGAGACGTATTAGAACCGGTTAGCGCACACGCTCGATCTCGACGCCACAGCTTGCCAAGGGCAGGCCAACAGGCGCCCACGGCTTATCGAGCTTGATGCGCACACCAAGCAGCGAGGGATAACGGCGCAGCAGCATCTGGGCCGTACCTTCAGCTGCCGCCTCGATGAGCTTAAACGTATGCTCGCGCAGATAGCCATCGACATCGTGGCACACCGAGCCGTAGTCAATCGAGGCGTCCAAGTTATCGTGCTCTCCCGCTGCACGCAGGTCAGCATAGAGTACCAAGGACACGATGAATTTCTGGCCCAGCGCGTTCTCTTCGGGATACACGCCGTGGTTAGCAAAAACCTCAAGACCTTCAACGGTGATGCGGTCGGCATGGCGCAGATCGTCATAGTTCACGTGGGGCACCGCCGTTGCGGTGGATATTTCGCCCCTTCCACGGCGGGCGAGCTCGGCGCCTTCAGTCTTGGTTGCATTCTCGGGCAGTTTCTTGTTGCTCATCGCGATCGTCTCCTTCGTTTAGAACCCCGACCGCGTAAACTAACTACACGCGAATCGACAGGTTCTTTTTATCATCGCTCCAGTTGCAAGCATTGCGCGCGGGGCATGCAAAGCAGGCGCGCGACGCTTTGTCGGCTGCATAGAGCAGGCGCTCGAGCGGTTGGCTGTTCACGCGCAGCTTTCGATGGCCCAGAATGGCCGTCTTAATGGCTGCGGCATCGGCCGGCTCAAACGCTACGTCATCGGGCATACCGCCGAGAATCGCATCAGCGACGCGTTCGCTTGCAACATCATGGGATATACCCGATTCATACTGTTCATCTTTGCCGATATCGTGAAGAAGTGCCGTGGCGTAGATGACCTCGCGGTCAAATTCGAGCTGTTCCTCGAGATTCTTGATCCACATAATGCGAGCGACATCCAGCAGGTGGTCAATACCGTGGCGGCAGAAGATGCGCCCCGATTCCAACTGTGCAATGTTGCCCAGGTGCCGCCGGAACAGACCGTTGGCACAGATGTAATCAATGCGAGGCATGGCATCAAAGGGGGCCAGGCCCGAAGCCATGAAGCCGCGACGCGGCGTCCCCCCATCGGTCTTCGATGTAAAGTCATTGACGACCCTCATGCTAACGGCCCAGCATCCTAAAGAACCGCTCCTCGAGCGACGGATCGGTCTCAAAGACGCCGCGGCGAGCGAGCGTCACGGTCTTGGTGCCAGGCTTTTGCACGCCGCGCATGGTCATGCACATATGCTCAGCCTCCATGAGCACAATCGCTCCCTGGGGAGCGAGATACTCCAGGAGGGCATCGGCAACCTGTGCGCACAGCTGCTCCTGCAGCTGCAGACGACGGGCGTAGACCTCAACCGTGCGGGCAAGCTTAGAGAGCCCTGCGACACGGCCGTTGGGGATATAACCAATGGCGGCCTTGCCATAAAACGGCAGCAGATGATGTTCGCACAGCGAGTAGAACGTGATGTCGCGCTCGATAACCAAATCGTTCGAAGCGACGGCAAAGGTTTTGGACAGGTGCTCCTCGGCACTCTGGTCCATACCGCCGGCGATCTCACCATACATACGGGCAACGCGCGCCGGGGTCTCCAGCAGGCCCTCACGAGTTGGGTCCTCGCCTATGCCCTCAAGCAACAGCTTAATGGCGGCCTCGACTTTTTCCTGATCGATCATCTGGGCCTCACTTTTCCGATTTTGCGTTCGCGCTATGGTACCACGCCCTTTGGCATCGGCCACAAGCTACATAGTATGGGTCGAATAGACTGGATCGTCCCGCCAAAGTTCAACCGCATCACAAAGCGCAACACCCTCGCGCTCAGCACGGTCGCGCGTAGCGTTCATATCGATCACACGCTGGTTACTCGAGCCTCTAAAACGCAATGAGATATCGTACAGATCCTGAACAAACGGGCCGTCCACCAACATGTCGAGGCGGGCCAGGATACGGTTCGTCACCTCGGTATGATGACGGCCACCCGGCATAAGCTCCTCGAGCACGTCGCCGGTAAAGCACCAAATGGTCTTGCCCGACCCCGCGGGATAGGCCGCACGCACGCGTTCGATAAAGTCAACAAGCCCCACCTGATTCTCGGGCTCCATAGGCTCGCCGCCCAGAATCGTCAGACCATCGATAAAGGGGTGGTCGAGGCTCTCGATAATCTTGTCCTCGACGGCACGATCGAACGGCTCACCCGCAGCAAAGTCCCACGCGACAGAGTTAAAGCAATTCTTGCACCCACGACGGCACCCGCTCACAAACAGAGAAGTACGAACGCCTTCCCCATCAGCAATGTCGAAATACTTAATGTTCGCGTAGTTCATAGGTAACTCTCCCGGGAGGTCGGGACATATCATCCCGTCCTCAAACATTCTCGGCCTTCGGCCTGCGAAACTGCGGGCGGGACGATATGTCCCGGCCTCATGCAAAGGGTAACTCAATGAACGAAGCGAACATCGAGTATAGGGTTCGAGGTCCAATAAAAACTTTGTTGCAGCTCAACCGCCATTGCAAATCAATCGCTGCTGCAGCTCGAATTATTTCCGCTAAAAACTTCGAGGAGTGAGCAGACCGCGAGCTGCATCTCAGCTACGTCAACTTGGCCGCCCCGTAGCGAGGCCCCGGACCTTTGCTCGATATGAGTTCCGCACGAACAGGAGGCGCCAGTGGCGCCTCCGTCGTGAGCCAGGACTGTCCGAAATAGCGAGTAAAGGTCCGGGGCCTCGCTACGGGGCGGCCTGGGATGGTTATTAGAGATGCAGCACGCGGTCGCGGATCTCCTCGGTTCGACCCTGGTTCCAGAACTGGGTACCGATGTAGCCGCACGTACGACGGGCGACGTTCATCTTCTCCTGGTCACGATTGCCACAGTTGGGGCACTCCCACACCAGCTTGCCGTCATCCTCGACAATCTTGATCTCACCGTCGTAGCCGCACACCTGGCAGTAATCGCTCTTGGTGTTGAGCTCGGCGTACATGATGTTGTCGTAGATGTACTGCATCACGCGGATGACAGCCTTGAGGTTGTCCTGCATGTTGGGAACCTCGACGTAGGAGATGGCACCGCCCGGCGAAAGCTGCTGGAACATACCCTCGAATTTGAGCTTGTCGAATGCGTCGATCTCCTCGGACACGTGGACGTGGTAGCTGTTGGTGATGTAGCCCTTGTCCGTCACGCCCGGGATGATGCCAAAACGACGCTGCAGGCACTTGGCGAACTTGTAGGTCGTCGACTCAAGCGGGGTACCGTACAGCGAGAAGTCAATATCGCTTTCGGCCTTCCACTCCGCGCACTTGTCGTTCATGCGCTGCATGACGGCCATGGCAAAGGGCGTGCCCTCCTTCTCGGTGTGGCTGTGGCCCGTCATGTACTTGACGCACTCATACAGGCCGGCATAACCCAGACTAATGGTGGAGTAACCGCCCACGAGCAGCTTGTCGATCGTCTCGCCCTTCTTCAGGCGGGCGAGGGCACCGTACTGCCAAAGAATCGGCGCGGCATCCGAAAGCGTACCCATCAGACGCTCATGACGGCACAGCAGGGCGCGGTGGCATAGCTCAAGGCGCTCGTCGAAGATCTTCCAGAACTTGTCCATGTCCTGATGCGAGCTCAGCGCGACATCAGGCAGGTTAATGGTCACAACGCCCTGGTTAAAGCGGCCATAGTACTTGGGCTTGTTTGGGTCATAGTTCAGCGCGTTGGCCACGTTGTTAAATCCGTTACCGGAGCGGTCGGGCGTCAGGAAGCTGCGGCAGCCCATGCAGGTATAGCAGTCGCCGTTGCCCGCGGTCTCGCCCTTCGACAGCTTGAGCTCGCGCATCTTCTTCTCGGAGATGTAGTCGGGCACCATGCGCTTGGCGGTGCACTTAGCGGCCAGCTGGGTCAGGTAGAAGTACGGGGAATTCTCGTGAACGTTATCGTCCTCGAGCACATAGATGAGCTTGGGGAATGCCGGGGTAATCCATACGCCGGCCTCGTTCTTAACGCCCTCGTAGCGCTGGCGAAGCGTCTCCTCCACAATCATGGCAAGGTCGTGCTTCTCCTGAGGCGTACGGGCCTCGTTAAGATACATAAAGACCGTCACGAACGGCGCCTGGCCGTTGGTGGTCATAAGAGTTACGACCTGATACTGAATCGTCTGAACGCCGCGACGGATCTCGTCACGCAGGCGGTCCTCAACAACCTCGCGGACCTTTTCGGGAGATGCGGAAACGCCGAGCTCCTCGAGCTCGCGGGCGACCTCGCCGCGAATCTTCTGACGGCTCACCTCAACAAACGGAGCAAGATGGGTCAGCGAAATCGACTGGCCGCCGTACTGGGAGGAAGCAACCTGAGCGATAATCTGCGTCGCGATGTTGCAGGCGGTCGAGAAGCTGTGCGGCTTCTCGATCAGCGTGCCCGAGATAACGGTGCCGTTCTGGAGCATGTCCTCCAGGTTCACCAGGTCGCAGTTGTGCATGTGCTGAGCAAAGTAATCCGAATCATGGAAGTGGATCAGGCCCTCATTATGGGCGTCCACGATCTCCTGGGGCAGCAGCACGCGCTGGGTCAGGTCCTTGGAAATCTCGCCGGCCATATAGTCGCGCTGAACGGAGTTGACGGTCGGGTTCTTGTTGGAGTTCTCCTGCTTGACCTCTTCGTTATTGCACTCAATCAACGACAGGATCTTGTCATCGGTCGTGTTCTTCTGGCGCTTCAGGCTCTGAACATAGCGATAGATGATGTAGTGGCGGGCAACCTCGTAGCAGTCGAGACGCATGATCTCGTCCTCGACCAAATCCTGGATCTCCTCGACCGAAACGGTGTGGCCCGCGTTCTCGCATGCCTCGGCGACGTTTTGCGCCGCATAAACCACCTGGCGGTCGGTTAGACGAGAGCTCTCCTCGACCTCCAAGTTGGCGGCGCGGATGGCATTGACGATCTTATCGATGTCAAAGACAACCTCGGTGCCGCTGCGCTTGATGATCTTCATCCTCTTGCCTCTTTCGCGTCGTAGCCTCATTGCGCTTCAGAGCCAAACGATGCCCGGCAGGGCTTGCCCCTGTCTTGCGGCGCCGTCGCACAATCTGTGTTCTCGATAAACCATAAGCCTCCATGCGGACATTCCCTAGAGCCAATCAAGCGGCTCAAGGACACGTTCGAAAGAGGCAGTTAAGGTCTTCGTTCTCTGTCCGCCATCTATCATACGACAAAGACACATCTATATCCTGTATTCTTTTTTTAGTTCAAACACAACATATAGTGTTTCAGCAGGTCAAAGCAATTGGTCATTTTCCAGACGCATTAATTATGAGGGGTTCTTGGCAAGTCGGTAAAACGTTACCAACACGGCTACCTGCATGGCAGTTATAAAACCCCCTTAGTCAAGCCGCTGACAAATCCTACCAAAACCAAGCCGCTCACGCCAAAAGAATCCAAAAGATTATGCTTGACCAACATGTTGCGGTCACGATCGGCCAGGACGTATGCAATCTGCCGGCACCTCTACGGGATGCGAAGACCATCGCGTACAGACCTTGGATCAATATTTGGTGGCTTATTTGGCGGCGTGCTTGGTGGCAAAACAAAACAGCCCAGAGGACATAGCCTCTGAGCTGCGAACATTTGGTGGGCGTTAGAAGATTTGAACTTCTGACCTCTTCCGTGTCAGGGAAGCGCTCTCCCCCTGAGCTAAACGCCCAAATGGAGCGGACAACGGGGCTCGAACCCGCGACCCCAACCTTGGCAAGGTTGTGCTCTACCAACTGAGCCATGTCCGCTTACGGGGATTAATCTTACGTGATGCCCGCATCCTATGCAAGAACTTTTTTTGAAAAGTTTTGCAACGCCCTCGCGAACCTCGCGAAGACATCAGCCGCCACGGAAGGTGTAGGCAAACGCAAACTCGCCGCAAGAGGCCCTTACATCTCACCGAGCATGATCCAGGCAGAGCTGTCCTGCGCGAGCCTGCCGTCTGCAAGCGGTGATGAGGTGAGCAGGACCCTGCCCGCCGGCAACTCCACGGGTGCTGCACCGAAGTTCGTCACACACGCCCAGCCGTTGTCGCGGCGATAGGCGATGACGCCGCCCTCGGCGCCCTCGGCGCCATCCGCAAGACCGGTGCGCCCGTCAAGATCGAGCCACGCAAGATCGTTGGCGCACCCGCGCAGCTTGCGCCGCAGCCAGAGGGCGTCACGATAGAGCGCAAGCATCGATGTCGGGTCCGCTTCTTCCCTATCGACAGCGTAATCGGAAAACCATGCAGGTTGCGGCAGATGGGGCGCCGCATCGGCGTCCGCCGGCGAAAACCCAAACGATCCGCCCTGCGCGGGATCGTCCGCCGCCACCCACGGCAGGGGCACACGACAGCCGTCGCGCCCCTTCTCACGCTTCGGTCCGTGCGTATTGGTTGCAGTGGGATCTTCGAGTGCATCCCACGGAATATCAGCCACCTCAAAAAGGCCGAGCTCCTCACCCTGATACACGTATGCCGAGCCCGGAAGCGCCAGCTCAAGCAAAAGGGCCGCCCGCGCGCGGCGCTCGCCGAGTTCACGGTCCTCATCATAAGACGACCCGTCGCGCAAGAGCCAGTCGAGCGCAATCTGGTGGTAGCGCGTCGCCTTGATTTGCGGCAGGGCATAGCGTGTCGCCACGCGCGGCACGTCGTGGTTGGAGAGTACCCAGGTCGAGGCGGAATCGGATTCGACGGCTGCCTTCAAGCCCTTCTCGATTGCAGTGTGCATGTCATCATAGGTCCAAGTGGCCTTGGCAAACTCAAAGTTGAATGTCTGGCCAAGCTCGCTGGGACGCGCGTAGAGATACTGGCGCTCGGGCAGCACCCACGCCTCGGCAACGGCGCTGCGTGGCGGATTATAGCGGTCGAACACGCGGCGCCACTCTCGATAGATCTCGTGGACCTCGTTGCGGTCCCACAGCGGATGGGTGCCGTCGTCAACCATGTCATCGCCCTCGGCGAGATGCCACCGGTCGAGGTCATCGCGGTCGAGATCCTTGGCGAGACCCTGCGCCACATCAATGCGAAAGCCGTCGACGCCTCGATCGCTCCAAAACGCCAGGACGTCGCAAAAGAGCGCGTGAACCTCAGGGCATGACCAGTCAAAGTCCGGCTGCTCGGGCGTAAACATGTGCAGATACCACTGACCGTCCGCAACACGCGTCCATGCGGGGCCGCCAAAGTTGGCATTCCAATTGGTGGGAGGCAGCTCGCCATGCTCGCCGCGACCATCGCGGAAGATATAACGGGCGCGCTCGGGCGATCCGGGGCCGGCGGCAAGAGCGGCTTTGAACCAGGGGTGCTGGCTGGATGAATGGTTGGGCACGATGTCGACGATGACCTTGATGCCGCGCGCGTGAGCCGCAGCGATCATATCATCGAAGTCGTCAAGCGAGCCGAGACGTGGATCGACATCGCAGTAGTCCGCCACATCATAGCCACCATCGACAAGAGGCGATGGGTAAAACGGGCTCAGCCAGATGGCCTCGATACCCAGCCGCTCAAGATAGTCCATCTGCTGGGTAATGCCCGCGATATCGCCCAGACCCGAACCAGTCGAATCCTTAAACGAGCGCGGGTAGATCTGATAGATCGCGGCATCGGACATCCATGAGCGCGAAGAAGACTTTTCTGTAGCCACGGGGCGTATCTCCCTTGCAACGAGGTTATGCGAGATGCCCACGATGATACGCCCAAAGCGCACATTCGCAGCAAACAACGCCACTGCCACGCCCCAAAACGCTCGCTCCCTCTCGGGTTCGAGCCCATGCGAT
Organism: uncultured Collinsella sp.; assembly: GCA_958407545.1. Taxonomy (GTDB): domain Bacteria; phylum Actinomycetota; class Coriobacteriia; order Coriobacteriales; family Coriobacteriaceae; genus Collinsella. Next base: position 99 of record CATYJA010000035.1, on the reverse strand, counting down.
GGATACAAAAAAGCCCGGCTACCGTAGTAGCCGGGCTGTTGCGTTTGGAGCGGACAACGGGGCTCGAACCCGCGACCCCAACCTTGGCAAGGTTGTGCT
>CATYJA010000034.1:0-15465 GCA_958407545.1 uncultured Collinsella sp. | reverse complement strand
ACTGCGGGAGCGAGCCATCAGCTCAATGTGTTCGGCTGAGATCGGAAATCAACCCAAACATTAGCGTAGCTTTCTTCCAATATGAGCCGAGCATTGGCAAGTGGAATAAGAAGCCCGACCGTTCGCCACATGAAAGTGATCGGACGGGCTTCTCTATTTAACCCGGGCCGCCACCCATAGCGGCTTTCCAAGCGTATTCTCAGTGCAAAGCAATCGTCAGTTTAATCCTATGCGCTGATACCGCATTTCATTTGTTCGGCTCGAATTCTACGGCCTGGCAACCCTCGCACTCTCCGGCAAATGGATTGAACGCGAAGGCAGAGATGATGTGTGCGTGGACATCGAGGCTGCTGTAGGCAACATACTGGGACATGGACCCCCGCTGCGCGTGGTATGCGGCCCGGCATATTCATTGCCGTCCAACCCCGTGTAGTTGCAGCAAAGGGTGGAACCTCAATGCTCAGCTCATGTTGTCCGTGGGACACGAGAATCGTAAGTACACTTTGGTGCGATTCTCACGCTGATACTGAGCCACCTGGAATAAGATACGTCGCGACAACACTTCGCTTCACCTCTGTCTCGACAAGATGACGTAGACTAAAGTTTCCTTTAGTAAGAGAACGAGAACTATATCTGAAAGCGTTGCGATGGCGTGAAGGCACCGAGTCCGAACCGCCTGAATGCTACGTGCATCTGCATCGCCTTTTTGTTATCTCTGCCAGTTGGGTAGCACTACACTTGTCATCATTTACCCTGGTACATGCTGCCTAAATCCACTACCCCTTCTACCGCGCCGACCATCTCGTCATCGTGAGAGACAACGATGATCAGCTGGCTTTGCTTGTTGCGCTTAACATAGGCCGCAAGCTCGGCGCGGCTTACAGCGTCTAACCCAGTCGTGGGCTCGTCGAGTACCAAAACTGACGACTTGCGTGAAATCGCCGACCATAAGTACACTCGGCGCAGCTCACCGCCCGAAAGCGCGGAGCAACGTTTCCCGAGCAACTCCTTCACGCTGTTTTCCAACGAAAGTAGGCCATCTACACCCCGGTGATAGGAAGAAAAGGGCGTGTCGAAATACTCTAACAGCTCTTTCACCGTTTCGTCCGGCGCGAAGCACGACTGTGGGCAGCACGATATCTCTCTCGCACGTATGTAATCCAAGTCGCATTCTTCGATTGGCACGCCGTTGTATTTTACTTTGCCTTTCGATGAGTATAGCCCGAGCATCAAGTAAAGAAGTGACGTCTTGCCTCTTCCGTTTTCCCCAACTATGCAATATGTACCAGGACCGGAAAACTTGAAAGAAAACCCGCCGAGGACCTCTCGGACAGATCCGTCTGGAAGGGCAACCGAGAATTCCAAATCAGATACCGAAATGTCATTTATTTCATCGAGTTTAGCTAAATCGGTCCGATTCCACCCCGATCTCTCCTTTTCTCTCGTCGCGATAGCCGTCCTATCCCATGATGCTTTGGCATCTTGATAGGATTTGAACAATGACATCATACTTTTCAAAGTCTTAAAGAGAACCGCGAAGTATGTACCGATGATAGTGTACTCGCCTATTGACATAGTTCCGTTAATGATTCGTACTCCGGAAACAACAAGTATCACCGCTTGAAACAACGCTGCGAAAAGACCATCGAGCGATGTCAGAGAATATGATAGCTTTCCGGAGCGCAAAACTTTGGGAAAATAGCTCTTAAACCCAGCGTCGAGCGCTTGTTCGCTCTTGCCGTACGAAGATGTCAGTTGAATGTTGAGAATCTGATTAAGCTGCGATGCAATTGCGGCGTAAAAGGCGCTGTCCGCCTCTTTCTTCTCATACGTGACCCTATACAAAAGTTTCCTCAACCCAGTAATTACACAGAAATACACGATGAGGAGAATGATGGAAAACACCGCGAGAGTTGAATCAATTGACCATATGATAAGCAATACGATGGGAATGGCTACAATGGACAGCGGCGCACTGATAAAATTCGCCAAAACGAAGGATGAGACCACGCTGGAGTCGGAAATAATCCGTTGCGTTGTATAGGCTGGATCGATGGTCCGACTCACCAAGTAATCGTCTCTTTCAAAACGCAAGACGGCCTCCCTGAGAAGATCAAAGGAAAGTCTCGTGGTTATGCGAATGGAAAGTGTTCCTGCAAAATAAGTAAAGAGGGTGGAGAAAACTCCTATTGACGCAACCAGGAGCGCGAAGAGTACGGCGTCTCTTTCGCTGCGGTTACCGAGAAGAAAATCTAAGAATTTCCCGTTCACGTATGGCATGGCATAGGAGAGAGCGGTTCCAATCACCGTGATAGCAATGAAGACGAAAGCCCCTTTTGCTCTGATGAACCTCGAGAGAACGCATCGAATCAAGGAAGGCCCCAATCTACCCGCCACAAAACATCAATCACTGATACCTTACACCTCAACACAACAGGAGCGAAGATTTGCCAATGAGACTGCTTTAAGATTGCCTTGGGCCAATACGATCTCAAGCTCTTCCTACAAGAGAGTCGGAATCGGACATCTCCTCCGACGAACCTGGCAATCGGGCGGTTGAAATATCTTTTTCAACCGCCCGATTGCCACAATAGATTTGAGCATCCGCCCACAAACGTCCGCGTTTTATACCCATCAAATCCTTTGCCTTTTGTCGTCTAGACTAGAAAAATCGCTCGAAATAACGCAACCGGCCTGCTCGCTTGAAGAAACCTAAGCCCGTAACGTAGATGTGCAAACTTCCGAAACGCCTTGCGCGGCATAGTGCGTATAAACTTCGTCAACCGCCTCAGAAATATCTGAGTATCGCGCCGGGTCAAAAGCATACGATGTCGCAGCTATACCCTGCACCCATTCGGAACGCGGATTAATTGAATAGCCACACAGCATCATCATACATGCATCTAGACCTGATTTCCCAAGTATCCGACGTATTGATGAGAGCATCGCGGGTCGCCCCTGCACCATCGTCGTCACCCCTATTAGCAGTATTTACCGTTTTTCTCTAAATGCGTATCGCCACCCTTAAGAATACGAAGTGTTTTATCCAGACCCGATTGTCCTCCATCTCAAACGAAGGGATAAGGAATCTCATCCGGAATCGGCAGTAACGGAGGATTCACAACGACAAGCGAAAAACATGAGTCATCTCTCAGAGGGGAGTAAAGGCTCCCCTCAAGCACCCTAGTTTCGTCATCCAAAGAGTTGATGGCAGTGTTTTTCTTACAAAGGTCGACAACAAAAGGGTTGATTTCTACAGATGTTACATCCATGCCACAGTTGGTAAGTATCAGGCCCTGTATTCTGGGGCCAGAACACAAATCGAGAGCCTTCCGTGCGCTCTGCGGTGTAAGGCGCCAATCTCAGCAAATCTGTCCCACAATACTGCGCTGAAGAACAAGACGGAACCCCTGAGCCAAACTCCCCTATACCTTATTAAGGCTAAGACAGGCAAGTTCACGCACCCGGCATATTCCAGAATAACATCCTATTGTTTTAGATGCTCTACAAGCATGAACAGCCGCGAATCGGAAAGATCTTCTAGTTTCGCCCCGACTGACCGCCAAGGGCCAAAATGGCCCCTCCATCCCCGGGCGACTGGCTCTGGCGCGCCGAGGAGTGTCCCCAAGTGCCGGCAGAAAAGAAACGTCCCTATCTGCCGGCTAGAGAGCACCGAAGAGGATGGCGTAGGTAGTGGATTCGCCGAGCTTGAGCTCGTCGCCGGGATTGAGTTGGGCGGAACGGCCGGGCTCGACCTGAATGCAGACGCGCGTGGCCCCGTTTACCACCACGGTTCCGTTGGTGGACGACAAGTCCTCGACGTGCCAGATATTTTGAGCATCGCACCAGATATGAGCATGGCGGGCCGAGACATCGTCGCCGACGTCGGTAATATCGCCCTCACCAGTGGCCAGCGCGCCAATCTCAACACCCTGCTCGCTCGGCTGAATCCAGCGCGGGGCGCTCACGACAAAACTGTTTTGTACGCGCAGCAAGCCCAAGGGGTGCGCCGGGGCGGGTTCGCGTTCGCCCGCGGTCATCGACATGCCAAGCGAACGCGGCGTGGAGGTGCCTCCGCCACAGGTCGCGTGCGCGTAGTCGATGGCATAGTTCACCGAGGACCGCACATCCGCCGAACAGCCGACGGCGACAAACAGCACCAGCACGGCCTCGGCGCGCTCGGCAGGCATGAGTTCTGCCGCCTGGGACAGGCGATCGAGCGCGTTGCGATAGAGATTCGTGTCCTGGTGGCACTCTTCGAGCGCGCGTACCATCGGTTCACCTGCAGGACCGCACACCATATTGATCACAGCCGTGGAGTCTATGGGATTTCGCTGGCGCAGGGCCAGTTGCGACATAATACGCGCAGCCGAGGTACCGTATTCGGCAAAGTAGCGCTGCTGAAGCGTGCCGACCGGCGCGCGAACGATAAAGCGGGAAACCCAAGAGCGATCGGCGGCCCGGCTCTGCGGGCTGCGGCCGTCGGCAAGCGGACGGGACGAAAGCACCAAGCCGCACAGCTCGATATGGCTCAGATGCGCCGCGCGCTTAAAGATGTCAAACATGGCCCCGCATGGGGTGAGCTCAACTTGAGATGCCATGACCTAGGCCTCCTTGGTCGTAGAAATAGAATCGGACGATACTTCGACAGGTCCGCCAAAAGTACGGGCAGCTGCGGCTCCACCGGCAAGCGGAGTCGCCATCTGGGCTTTTGTGCGTCGCGGTGCCGAAACGGGAAGTTCAAAGGCAAAGCCCATCGCAAGCAAAAACCACGTAAGCGTATAGGTTGCAACCAGAGCGACAACAAGGCCGCCCATCACGGCGCGTTGGGAAAATACGCTACATGCAGCCACAACCAGTACTGGAACCTCGCAGGCAGAAAGCGCAAGCACACCCTGCAGGAACCCCGAGCGCCGATTGCGCGCAAGTGCCCCCGCGGTAACGCCGGCTATGCCTGGCAGCGCCAACGCCAGTGCGGCAATAATACCCGGTAGCGTCCCAGACCACACGAGCGATCCCAAAGTCGCCGTCACGCGGGCGCCCGACGCCAGCAGCGCGGCCGAAACCACGACCACAGCCCAAACCACGCCACAGACGACCGTCGCGCCGACCATCAGCGCGCGACGAACCGCGCGGCCAGACGCATCCATGGGGCACGGCGTGAGCGGCTCGCCGCGGAGCGAACGACCGACATTTTGCGCATAGTGGTCACAAAACGCCGAGAGCGCCGCCTCGACCGCCGCCGGCTCGGGACGATCTTTTTGATGGCTGGACAGACAGGCCATCACCACGTCGAACAGCTGGGCATCGACAAACGCCAGCGCATCGCGTAGCTCTTCGGAATCCGGCTCAAGCCCTAGCTGCTGGGCCTGCTCGGCCGCGGCGAGCGCCACATCGGGCTCACGACGAAGCAGCTGAGTCAAATCACAACCGGGCGCATGGGCACCAATGGGATAGTCGGGCCGCGTGTCCATTTTGAGACGGTAGGGGCTCGCGATGTCGCGCGTCCTTTTGCGCGAACCCGAGGCGCCCGAAGTGCCCGGCGCGGCTTCGTATGGCGCGACGCCGGCAATGAGCTCGTAAACCGTGCTTGCCGCGGCATAGACGTCGATCGCCGGCGACATACGCAAAGCGCGCAGGTCGGGAATATCGTCGGTGAGCATCTCGGGCGGGGCATAGGCAACCGTCGCGCGACGCAGCGTGGCATAACGCTCCGTAAACGACGCCTTGCCGCCGGTACCGGCCACGGCCGACGCAGGCTCAAGCGCCAGCGACGAGCCAAAGTCGATCAGGCACAGGTCAAAGGTGCCCTCGGCAAGCTGCCGGTCAAGCGGTAGACGCGCCGTGCGCACCATAATATTAGCGGGCGAGATATCGCGATGGACAAAGCCCTCGCCCACCAGGCTCATACGGCAGAGCAGATCGAACAGGTCGCGACCCAGACGCGCCGCCACAAGCGGCGACAGGCGTCCGGCATCGTCCACGGCGAGTCGCGAGCGCAAGCGGGCAAGCGTCTCGCCCTCGACCCATTCCATGACAATTGCAGGCACACCGTCGACCTCGCCCCAGCCATAGAGGCGGGGAAAGCCCTTAAGGCCCGAAAGGGCGCGATGGCATTCGTATTCCTCGCGAAACGCCGCCTTGAACTTGGCGACCAGCGCCTCGTGAGCGGCATCGTCGTCGAACTCATCGCGCGTCGGCAAGATGAGCTGCTTGAGCGCCACGGCCTCGCCTTGGGCGTTGACGGCACGCGTCACGCGGCCGATACCGCCACGGCGCATGGTGGCATCGTCGGCAAATAGCATCGTAAAACGACGCAGATAGGCAGGCAGTTCGTCCTGACCGAGCACAATGGCCGGCTCAAACCCGTCGACACGCGCCAGGCGCAGGCCGACCATGGGATCGCGACCGAGCGATTGTGGTGTGGTGGATGCAAGATCGGTCATCATAGGGCAAGCGCCGCCACGTTATTGTTGAAGTTACCGAGCGCGACGTCATCATCGCCGTAATGGCCGACCCATTGACATAGGTTGGTGTAACAGCCCCACAGATTGGCATACTGCTGATACCACTTTGACCGGGGCGAGAATGTCTGACGACCGAACTCGGCTCGAATGACAAACATCTCCCCGACCAGGCTGTCGCACGGCCTGGGATCTCCCGTAGAGTTATAGGTCGAGACCACGTCATTGGCACGAGAAACATAGCCGTCGAGCATGTTGTACTTGTTCACAAGCCAACTGTGAATGCTCTCTTCCTCAGCAGCGGAAAGGCCACCGGAGTTTGCATCGTTGTCAGTGTTGCCGCCCGTCGAGCCGCCGTTTCCAGACCCTCCGGTAGAGGAACCCGACCCAGAGCCGCCGCCCGAACTCGATGAATACGAGCCGGAGCCAGAAGTATCCGAGCTACCGGGCTTTCCGGACTGCTGGGCGTCCTGCTCCTTCTGCTGCTCGACCTTATTCACCGTTGCCGCCACGCTATTGTTGGACAACCGATCGATGATCTTGGTGTTGGTGAGCACGATGGTTTTGCCATTGGCAAGCGTGACTTCGTTGTCCGGGGCCTCGGCGCCGTCCGCATCGTCGGTGCCAAACACAATATGCGCGACCACACTTGCCCAAGCATATCCAGTCGTGGTACCCAGATCACTTTTGACCTCATGCCCCACGCGCGGTTCGCGTGCGGCATGCGCCTGCATCATGGACGGCACGGTCATGCCATAGGCAGAAACGCCAGCCATGACCAGCACCAGCGAGCACGACAGCAGCACGTACGCCCGCGGCGCCAAGCCCAGTCGGCGTCGCATGCGCACCGCGGCGCCGCGCTTTGTCTGAGTGCCACCGGGCCGCATGCGTTCTCCTCCAAGAAAAACACGCCGCTCAGAAGCGGCGCATTCATTCAAATCCATATTTGAGTGTATCAGCGAACCCAAAAGGTTGCGCAACGAATGGGCAAATTAAGGATGCGAGCGGAAGCATCCATGCGATAAGCGGATACGAAGCATCTTTGTTGCACAACAAACTCACAGTCGCACGGGGAAATTATGACTACCCCGTGCATCGCGAGGAAAACATACGGCAGGAGCAGGCTCGCCGCCTAAATCGCGCGACGGGCCTCGATGGCGCGGCCAAGCGTAAGCTCGTCGGCATACTCCAAGTCGCCGCCCACGGGAAGGCCGCTTGCCAGACGCGACACCTCGACGCCCAACGGCTTGATGGTACGGGCCAGATAGCTCGCCGTGGTCTCGCCCTCGATGTTGGGGTTGGTGGCGATGATGACCTCATGGATATCCTCGTGACCCAGACGCGCCAGCAGCTCGCGGATGTGCAACTGCTCGGGACCAATCTTGTCCATGGGGCTGATCACGCCGCCCAGCACATGGTACAGGCCGTGGTAGCTGCCCGTGCGCTCGATCGCCTGGACGTCGCGCGGCTCGCCCACCACGCAAATACGAGTGGTATCGCGCATCGGGTCCTGGCAGATGGAGCACTCGTCGGCCGTGGCGTAGTTAAAGCAACGGCTGCAAAAGTGGACCTCTTGCTTGACCTCCAGGATGGCCTCGGCCAGGCGGCGGGCCTCCTCGGCATCGGCCTCGAGCAGGTAATAGGCGATGCGCTGAGCCGACTTGGGACCAATGCCCGGCAGACGGCCCAGCTCATCGAGCAGTTTTTGCAGACTGTGATTCGCACTCATATATATGCGTGTCTTAGAACGGCATGCCCGGGATGTTGAGGCCGCCGGTGATGGCGCCCATCTGCTTGTTGGCGAGCTCGTTGACGCCGCGGACGGCCTCGTTGACGGCAGCCATGATCATGTCCTGCAGCATATCGACGTCCTCGGGATCGAGGGCATCGGGATCGATGGTGAGGTTGACGAGCTCCATCTCGCCGTTAACGGTCACCTTGACCATGCCGCCGCCGGCAGAGGCGTCGACGGTCTGGGACTTGAGGTTCTCCTGCGCGGCGGCAAGCTGCTCCTGCATCTTGCGAGCCTGCTTCATCATCTGCTGCATGTTCATACCGGCCATGATGGCTCCTTTACGTGCGGCCGCGCGACAAGCTGCAAGGGCAGCCGAGACGCGGCGGGACTTTCAAACTCAAAAATCGTACCACGGCGCGAGGCCAGCGAGCGGGGCGGACGTGTTACCTCAGTCGATATACATGTCCTGGAGCGTGATGCGCCCCCAAGATTATGCAAGGTCGAATTATGCAAGGTTGCACAATTCGACGTATATGCCCTTCCGCACGGTTACTCAACCGGCTTGAAGATGGTGGCCTGACCGAAGACGCTGCGGATGAGGTCTTTGGCCTCGTCCTCGGTCTGCGGGATGCTCGGGGCTGCGCCCTGGTGGCCGAAAGGGCTGCCGGCGCCGGGGTTGGACTCCCAGGGAGCTGCAGGAGCGTCCTCCTCTTTGGGGGCAGCTACAGCGGACTTGGGCGCGGGCGTCGCACCCGGCACGTCGAACGGAGGAAGATCGTCCCCGCCAGTATCGGCAGCAAAGCCGCCGACCATGGCGTCGTCGTAGGGTACCTGCTCGGATTCCCACGGCGCAGCCTGCGCAGACGGCTGAGTCTTGGGAGCGGACGCGCGCTCGGGCGCTCGGGGCGCGGGCTCGGTCGGGAGCTTACCCGTGGCAGGAGCGCCGGCGGGGTTGTCGGAGCGTAGCCAGGGGGCTTTGCCCAGGTCAGACGACTTGGGCTCGGGAGCCGGAGCAGCCGGTTTGGGCACAGCGGGTTCAAGCGCCGACGGGGTCGGTGCCGCTACCGGTGCCGCTTTTGGCTGCGTCGCGCTGGCGCTCGAGGATGCAGGGGCCGCCGAGGACACGGGTTGCGGGTCCGCAAATGCCGCAGCCCGTGCAGATGGAGAATGCTCCTCATGTTGAGGAGCCGGCGTGCCACCCCCATCCAGGACATAGTCGACGGCACGACGACCGAAGACTGCGCAGACCGTCGGCAGGACCACCGACTGTGTATCGGCGCGACCGAGCATCTTGATGGCAAAGGTCGAGCCCGCAGGGAACGAGACGGTGAGCTTGGAGCCGTCGTCGGCCGTGGCGCGGGCGTTGAGCAAAAGCCCTGCGTAGGAAGCCTGACGCGCCTTGACACGCTCGACAACCTCGGCCCATTTGCGCTGCAGCTCTCCGGCATCCTCGACCGCGGGCGTCTCGGCAGCACCGGCGGCGGCAACCTGGGCGGCATTGTTGGGCTGGGGCTTAGGTGCCGGAGCGGTGGCAGGCGCGGGGGCCGCAACGGGCTGAGGCGCAGGCGCTGCAGGCTTGGAGACTGACACGGACGCAGAACGGGACGCAGGCTGAGCCGCCGGAGCGGCAGCACCACGGTCCCAAGGCATACCGCCCTGGCGCGCAGACGTAGCAGCGGGGGCAGCGGTCGCCGCAGGAGTAGCGGCTCGGGCACCCGAGATCAGCGTCGGCTGCTGGACAGCGGGTGCGGATGCAGCAGGCGCACTCGCTTGAGCAGCAGCCACGCTCGCCGGAACGGCGGCGTTGGCAACCATGGCCTCCAAGCGAGCTACGCGCTCAGCCAATGCCTCAATCGTCAAATCGGCCTCGGGACGCGCCAGACGCGTGCAGGCAATCTCGAGCACCAGGCGCACGTCGCTCGCGCCCCTCATCTCCAGTGCGGCATCGTCGAGCACTGTCAGCACACGGGCCAGGCGGTCGGCAGGATGCTCGCCAAAGGCAGCGGCCTCGGCAGCAAGCGCCTCGGCCTGCTCAGCACCGCCCTCAAACAACTCGGCACGGGCACCGGCAACGCAGGCAACATACACGTCGCGCACGTGCGCCACCAGGTCGCGCGTCAGCTCCAGCAGGTCGTTTCCTTCCTCGACCTGTGCACGAATGAGCCCATAGAGTTCAGCAATATCACGTTCGGCGATGGCGCGGGCAAACTCGCCCAGGATCTGGTCCGAAACCTCGCCCAAAAGCGAGCGGGCATCGTCCGCATGCACGGCGCCGTTGCCAAAAACGCTCAGCTGCTCCAGCGTGGAGAGCGCGTCGCGCATGCCGCCCTTGGCATGGCGCGCCACGATAGCCAGCGCCTCGTCGTCGTAATCGAAGCCCTCCTGCTCGCACACGTATGCCAGGCGATGCTCGATATCCTCGTTGCCGATGCGGTGGAAATCGAAGCGCTGGCAGCGCGAGAGGATGGTCTCCAGAATCTTTTGCGGGTCGGTAGTGCACAGCACAAAGATCACGTGCGCCGGCGGCTCCTCGAGCGTCTTGAGCAGCGCGTTGAACGCCGCCGTCGTGAGCATGTGGACCTCGTCGATGATATAGATCTTGTACTTGCCGCGCACCGGGGCAAAGTTGACGGAGTTGATGATCTCCTCGCGCACGTTGTCCACGCCGGTACGGCTTGCAGCATCGAGCTCGTAGACATCCGGGTGGTTGCCCTCGGCGATGAGCTCGCACTCCTCGCAAGTGCCGTCGGGCATGCAGCCGCTTGCACCCTCGGCGCGCGCCGCCTCGGCATTGCGGCACAGCAGTGCCTTGGCCAGAATGCGCGCCATGGTGGTCTTGCCCGTGCCGCGCGGTCCGCAGAACAGGTAGGCGTGGGACAGGCGCCCCTCGGTGATGGCGTGCTCGAGCGTCGAGACGATATGCTGCTGGCCCACCACAGAGTCGAAGGTGAGCGGGCGATACTTTCGGTACAACGATTCCATGGGTGCTCCCCCGGGTATACTGAGTCTTGTTGCCGCGACGGCCAAGCGGTCGCACGGCATACTGCATTCATAATAACCCGTACGGCGAGCCCGCCGCGATAGGAGTCCAAAGAGCATGGCAGACGCAGAGAGCAACCTCGTTCCCTCCGAAGCAGCCGACCAGGTCGAGGTCGCGCTCGAGAAGCAGGCCGCAGCCGACGACGGCATCCTGTACCTCAACGAGTACCAGTACGAAAACGACCTGGTCACCGACTTCGCCCGTCTGGTCGCCTCGCCCAGGCGTCGCGGCTCGCTGTATGTCGCCGCGGCAATTGCCGCGCTCATCGGCATCGGCATGCTGGTGGCCGGCGGCAACTGGATCAAGTTTGGCGTCGTCCTGATCGTATTCGGCGCCTTTTTGGCCTGGTGGAGCAAAAACCTGCACCACACCCTCGCCCGCGACTTTATCGACGCCGTTGAGGCCGACGAGTCAATGGGTGGCCGCTATCGCCGCGTCGCCGCCAACGAGGACGGCCTGATGGTTTGGGGCAAGAGCGGTAAGTCACAGTTCTTCCCGTTTGACAAGCTCGACCACGTACTCGACGGCGAGCGCATCTTTGTGGCCATGTTCGCCGACCAGGGCGTGACGATCCCCAAGGACACCTTCGTCCGTGGCGATGCCGAGCAGTTCGGCCCCTTCCTCAAGGCCCGCATCAACAAAAAACTCCGCATCGAGACCAAGAAGAAGAAAATGAAGGCCGAGAAGGCCGCCGCCGAGGCCAAGCAGGGCGACAAGCCCCAGGAGACCAAGGGCAAGCAGCGCAAGCAGAAGAAGAACAAGAAGAAGCGCTAAGGCCAAGACAGACAGGCAGCCTCGCATCCCGTTATCCTCGCCATCCGCCCGAGCGTGCTACACTAGCAGCATCTATGCCACCGCGAATGGCTCGGCCCCGCGCCCGCCGCTCGCAAACGAACTTTAAACGCACGAGGGTTGGCCATGCCGCTTTTCTCGCAACATACCGCCCGGTTCTCGCCGGACGTTCCTTTGGAGGGCACCAGCTCTCGCGAGCTGCTCAAGCGGTACCAGCCGCTCGAGACACTTGCGACCGGCGGTTTTGGCTCCATCGAGATCTGCCGCGACACGCACCTGCGCCGCCGCGTCGCCATTAAGCGCATCCCCCTTATCAACGGTGCCGGCATGCCCGCCAGCGACATCATGGATGTCCTGCGCGAGGCGCACACCGCCGCCATGCTTCAACATCCAAATATCGTGCAGGTCATCGACTTTACGCACGACACAGCCTATGCCTACCTGGTTATGGAATATGTCGATGGCATGTCGCTGGCCGAATTTTTGCATCGCGTGGACGGCCACTCACTTACCTTTGACGAGGCCGCGGCCATTGCCGATGCCCTGGGCCAGGCGCTCACCTTCGCCCATAGTAATGGCGTGCTCCACCTGGACATTAAGCCCGCCAACGTGCTCATCGACCACTCGGGCAATGTAAAGCTCACCGACTTTGGCATGGCGCGACTGTCGTCCGCCGGTGGCTTTGGCGGCTCGCGCGGCGGCACCATCGGCTACATGCCGCCCGAGCAGCTCGATATCGAGACCGGCACGGTCGATGAGCGCGCCGATATCTTTGCCCTCGCCTGTGTGATCTACGAGGGCCTGTGCGGCAGCGCTCCCTTTATGGCGGCCACGCCCGCCGACTCGCTCGACCGCATCATCGGCGGCGCCACCTATCCCAGCGAGCTGATACCACACTTTCCCCCGGGAGCCGAGGCCGCGCTCATGAGCGCGCTCTCCCCCATGCCGCAGGACCGCCCCAGCAGCGTCGAGACATTTTGCGACCAGCTCCTTGCCGGTCTGGGCAGCGTGCGCGACGGCCGTCGCAGCCTGGAGCAAATGGTTGGCGAACTTTCGGATGACGAGCAGGAGCTCGACGATATCGAGCCGTCGCACTACGAGGACGACTCCATCGAGGTCGACCCCGCACTCGGCTGGGCGGGCACGCGCTGGAGCCATGCGCGCGACTACACCATGCGCACTATCTCGGCGCTAACGTGCGGCACCTTTAGCTTTTTGCTGATGCAAACGGCCGGGGTCGCGGCGCTTCCCGGCCTGGTCATTGCGGCTATCGCGATCGGAGCGGCGGCTGGCCTGGCCCCCCAGATCGGCTCGGCCATCTCGGCTGTGGGCTTTTTGGTGCTCATGGCCAACGCCACCATGCAGGCACAGGGCATCCTGTCGATGCTGCCCGTCGCGGTGATCTTTGCCGCCGCCATGTCCGGTTGGTGGATCGCCTGGGGTCGTACCGAGGCTGCCGCAAGCGCCGCACTCACCTGTGCACTCGCGCTTGGCTGTCTGACCGGCAATACCTTCCTGGCAGCTGGGGTCGCCGCCGGCGTCGCGTCATTTTGGCTCGGCCCGGCAAGCGCCGCCGCGGCAACGGGTATGGGCGCGCTTTTTGCCCGTCTGGCCACGGTCGCGCTTTCAGCCGGAGGCGTGCTGGGGCTCGGTAACGTTGCCGCAGCGCTGGGAGACCCGCTCCTTTGGGCTGCCTTTGTGCTGGTCGCGGCAACTGCCGCAGCGTCATCTGCGCTGCTCAATGCCCATGCCAAGCGTGCCGATCAGGGCTCAAACCTTGCCGCAATCGCCGCCATCGCTGTCACCGGCATCGGCTGCGCAGCGGCGTCCTGTCTTGCACACCATATGGAAATTGCCAGCCTTGCAGCCGCGGTCGTCGCCAAGGCGGCGGTTGCGGGAACCCTATCCTCTATAATCGTTGGGATATGCCTATATTTGCTCGGATACCAAAGAACCTATACGGAGAGTGATCTTTCGTGAACTTCCTGAACATCTTCGAGGACCACGTGGCCGGCATCTTCGGTGCCACCCGTGCCCCGTTCTCCTTTAAGAAGCTTGCCAAGCAGGCCGCTCGCGACATGGAGGATCAGACTCTGGTGATCAACGGCGTCAACACGGCGCCGGCACTCTATACCATCCTTATCGCCGCCGACGACGATCCCATGCTCGCCCCGTTCTACCCCGAGCTTTCGCGCGAAGTCCGCGAGTTTGTGAAGGCGCAGGCCGAAAAGCGCCGCTATGTCTTTGTCGGCGAGCCCCTCGTGCGCTTTATGATCGATCCGCAGCTGCGCGCCGGCAAGTTCTCGGTCTTTGCCGAGAACGTCGATGCCCCCACGCTCGGCCGCCTGTACGAAGAAGAGCGCGCCTATCAAAACGGCCTGGGCCAGAACAACTCCGCGGCAAGCCGTGCCGCCAGCGCCCCGCGCGCCGGCCAGCAGCAGTTTGCTGCCCCGCAGCAGCAGCGCCCCGCCGCCATGCCCCAGCAGCAGCCGACGCCTCGCGCCGCCGCCCCCGACCCGCTTGCCGTAGCAGATCCCTTCGCGCCCAGCGTCCCCGACCCCGCCGCTCCCATCCCGGTGCCGCAGACCGTCTCGCGCGACGCGCTTGCCGGCATGGGCGGAGCCGCCGCGACCGGTGCCGCCGTGGGCCTAGGCGCCGCAGCCGGCATCGCCTCCAACATGGCGAGCACTCGCGCCCCGCAGCGCCCGCTCGCCCAGCTCGTCGACGTCGTGAGCGGCGAGAGCCATAGCATCACCTCCGCACAGGTGACCATCGGTCGCGAGCGCTCAGTTTCCGACATTGCCCTGCGCGACCCCAACGTGTCGCGCCGCCACGCCCAGCTCACCTTTACGGGCTCGGATTGGTCGATCGAGGACCTCAATTCCACCAACGGCACGCTCGTCAACAACCGCCGCATTACGCGCTGCCCGCTGCGCAACGGCGATCTGCTGACGTTTGGCCTGAGCACCTTTGAATTTAGGGGATAGTCGCTTATGAACATCGATATCGTCCTTTTTGCAGGCCGCATCGTCCTGGTCGCCCTGCTCTATATCTTCTTGTTCGCCGTCATGAAGACCGGCGTGGGACTTGTGCGTGGACAGCGCCGCGACTCGGCTATCTGGACGATCGATGTGGACAAGGGTCCGCGCGGTATCCGCGGCATCCACGTAGACATGCTCGGCCCCGTCATCGTCGGTCGCTCGCCATCTTCGGACATCTGCATCAACGAACCGTTCGTTTCGGCCTCGCACGCGCGCTTTTCGCTGCAGGGCCCGGCGCTCATCATCGAGGACCTCAACTCACTTAACGGCACGCTCGTCAACGGCCGCCAGCTCGTGGAGCCCGCGACGCTGCGTGAGGGCGACGAAGTCCAGATTGGCGACGTGGTCATGAAGGTGAACCGTCGATGATCGACGAGGAGAACAAGTCCGCAA
>CATYJA010000033.1:0-15677 GCA_958407545.1 uncultured Collinsella sp. | reverse complement strand
GCGGTCCTTCGCGGTGTCGATGTCCAGGTAGTTCTCCTCGCCGTCCATGAGTCGCGTAAAGGCGGTAAAGAGATAGTGGGCATCGGTGGGGCCAGGCGAGGCCTCGGGGTGGTACTGGACCGAGAAGCACGGTGCGTCGAGCAGCTGGATGCCCTCGGCGGTGCCGTCGTTGAGGTTCACGTGCGTCAGGCGAATGCGACCAAAGCGCTCGTTCATCACGACCGGCGCGATTCCGCGGCGCACCCAGACGCGCAGATCTCCATCGGCCGCATGCTCGGTCTCGCCGCCGGAAAGCTCGGGGACAAGCTTGCCCAAGCTGGGGAACAGCAGGCCAAAGCCATGGTTTTGCGCGGTGATCTCCACACGGCGGCTTACCAGGTTCATAACCGGCTGGTTGCCACCGCGGTGACCGAACTTAAGCTTTTCCATCTGGGCGCCGCAGGCCAGGCTGATCATCTGGTGACCAAGACAAATACCAAAGACCGGCACCTTGCCGATCAGCTGCTGCACCTGCTCGTAGGTCTCCACCACGGCGTCGGGGTCGCCGGGGCCATTGGACAAAAAGACGCCGTCGGGATTCATGTCGAGCACCTCACTCGCGGGCGTGTCCCACGGCACGACGGTAAGGTCGCAGCCGGCGCGGACCAGCCCCTCCAGAATGCCGCGCTTCACACCGCAGTCGTAGGCGACCACGTTGTGACGGGCAGGAGCGGCAGTCGAAAGCGCAAAGTCATGCGTGGCAGGCAGGTCGACGGCGGCAAACTCGTGAGGCGCGGGGCAACTTACGGTCTTGACCAGGTTCTCGCCTACCAGCGCGGGCGCTGCGGCCAGACGCTCGGCAAGCTCGTCGACATCGAAGATCTCGGTCGAGATAATGCCCATCTTGGAGCCGTTGTCACGCAGGTGGCGCACCAGGGCGCGGGTGTCGACGCCCTCGATAGCGACGATGCCGTGTGCACGCAGGTACTCCGGCACGCTGACGGCCGAGCGCCAGTTAGAAGGCGTGGCGCACATGTCGCGAACGATCATGCCGCGCATAGCCGGAGCGCTCGCAGGGCGCACGGCGTCGCCGGGGAAGGCCGACTGGACGTCGGTCTCGTCGATACCGTAGTTGCCGATCTGCGGATAGGTCATGGTTACGATTTGGCCGGCATAACTCGGGTCGGTCATGACCTCAAAGTAGCCCTCGAGCGAGGTGTTGAAGCAGACTTCGCCGGTCGCGGTGCCCTCGGCGCCGCATGCACGTCCATAAAAAATGGTCCCATCCTCAAGATACAGGATGCAGGGACCGCAGGTGCCCTTGCTGGTTTTGGCCAGCATGCGCTGGCAAAGCTCGCTGGGCGCGAAGGTGCGGGCGGCAGCGCCCGCGGTATGGTTGTTCGCCATAATTCTCCTTCCCGGTCTCACAGGACCGGCTTAAAGGTGTGTAGTTAGGCCTCGCGGTATTGTAACCGCAAGCATGCCTCATGGCGTTAATTTCATCGAAATGTTTACGAAATGATAATTATGACTTTCTATGCATAATGATTTCTCTGGGACGGGGATTAAAAATCATCCCGCGGGGCTTGTGGCTCACGCGGGATGATGGCCTCTTATTTTTTCTTGTCCTGCTCCAGCAGTTCGGACGGTGTGCGATCGGGCTTGCCGCCGCGGAAAATCTCGCGGCCATGCAGACGATGTTCCAGGTCACGCTCGGCCTTTTCCTCGTCAATCTTGGTCTGGCTCACCACCGGGTCCTCAATCAACGACGACACCGAGTTCACCTGCTTCTGAATGCGCTCGGCGATGGTGTCATCCATACTCACGATGCGCATCTTCCAGTCGATACTCGTGGCGTTGGATGAGCTCTTGGTCCACACGAACGTCAAAATGGCGCTCTGGTGGCCCCGCGCGGGGAACATGCCAAAGAAGGAATCGTGCTGAATGTTGCTATCCTCGTCGATATAGGCGTGAACGTTATACACCACGCGGTCGATCTTGTCGTTGAGCAGCGCGTTGGTCGCAAGCGCCGCGGCCTGAATCTGCCCGTTGGACAGCAGCTCGAGCTCGTTGGCAGACGATGTGTCCAACACCGTCACCTCGACCGTGCCCGTACGCTCATCGGCTTCATCGACGGTAAAGTCGAGCGGGAACTGCGTAAAGCCGTTGCCCCACTCGAGTCCACCCTTGAGTGCTGTAGAAACGGTATCAACCGAAACGCTCTCGGACAGGTTGGCGGTATTCAGACGGCGCATCACACCGTAGCCGATCTGCATGCCCACGATCAGCACCAAAATACCGATGACCACGGCCATCGCGGTCTTCGTAATGGTATGGCTCACCTGCGAGCCCGAAGGATCGTCCTCGGACAGCGGGTCGATATGTTTTGCCTGGCTCGCGCGGTCCTCGCTGCGCAGCTGCGCTAGCGCCGCTTTATCACCGCGCTTGGCCGCAGCCTCCTTCTCACGCATGCGCTCGGTACGCTTTTTGGCAAGCGTAGGATCCAAGACGCCGGATGCATCGATTTCGGAGAATAACTCCGTCACTTCTTCCGGAGTCAAAGGGTTCTTGTCAGCCATAAACTTCCTGTCATATCAATCAGTCGAGCTCGTGCGCACGCGCACCTTCGAACTGCATTCGATAGTAACGGGCATAGGTGCCGCCACGGGCGAGAAGCTGTTCATGCGTGCCACGTTCCACAACGCGACCATGCTCAACGGTCGCAATCTCGTCAGCATGCTTAATGGTCGAAAGGCGGTGGGCGATGATAATCGTGGTGCGGCCGCGTGCCAGCTCTTCGAGCGACGCCTGCACCGCCTCCTCGCTCTCGTTATCCAAAGCACTCGTCGCCTCGTCCAAAATCAGGATCTTGGGGTTCTTGAGAAACACGCGCGCGATGGCAACGCGCTGCTTCTGTCCGCCCGAAAGACGGCTGCCGCGCTCGCCCACGACCGTGTCATAGCCCTGTGGAAGCGATTCGATAAAGGTATCGATATTGGCGCGGCGGGCGGCCTCGGCGATCTCTTCTGCCGTAGCACCCGGCTTGCCGTAGGCGATGTTCTCGCCGATTGTTCCGTCAAACAGGTAGACATCCTGCTGCACCAGGCCGATGGCGCGGCGCAGGCTCTGCTGCGTCACATCGCGCACGTCCTGACCGTCGATGCTAATGGATCCGGCGGCAACGTCATAAAAGCGCGGCAACAGCGAACAAGTCGTCGATTTGCCACCGCCCGAAGGGCCAACCAAAGCGATGGTCTGCCCGGGCTTGATGGACAGGTCCATATGGTCGATAACGGGACGCTCGTCGGCATCGCCCTCGCCCAGCTCGACATCCTCGTAGTTAAAGCACACGTCGTGATACTCCACGGCGCCGGCAGTCACCTGCAGATCCGTGGCGCCCGGCTTGTCCTGGATATCCGGCGCGGTCGAGAGCACCTCGTCCATACGCTTAAAGCCGGCGATAGCCTTCTGATACGTTTCGGCCGAATTGACGAGCGTCTCAAGCGGCGTGCAGAACAGCGAAATATAGAGTGCGAAGGTTGCCATATCGACCGCCTGCAGCTGTCCCTGGGCGACCAGCCAGCCGCCCAGCAGCACTACGATCACATAGAGCACACCCGAGAGCAGGCCATACGTCGCGGTATAGACGCCCATGGCGTGGTACATGTTCTCCTTGGACGAAAGGTAGCGATCGTTCGAGGCGCGAAACTTAGAGCGTTCGGTCTCCTCGTTGGCAAAGCTCTTGACCACGCGCATGCCCGCCAGCGAATCCTGCAGCTGTGCATTGATGCCGCTGATCTTTTTGCGGTTGTCGCTAAAGACCTCACGCATGCGCATGTTCTGCCAAAACATGACGACCGCAAACGCCGCCGTCACCACGGCCATGGCAAGCGCCAGCACCGGGGCGATGGTAAAGAGGATCACAAACGAGCCGATAATCTCGATACCGCAGATGATGATCCACTCGGGTACGTGATGCGCTGCCTCGCAGATATCAAATAGGTCGTTGACCACGCGACTCATCATATCGCCCGAGCTGTTACGGTCGAAGTATGCAAAGCTAAAGCGCTCGTACTGGTCAAACAGGTCCTCGCGCATCTTGGACTCCATACGCGCGCCCATCACGTGGCCCCAGTAGCTCACAAAGTAGCGGCAGGCGCAACGGATGGCATACATCAGCACCAAGCCCACCGCGATCATACCGAGCGCCTGCATAATGGCAGCCTGGCCCTGGGTAAACAACCCTCCGGTCAGATTGCGCAGGATAATGGGAAACGCCAGGTCAATGGCGGCAAGCACCAGAGCACAAACAGTATCAGCAACAAAAAGCCCCATCTGGGGCTTGTAGTAAGAAAGAAACCTCTTAAACATAATCACCTTACGCGGTTTTACCAAACCGCGTTTCGTCTCGACGCTGCAAGTGCTCCATTTGGACAATCTGGCCTTCAATCGTCGGTCGCGTATATCCATACGCTTCCCTCCTCTTTTAGGCCACCTTGTCTCAAATGGAGCACTTTCGCTGACTTACACAAACCTGCGGGATCATCCCCGCTCGTTAAAGCTCCGCTCCGCCTAGTCGGTGCGCGATGCTATCGCAGGCCAAGGCGCCTACGACGGTCTTGGCGTCTTCGATCTTGCCGTCGAGCACGGCGTCGATCAGCTCGTGCAGCGGCACGAGGTCCACGTTGACAAACTCGTCATCATCGGGGTTTGGTGCATCGAACTCGAGCTTGGTGGCCAGGTAGATGTGAATGATCTCGTCACAGAAGCCGCAGGACGTGACAATCGACGTCAAAAAGCGAATGCGACCGGCCCTAAAGCCCGTCTCCTCATGCAGTTCGCGCTTGGCGCAATCGAGCGGGTCCTCGCCTGGATCGAGCTTGCCGGCGGGAATCTCGACCGTCACGCGGTCGATGGCGGTGCGGTACTGACGCACCAGTACGATCTTGCCGCTCTCGGTCAGTGCCACAACAGCCGCCGCACCCGGATGGCGAACGATATCGCGGGCGCTGCGGCGACCGTTGGGCAGCTCAACCTCAAGACGGTGGACGTCGAGGATCTTGCCCTTCCAGGCGCACTCCTCCGAAAGAATCTTCTCGTGCAGCTCGGCATCGTGCGGGTCGTCATCGCCCAGCACCAGCGCCGGCTCGTCAGCGACCTCGCCACCAGGCTCGCCCTCGGCGTGCCCATACACGCGGCTGTCCTCTTCGACGATCTGCGCGTCCACGAGCTCTTCGTTCTTCTCGTCCATCCGTCTCATTCCTCTCGGATTTTAGGCATCCCAGGCGTCGCGGCCGCGCAGCGCGCGCAGGCCGATGTCGCGACGCAGGGTCTTGCCCTCAAAATCAATCTTCTCGCAGGCCTCGTAGGCAAGGTTGCGAGCGTTCTCGAACGTGTCGCCCAGAGCGGTCACGGCAAGCACGCGGCCGCCATTGGTCACGAGCTGGCCGTCCACCACGGCAGTTCCCGCATGGTACACGGTCACGTTCTCCATGGCCTCGGCATCCTCAATACCGGTGATGACCTTTCCTTTCTCGTAGCTGCCGGGGTAGCCCGCGCTCGTCAGGACAACGGCCACGGCCCACTCGTCACGCCAGTCGAGCTCAATCTGATCGAGCTCGCAGTTGGCACAAGCCAGCATGACCTCGACCAGGTCGTTCTTAAGGCGCGGCAGCACGACCTGCGTCTCGGGATCGCCAAAGCGGGCATTGAACTCCAGCACCTTGGGACCGGCGGGGGTGAGCATAAAGCCGCCGTACAGGCAGCCGCGGTAGTCGATACCCTCGGCAGCGAGCTCGGCCACGGTCTGCTCCATGACCGCCACCATGGTGGCGTGCTCCTCGTCAGTCACGATGGGCACCGGGCTGTAGACACCCATGCCGCCGGTGTTGGGACCAAGGTCGCCCTCAAGCGCGCGCTTGTGGTCCTGCGAGGTGGCCATGGGGCGCACGGTCTTGCCGTCGGTAAAGGCCAGCAGCGAGCACTCGGGACCAACGAGCATCTCCTCGATAACCACGGTGTTGCCGGCATCGCCAAAGGTGCCGCCAAAGCACTCGCGCACGGCCTCCTCGGCCTGCTCAAGTTCGGTCGCCACGATAACGCCCTTGCCCGCGGCAAGGCCGTCGGCCTTGACGACCAGCGGGGCGCCCTGCTCGCGCACGTAGGCGAGAGCCGAAGCCTCGTCGGTAAACGAACCATAGGCAGCCGTCGGAATGCCCGCACGCTCCATGAGCTGCTTGGAGAACAGCTTGGAGCCCTCCATCTGGGCGCCCTCGGCACCCGGGCCAAAGCAGGGAATACCCGCCGCGCGCACGGCGTCGGCCACGCCCGCCACGAGCGGAGCCTCGGGGCCAATTACCACGAGTCCGCATCCGTGGCTCTGAGCAAACGCCGCCACGGCCGCAGGATCGCAGTCGTCGAGAACAACGTTCTCGCCGCAGCTCGCGGTGCCGCCGTTGCCCGGCGCGATGTAGAGCTTGCCGGCGCGCGGTGATGCTGCGAGCTTAGCTGCCAAAGCATGCTCGCGGCCGCCGCTGCCCAACAACAGGATGTCGATGGTTTGAGTGTCCGCCTTCAAGGGTGCCTCCTCTATGGATGAATGGCCCGCTCCGCGCGAGCCCTTTGCAAGCAAATATACCCCTCGGCCGCCCGTCCGGGCTGCAAAGGGGTATATCGCAATAACCAAATAGTCCCGATTACTTCCAGAATCGGTTGATGATCTGCTCGCGACCAGCGCCAACGCCAATGAACGTCACGCGGGTGTGTGCCAGATCCTCGATAAACGCCACGTAGTCCTGAGCCTCCTGCGGCAGCTCCTCAAAGCTGCGGCAGCCGGTGATATCGCACTTCCAGCCAGGAAGCTCCTCGTAGATGGGCTTGGCATGCTCAAAGCGCACCTGGTGCTCGGGCACGCTCGTGTAACGCTCGCCATCGACGTCATAGGCAACGCACACCTTAATGGTGTCGAAGGCCGAAAGCACGTCGAGCTTGGTCATGGCGATGTCGGTGAGGCCGTTGACGCGCGAGGCATAGTTGGCGATAGGGCCGTCAAACCAGCCGCAACGACGACGGCGACCAGTGGTCACGCCGTACTCATAGCCCTCCTCGGTCAGCGTGTGGCCAGCCTCGGACTCATAGGAAAGCTCGGTGGGCATGGGGCCCGAACCGACGCGGGTGATATAGGCCTTCATGACGCCCAGCACGCGGTCGACATTCTTCATACCGACGCCGGAGCCGGTGATGGCGCCGCCGGCGGTGCAGTTGGAAGACGTCACGTACGGATAGGTACCGTGGTCGATGTCGAGCAGCGTCGCCTGGGCGCCCTCAAACAGCAGGTCCTTGCCCTCGTCAATCATGTTGTTGAGCAGCAGGCTCGTCTCGGTGATGTAGGGACGCAGACGCTCGGCCATCGGCAGGTACTCGTCGCAAATCTGATCCACGGTGTAGGTGGGCAGGTGGTAGATGAGCTCCAGCTCCGGATTCACGCGGGCAAGAGCGGTCTCCAGCTTGTCGCGGAACAGCGCCTCGTCCAGCATGTCCTGCATGCGCAGACCGATGCGGGCCATCTTGTCCTGATAGCACGGACCGATGCCGCGCTTGGTGGTACCGATGTTCTTCTTGCCGAGCTTCTGCTCAAAGGCGCCATCCAGATCGATGTGGTACGGCATGATGACATGCGCGTTGCCGCTAATCTTGAGGTTCTTGGTGGTGATGTCGTCGGCCTCGAACATATCGATCTCCTCAAGGACAACCTTGGGGTTGACGACGCAGCCGTTACCGATCACCGACACGTGGTCGGAATACATGATGCCGGAGGGCACCTGGTGCAGGCCGTACTTCTTGCCGTTGACGACGATGGTGTGACCGGCGTTGTTGCCGCCCGAGTAGCGCACGACGGCATCGAAGTCGCCGGCGACTAGGTCGCAAATCTTACCCTTGCCCTCATCGCCCCACTGGGCACCGACCAAAACGGTTGACGGCATGTTTACTCCTTACATTCATGGACTGTCTACGCGCCACGCCGGCACGCAGAAGCACAAAACATTCCCAGTATACCCGTGCAACGGGCGCCTGTCCTACTCCTCGGCATGTGCCCCATCAAGCTCATAGAACTTGGTGGATGCCGGCAGGAACATCAGGTCGACGTCGCCGATCGGGCCCGAACGGTTCTTGGCCACGACGATACGCGTGACGCCCTCGTCGGGTCGATCGTCGCGCGAGGCCTCGGCCTCGTCGGCGGAGCGGTCCAAGAACATAACGATATCGGCGTCCTGCTCGATGGAGCCCGATTCACGAAGGTCGGAAAGCTGCGGGCGCTTGCCGGTACGGGATTCAACCTGACGCGAAAGCTGCGACAGCGCGATGAGCGGGATCTTGAGCTCCTTGGCCATGATCTTCAGACCACGCGACATCTCCGAAACCTCGACGGTACGGCTCTCGGAGCGGCGTCCCGGCGGAGGACTCACCAGCTGCAGGTAGTCCAGAATGATGATTGCCTTCTCCTTGTTATGGAGCATTCGGCGGCTCTTGGCGCGAATCTCGGTCACTGTGGTGCCGGGCGTATCGTCAATCAGAATATCGAGCTTGGACAAGGTCTGCGTGGCCTCGTTGATATTGGCCCACTGCTCGGGGCTAATGCGGCCCATGCGGAAGTCACTGATCGAGATCATGGCGTAGGCGCAAATCAGACGCTGGGCAATTTCCTTGCCCGACATCTCTAGCGAGAAGAAGCCGACGGTATAACCAGCAGCGGCAGCGTTGAGCGCCAGGTTCAGAGCGAACGACGTCTTACCTACAGCAGGACGGGCGCCGATGATGATGAGCTGACCCTCGCGGAAGCCCATGAGCATGCGGTCGAGCGACGGGAAGCCCGTGGGCACGCCCGCAGCCTGGCCACCGGCCTGGCACACTTCCTCGGCCTCGTTATAGGCCTCGACCATAAACTCAGTCAGCGTCTTGTAGCTCGACTTGACCTCGCGTGCCGTGACCTTGAGCAGTTTGCTCTCGGCCAGCTCCACGACCTCTTTGGTGTCGGTGGGGGCGTTATAGGCCAGCGCGTTAATCTCGTTGGTGGCGCCGATCAGCTCGCGCAGCATCGAGTCGCGACGGACGATGGCGGCATGGTGCTGCCAGTTCACGAGCGACAGGGTCTGACCCATCAACTCCAAAATGTACGCTTCGCCACCCACGGCATCGAGCTTGTTGATGCTTCGCAGGTAATCGATCAGCGAGATAGAGTCGATGGGAATGCGGCTGTTGTACATATCGACCATCGCGGTATAGATGGTCTTATGAATGGGGCGGTAGAAGTCATCGGGCTGCAGCTCGACCTGGGCCTCTTCGACCACCTCGGGCGATAGCAGCATAGCGGCCAGTACATTGGCCTCTGCATCTTGGTTTTGGGGAAGACCCAACTTTGAGCCGCGGTCCTCAACCGTCAGCCCGGTCTCCCTATCGTCATATGCCATGAGCATCCTCATTCATATCGCTTGCGAGCATCCATAGTATCAGCCACGGTCCCAAAACGCGCCGCGCGCCGCCAATCATCACCGAACCAAACGGATGAACGGTCCTGTATATAGGACTTCGACGCAACGTTCACCATGACACTCACTCAGCGCAAAAAACAAAAGGGCGCCCTGGTTTCCCAGAGCGCCCTTCTTAGAACAAGATTGTTGCGTTGCAGCAAATGCTACTCGGCAGCAGCCTCAGTCTCGACCTCGGCGGTCTCGGCCTCGGCGACCTCAGCGGCCTCCTCGACCTCAGCCTCGGCAGCGAGCTCCTCGGCGGTAACGCCGACGAGAACGACAACCTCGGCCTTGATCTCGCGGTACAGCGAGATGGCAACGGTGTGGGCACCGGCAACCTTGATGGGCTTACCGAGCTCGACGCGCTTGCGGTCGATGTCCATACCGAGCTGGGCCTTGATGGCGTCAGCGATCATAGCGGCGGTAACGGAGCCAAAGAGGATGCCCTCGTCGCCGACCTTGACGTCAACGGTGACCGTCTTGCCCTCGAAGGCAGCCTTGGTCTCGTTGGCGGTAGCCAGACGGACGGCCTCGCGCTTGGCGATGTTGTTGCGGCGCTCGTCAAGCTGCTTGAGGTTGCCCTTGGTGGCGGCAACAGCGAGCTTCTTGGGGAACAGGAAGTTCTCAGCGTAACCCTGAGCGACCTCTACGACGTCACCCTCGCCGCCCTTGCCCTTGATCTCATCGAGAAGAATAACCTTCATGATGCGTCTCCCTTCTTAGCCGCGGTCGCGGTTGCCACGAGAGGAAACCACGGGGACGGTGTACGGCAGGAGAGCCATCTCGCGGGCGCGCTTGATGGCGTTGGCGATGTCATGCTGATGCTGCGTGCAAGCGCCAGTGACGCGACGGGGCTTGATCTTGCCACGGTCGGTCATGTACTTACGGAGAAGCTGAGTGTCCTTATAGTCGATGAACTCAGTGTTCTCCTTGCAGAACTGGCAGTACTTACGACGCGGCTGACGTGCAGAAAAATCATTAGCCATGTCAAAATACCTTTCGTTTGGCAACTTCGGCGAACCGAAGCCGCCTCTCACTCAAAAATAGGTGAACAGCCCTTAAAACGGGATGTCCTCATCGTAGACGTCGACCGCGGGCGGCGTAGCCACCGGTGCGGCAGGACGCGGTGCGGGCGCTGCAGGGGCTGCGGGGGCGTAACCGCCCTGATCGTAGCCACCCTGGCCACCGCGGGAGCTCATAAACTCGATCTCATCGACGATGACCTCAAGCTTGCTCCGGCGCTGGCCGTCGCGCTCCCAAGAGCTGTAGCGCAGCTTGCCCTCGATCGCAACCTTGTTTCCCTTTGCCAGGAAACGGCTCACGGCCTCGGCACGCGTGCCGAACATGGTGCAGTCGACAAAGTTGGGATAGTCCTCCCACTCGCCAGTCTGCGGGTTGCGGCGACGATCGTTCACGGCGACGCCAAAGGACAGAACCTGGGTTCCGCCGGCAGTGGCGCGCAGCTCGGGATCGCGGGTGAGGTTACCGGTGATGTTCACTCGATTGATGCTCATAACTCACTACTTCCTCTTGGGGCACAAGCCCAGTCCAAAACGACAGTCTTACTCCTGGTCGTCGCGACGGACGATCATGTGGCGGACCACAGCGTCGGTGATGCGCAGGACGCGATCAAGCTCGGCGATCTGGGTAGGATCTGCGTGGAAGTTGATGAGGGTGTAGTCACCATCGGTGAGGTCGTTGATCTCGTAGGCGAGCTTGCGCTTGCCCCACTCGTCAACGGAGTCGACCTTGCCAGCGCCCTCAGCGATCGTGGTATCGATACGCTTCATAACAGCGAGACGAGTCTCGGGGTCGAGCGACGGGTCAACAAAGAACAGCAGTTCATAAGCCTTCATATTGTCACCTCCTCTGGGCAAATGTGGCTTCAGGTCGTGAAGGTGCGCCTGAAGCAGGAAAAGACTTGGTAATAATATCTTTCAACCTCCCAGGCTGCAAGAATATGCAGCTACAACCTCATGACCTCCACATATGTCCATACTCACACGGCACTTCATGCGTCTTCCAACCAAATGCTGACCAAATGCTTGACGGATCCGTGGACAAGATACGGCGCTGCGGGGACAAACCAAATCAAATCGCAGGTCAGCAATTGCAAGGCTGTGGTCGCGAAATGCATACCAGTGGTTCACAACACCGTTCAATGATTTTTAAAATTGCTGCCACGTCGTTTATAAATACCCATTTTGAACAATTTGCTGCATGCAGCCATGCTGGTCAGAGCCCGTTTTTGGCCTCCTAGATCCCGTCACAAAGCCATGCGTTTCAAAAAATGCCAACTTTTCTGTTTGCACTTTGCGATTCCTCGTGTATACTGACTTTCGCATTTAACGGAGAGTTGTCCGAGTGGCCGAAGGAGCACGATTGGAAATCGTGTAGGCGTCAAAAGCGTCTCCAGGGTTCAAATCCCTGACTCTCCGCCAGTTAATTCCAAAGCAGGCCTTCGAGCCTGCTTTGTTTTTACCCCACGCGGAGGGGTGGCAGAGTGGTTGAATGCGGCGGTCTCGAAAACCGTTTGGCCTGTATAAGGTCACGAGGGTTCGAATCCCTCCTCCTCCGCCATTTTGGTTGAGAAAGCTCCCGGGAATGGGAGCTTTTTTGTTATCGAAATACGTCTCGATCCCACGCTTCCCCAAACATGTACGTCACCCTCCAAAACCGACATTTTTCGACATCTTTGAAGGCTGACGTACACGTTTGGATTGAGCTCACGGGAGTGGCACTATTCGGAAGGTGCCTCTTCGTCTCGCATGCCTTTCCAGTTGCGGATAAGCGCCTTGCGTAGTTCGTTTTGCTCTCGCTGGTACCCGGTGTCGGTACAGCGAGGCATGCCGAGTGCTTCGCGAATGTTGTTCATGGCGCGATGAAAGGCGAGCTGGCTACCGAACTGAGCCGAAGTGAGCGTAACGATTCGATATCCCATTTGGGAGAGAACGGCCTCTCGCTCCGCATCTGCCCCCTTGCGCTCGAACTCATCGTGAAAGCCGCCCTTATATTCGATACCGAGCTCCCTGCGCTTGTAGGTAACGAGCGCATCGATTTTGAGTGTTCGAGCTTTGGCGCAATGCCAGAGACGTTGAGGGATCTCGAGCGGTTTGTTGAGTTCGATACCTCGGATGCCAACGCCGCCGTCGCTTACTGGGAGCGAGAGGGCGATTGCCGAAGCGGTCTCCATAGGCGAGGCCGAGCGATTGTAGATGTGCCTGAGCGCGAGCCGTGCACGTGTGGCACCGGGTTTGCCGAGGTGCCGATCGAGCAGTTCGGTTATTTCATCCTTGGAGGTGGTGGCTGGTTGCTCGGTATAAGGGTCGGCGGGATTGAGCCCCATGCGATAATCGCCGCAAACTTCATAGCCATATTCGAGATATTCGATCCTATCCATCCACTCGGCAGCGAGCACGAAGGTGAAGGCTTCGTCGGTGATGAAGATTCCGGGCGTCAACTCGTCAATATGCTCGTAGGGAAGATTTTGTCCAAGAATGTGGCAAATGACGCCTTTGGTGCGAATTCGCTCGAATTCGAATACAACCGAGATATCGATAGTTTTGAGCATATCGGACGGAATGCCGCAGTCGGTAAGGGCCTGTCGTATGCGCGCAACGCGTTGCTGGGTGGAGATGCCTCGTACGCCTATCTGGTAGTCGTGCCGCGCAAGAGACTGAACCAAATTCTGGGACGCATGATGGACAAGCCATGCGGTTTTATGCGAAATGAGAACAGGAGTATCCATTGAGGGCCTCTCGCTCTGAGCCGGTATCCAACTCTTATGTCCGTTGAAGTGGGGGAATATACCGGATGTGAGTAAATTAACTCACTCATGCTGTGAGCTCAATCCAAACATGTACGTCAGCCTCCAAAGATGTCAAAAAATGTCGTTTTTGGAGGGTGACGTACATGTTTTGGATCCCTGGCATTCCAGCAGCGCCACGCCCGCGCCCAGTCCCGACCGTTTGCCGAGCAATAGGGTCGCAATCGGCGCCGAACATGTACTATGTACGGGCATTGTCCAAACCCGTAACTCAAAGGAACCCATCTTGCCCGTCGTCGCCGCTATAACCGTTACCTCACATGCCTCGGATGCCATGGTCGCTATCCCCTTTTGGCTCGAGATGTTCGCTGTTGTCGCTGCATCGATCTCGGGTGTACTGGTTGCGCGCGAGCACAAGCTCGACCTGGTGGGCGCCGTCGCGCTCGCCGTGGTTTGCGGCCTGGGCGGCGGTCTTTTACGCGACATGACGCTGCAGGTGGGCAACGTCTACATCCTCAACCAGCCGATGGCACTCCCGCTTTCCATTGCCACGGCAGCCATCATCTATATTTTCCCGGCAATCGTCGACAAACCCGAGAAACTCATCCCATTGCTCGACATCATCTCGGTCGGCATCTACGCCGCCACCGGAGCGGACAAAGCACTGGTTTATGGCTTTGCGCCGGCCGTATGTATCATGATGGGCTTTTTCACCGCGGTGGGCGGCGGCATGTTGCGCGACGGCTTTATGGGCGTGGTTCCGGGCATTTTCCAACGTACTAACTTTTATGCCATCGCCGCCATCGCCGGATCGACAAGCTATGTGTGTCTCGTTATGAGCGGCATCATGAGCAATGTCGCCGCGCTGGTCGTATGCGTTGTCGTGACCATGGGTCTGCGCTGGCTCTCGCTGCGCTTCGACATCAAAAGCCCCACCGAAGAAGACATCGCACGCTTTTTGCACCACAAAAAGTAGGTAGCGCGGCACGACCTTTCGAAATGCAACCGAGAGGTTCTTTTAGAGCGCCCACGCGTTGGGTACCCTGTTAGGTATATGCCGAACACCTAACAAAAGGATCAACCATGGCTCTCAATCAAACCGCGGCGGCACCGTCACACAAGATGCGTCGCTGCCTGCTTATGGCATTCGCGCTCATCGCGCTCGCGCTCACCGCTCTTCCCACGGCGTCATTTGCCGACACGGACACCGCAGGCAATGTACTTGCGACCGACAATGACGCCAATCCGTCCGGCGTCGATGGTGACCTGTACTGGGCCGGCCAGGCCCTCAACTTGGACGATGCCTCCATCGGCCGCGATATTATCGCGGCGGGCGAGAGCCTATCGATTCGCGACTGCACCGTAGGCGGCGCCATTCGCCTGGCGGCGCGCACCATCGACATCGCCAAGACCACGGTTGATGGCAGCGTCACGGTGGCCGGCCAGCACGTTGTGCTCAACACCGGTAGCACCGCCAACTGTTTCTATGCGATGGGCGAGACGGTTGCTCTGCGCGGCTCCGCCAGGTCGGCAGCGCTTGCGGGCGACACGGTAACCATCGATGGCACCGTCGATGGCGATGTCGAGGTTTGGGCCGACAAGCTCATCCTGGGCAAGAACG
Source organism: uncultured Collinsella sp. (assembly GCA_958407545.1). Classification (GTDB taxonomy): domain Bacteria; phylum Actinomycetota; class Coriobacteriia; order Coriobacteriales; family Coriobacteriaceae; genus Collinsella. The sequence continues at coordinate 784 of CATYJA010000033.1, read as the reverse complement.
CCCACATCACCGGCACCGTGAACGCGCACGTCTCCGAGGACCCCGAGCGCGCCGCGGGAGCCGAGGTCGGCGCGCTCAAGATCGACCGCACCGAAAACGAGGATACTTCCACCGTTAACGATGCCATCGGCGGCACCGTCGCCGCGGCGCTTTCCACCTGCTTTGTCGCCCTGCTACTCGAGCTCGTCTTTCCGCGCGCGACCGCCAGCGCCGCCGGCATGCTCCACCAGCGCCCCACGCCCCTGTGGGTGAGCGGTCTTCTGGGCACGATTGCTATCGTCCCCGCCGTCCTACTGCTGATTATCTCCATCGCTGGTCTATCGCTTGCCGGAGCCCTCATGTGCGGCGTTATCGGCATCGCATTGGTGTCGAACGCCTTTGCGGGGTGCGCGATCGCCCGCATGGTCGGACACAGCCAAAACCGCTACGCCATGGCAGCCGTGGGTGGCATCGCCGCAGGCGCCCTCACAGGGCTTCCCCTCGTAGGCGGCTTCATCAGCGGCGTGGCCTTTGTCTTTATGCTCGGCTACATCATCCAGATCATCTGGCGCAACGCCCGCCTCAAGCCGCAGCAGCCGACTAACACGCCGGGACTCCCCACCGCTTAGCAGCTAACCGCCACAAAGATGCCAAGCACCTTTGTGGCGGCGCAAACGAACCTGCCCCCTGCACCAAAAAGGGCGCCGACCATTACGGTCGACGCCCTTTCTTGTTAGACGCTATAAAGTCCAGCGCTTATTTGTTGACCTGACCGGCGCGGACGGCGGCCTTCTTGCGGTCGGTG